>JAJEEH010000221.1 GCA_022821105.1 Acidimicrobiia bacterium
CTGGGCTACGAGAAGCTCATAATGGACGCCGACCAACTGGGCGCCATGGAGGTCCACGCCCGGGGGGTGGATTTGAGCGACAACGGCCAGGCCATGGAGGCGTTTCGCACCAACACCCACGGCGACCACTTCTTGGGCAACGCCCACACCCTGGCCAACTTCGAGACCGCCTTCTGGCGCTCCGAGGTGGCCGACAACAACAGCTACGAGCAGTGGTCCGAGGAGGGCTCCCTCACCGCCGCACAGCGGGCCAACACCCGCTGGAAAGAACTGCTGGCCGACTACCAGCCACCCCCCATCGACGACGCCATCAACGCCGAACTGCAAGATTTCATCGCCCGCCGCAAAGCCGAGATCACGAGTCAATCGGAGTGAGGTGACTACTCACCAATAACAGGAGGAGGAGAGCTCATGACTGAGTCATTGACCGGGCGGTGCATGTGCGGGAGCGTGAGCTATGTGATCGACGGGCCGGCCCGACCAGTGTGGAACTGCCATTGCGAGCGATGTCGGCGCTGGACGGGGCACTTCACCGCCGCCACCGGTTGCCAGCGCGACCAACTTCGCCTGATCTCCGACGACACGCTGGAGTGGTACCACCCCGAGGAATGGCCCGATGTGGCCTACGGCTTCTGTCGGCGGTGCGGAAGCTCGCTGTTCTGGCGGGTGGATGCGGTACCACCCGGAGAAACACCAGAGCAGCTGAGCCGCATTGCGATCTGGGCCGGAACCCTCGATCTGCCCACCGGGTTGCACACCGAGCTAGCGATATACGCCCGAGACGCTTCCGACTACCACACTCTCGACTCCAGCATCCCGACCCGAGACGTCGAGTAGCAGAAATCTTCTCAAAATTGGTGTTCCGCATCGTGGAACGCTTCTGTTTGCGGGGTATCCTGCGGATATGGCGGTGCAGTCGGTTGAGCGGGCGTTTTTACTGCTGCGCACGCTGGCCCAAGGGCCATTGGGAGTAACCGATCTAGCCGAAAAGGTGAAACTGCCCAAGAGCACGGTGGCCCGGCTGCTGGCCGCTTTGGAAGCCGAGAACGCCGTAACCCAAATGGAGGCCGGGGGGGCGTACCAGTTGGGCGACGGGCTGATCGACATCACCGGAGCGGCGTCGGGAACCCGCAACCTAATCACCGCCGCCCGTCCCCACCTGCTGGAGTTGACCGACGCTCTGCACGAGGTGGCTGGCCTGTCGATTATCGACAACGGTCAGGCGTATTACCTGGACCAGACCCACATATCTTCCGACATCCAAATCCGAGACTGGACCGGCGAGTATTCCCCGCTGCACGCCGTGGCCTCGGGGCTGGTCTTGCTGGCCCACCTCCCCGTTGAACAGCAGGAAGAATGCCTTGCCCAACCGCTTGAGGCCTGCACCCAGCGGACAGTGATTGACCCTGACGCGATCCGAGATCGCCTAGTGCAAGTTCGCAGCCTGGGATATGCCTGGGTTTACGAGGAATTCGTAGAAGACCTGAACTCAGTGGCTGCCCCCGTGCTCAGCGAGAGCGGCCAGCCGCTGGCCGCCCTCCACATTCAGGGCCCCGCCTTCCGCTTCCCCGACCCCGATCTGGCCCACGACCACGGTCTGGCCGTCGCCGCCGCAGCCAATCGCCTCGCCGCCCAGCTCTCCGCCTGACCGGCGCTGCCCCTGAGCCTTAGGCTCGGCGGCGCTTGATCTCCTCGGTGATGGCGGGGATCACCTCGTGCAGGTCGGCGATGACGGCCCAGTCAGCTTTGACCACCATGTTGGCCTCGGGGTCGATGTTGATGGCCAGGATGTGCTTGCTGGCCTTGGCCCCCACCCAGTGCTGGATGGCCCCGGAGATGCCCGAGGCGATGTAGATCTCGGGGGTGATGCGGGTGCCGGTCTGGCCCACCTGGTCGGAGTGGGGCCGCCAGCCGTTGTTGGTCACCGCCCGGCTGCAACCCACCCGGCCGCCCAGCATGGCGGCCAGCTCTTCCAGAGGAGCGAACGCCTCGGGCGATCCCACCCCCCGGCCGCCGCCGATCACCACCGGGGCGGTTGACAGGGTGACTCCGGCTTCCAGCACCACCCGGTCTTTGACCACGGTGCGAGCCAGGGTGGGGTCCAGGTCGACTTCTACCGCCTGGGCGACAGGTTCAACCGCGGCCTCAGCCCGCTCGGCGGCCAGCGTGTGCAGGCCGCTGGTCAGCAGGGGCCGCTCGGAGACCAGGCAGGCATCCTCCAGCAGCGAGCCGCCCCATTGCTGGCGAGTGATGTTCCACTCCCCCGCCCCGCCGTTAAGGTCTACTTCGAGGCAGTTGGCCACCATGGGCAGATCGAGTCGGGCGGCTATCTGGGCCATGACCTCGTTGCCCCGCTCGCTGCCTCCGGCCAGCACCGCCGCCGGATTGAGCTGGCGAATCATCTCGGCCGCGGCCTCGCCCCAGGCCTCGGGGCCGAAGTCGGCCAGCACCTCGTGGACGGCGGTGTACACCGTCTCGGCACCGAAGGACCCGGCTTCAGACACCAATTCGGCGTCGTCGGCGCCGATCAGCGCGGCATGCAGCGGCGCACCCATCTGGGCGGCCAGCTTCCGCCCGAAGGTCAGCGCTTCGCGGGCGGCCTCGTCCATGATGCCCCGGTCGTGCTCCAACACCACGAGCAGCATCACACCACTCCCAGTTCTTCGAGCACGTCCACCACGGCCGGAGCCGCCTCGGGGCTGTTCCCCAGAATCACCGTCTCGGTGACCGTCTCCCTCGGCCGGTGCAATCGCACCAGCGACTGCCCGCCGGGTTCGGCGTCGGAGGCCTGCTCGGCGATCTCCAGCTTCTTAGACGCCAGCCGCCCCCGCATGGTGGGGTACCGGGGCAGGTTGATTCCCTCTTTGACACCGACCGCGGCGGGCATGGGCAGCTCGTACACCTCAAATCCGCCGTCGATCTCCCTGCGGGCCCGAACCACGCCGTCGCCAGCGTCGGCATCCACTTCGATGCCCTTGATGCCGTTGACTATGGGTCGGCCCAGGGCGTAGGCCACCCGCACGCCCACCTGGAACCCCCCGGAGTCGGCCGACTCGTTGCCGAATACCAATAGGTCGAAGGGGCCGTCCGCCGCCTCCAACCCCCGGATGGCCTCGGTGAGAGCAGCCGCGGTGCGCTGGGGGTCCCAAGCCGAGCCGTCGGTGGCCACCAGCACGCCGTGGTGGGCCCCCACGGACGCGGCGTAGCGAAGCTGATCTGCGGCCTCCGCCGGGCCCAGCGTCAGCACGGTTACCTCGCCGCCGTGGCGCTCGGTGAGCTGCACGGCCTCCTCCACCCCGCACTCCTCGTGGGGGCTGGTGGCGAAGCCCAGATGGGAGGCGTCCACCGCCAGCCCATCGTCGGTCACGTTGATCTTGGCCCCCGGGGCCGGCACTCGCTTGACGCAGCACAAGATCCTCATGGCCAATTCGCTTCCTCAGCCCCGCAAACGGGTGTCTTCGGGGTCGAACACCGCGCCGGTGCTGGCCACCTTCACCGGGAACAGCTCGTTCATGTACATCACCTGGAGGTCGGTGCCCGGATGGGCCAGCTCGGCGGGCAGATAGGCCATCAGCAGGTGCTTGTCCACCGACGGCCCCGGCCCCGCGGTAGTCACCCGCGACACCCGCCCGTGGGAGTCGGTGATCCGCTGGCCGTCCTGGGTCAAGATCGGCTCGTTGCCCCCCTGCATGTAGCGCTTGCGACCCTGGCCGTCGGTCTGATCCTCCACGGTGAGCACGCACATCGACACCTCGGGATCGCCCATCTCTCGGGCGGCCAAATACGGCTCCTTGCCGATGAACGGCGCGGCCTTCACCTTGGGGCGGGCCAGGCCGGCCTCCAGCGGGTTGTACTCGCTCTCCAGCTCGGCCCCCATGAGCCGGTAGCCCTTCTCTAAGCGCCCGGAGGTGCCGTACACTCCGCCGCCGGTGGGGCACAGCCCGTAGTCAGCGCCCACCGCCATGAGGGCGTCCCACAGCACCGGGCCGTCGTCCCAGGCGGCGTAGATCTCCCAGCCAGTGTCGCCCACATACGAGATGCGGAACAGCGTGGCCTCGATGGTGCGACCGCCGCAGTTCAGCTCCACGTCCACCAGCGAGCCGTAGGGCGACCCGGCCTGGCTGAGGTCTTGGCTGGTCAGCGCGCCGATCACGTGGGGGGCGTTGGGCCCCCACACCCCAAGGGTGGTGATCTGATCGGTGATGTTGGCGAAGCTCACCGAGCCGTCGGTGGGCAGGTGGCGGCGGGCCCAGAACTCGTCGCGGCCGCCGTCGAACACGCCGGTCACGACGCGCACCCGCTCGTCGCCCATCCGCATCATGGTCAGGTCGGAGTGGAATCCGCCGTCGGGGGTCAGCCACGGGGTGTAGATGGAGCGGCCCACCGGCACGTCCACCTTGTTCACCGCCAGATAGTCGGCGTAGGCCACCGCGCCCGGCCCGGTCAGCTCGAAGATCTGGAAGGCGCTGAGGTCGACCATCCCGCAGTTCTCCCGCAGGTTGAGGTGCTCGGCCACGGTGATGGGGCTCCACCACCGGGCGTCCCATTCCACCTCTCGGTCCTCCACCTCGTAGCGGTCCACCAGATCAGCGTTCGACTCGAACCACTGGGGCCGCTCCCAGGTGCGGGCCTGGAAGAA
>JAJEEH010000077.1 GCA_022821105.1 Acidimicrobiia bacterium
GGACTTCGGCGATGCCGCCAGTGCCCTGGCCCGGGACGAGTGCAACCCGAGAACACCTGTTGAGACCGGGTTGCCTGAGCGCTAAACCAAACTCTGGATCCATATCTGGATAACTTCGGACCGGTCCGGCTCCCCAAGGGGGGCCGGGCCGGCCCGCGTCTGCGAACACAGTTGCTACACTGCGTTTATTGAGTTCCCCCTCCACGCTCCTCTTCGAGGGAGAAACAAATGAACGGTGCACTAGCCACCACACTGATCGGCATTACCGGCGGCGGGCTGTTGACCCTGCACGCTGTATTCTTCCGCATGATCTTCACCCGCTTGGACCGCATAGAAGAGCGGTCCGACCGCGTTTACGTTCTTGCCATGGTCCAAGGTGAGCGATTGGACCGCATCGAGAGCAAGCTAAACATCGACCCACCCGCTGAAGCCGCCTAGCTCGGAGCCCTTGTAGCTGAGGCTAGCCATGCCGGCATCTCCGGCTGCGGCCAGGTGCCGCCTCGGTCAGGGCCGCGGCAACAGAGATTCGAAAGGTGCTATTGCCGATCCCGTAGAGCACCGTTCAACAGACGTTTGTCCATTGAAAGTGACCGCCCGCGCAATACGACGGTCGCTTTCGGAACAAAAGTGACCGCCTTTGCAATTCGGCGGTTAGTTTGGAATGTATGGGGAGGTACGTTGACCGAGTCTACGACGGTGTTCTAGGGCCTGAGCCGTACAAGGCACTGGTGCCGCACAGAATCGCCGGTTGGAGCCCTGAGCTGAGTCAAAGTACGGCACAGCGGGTGAAAGCAGCTGGTGATCGGATGGCGGGATTGGTGGCGATATTGCCCGAGCATCCCGCTGTGGAGTGGTGCCTGAACCGCTCTGAGGGGATAGCGACCAGCGACGTGGAGGGGGTTTCGACGACGCTGCGGTCGTTGAGTCTGCTCGAATCCTTGCGAGCCGAACGCGACCCCGGGCGCCAGGAGCGAGACAGGCAAGCTCTCGGAGCCGTTCGGCTTGCTGCCCATGCTGTAGCGGTCGGACGCAGGGCGCGGATCCCTGTTCGTGTCTCCGACCTGAGAGAGATGCACAAACGGTTGTTTGAGGGCGCCGACGTGGCGTTCGAACCGGGAAGCATGCGCGGCGATGACATCTGGATCGGTCCGAGGGGGGCCACACCACTGGAAGCGCTGTTTGTCGCGCCGCCAGCGGAGTTTGTACTCCCTCTCTGCGAGGACTTGGCGGACTATGTGTCAGCGCACGACCTTGGGCATCCTTTGGCCAAAGCCGCAATCGCCCATTTGCAGTTCGAGACGATCCATCCGTTTCCAGACGGGAACGGGCGTGTCGGCAGGGCACTGATCCACAGCGTGCTTCAGCGAAACTGGCCGACATTGATGCCTGTTCCGCTCTCGGCTGCGATTGCCGAGCACAAGCAGGAATACTTCGCGGCGCTGCGGCCCTACCAGACCTACACGGGCGACAGCGAGAGCCAGGTGCGCGATGCCTGCGGGGAGGCAGCGGTCTCGTTCATCGCTGACGCTGCCTCTGTGGCCTGTGACTACGCAGAGTCGGTCGGCCATGCCATAGAGGGCATGCTGGCCAAGTGGGACAGGCTGGGCTTGAGATCTCACTCGGCTGCGGCCGCCACCCTGGATGCGATGGCCACCATGCCGGCTTCGAGCGTTGCCTACCTCAGCGACGCTACGGGCCGCAGCGTCCATTCGGTGAGGCGTGGCCTTCGCGGCCTGGTCTCAGCAGGGGCGGTGGTGGAATCCCGAGATGAGGACACAGGGCGCAGAGTGTTCGAGGTGCCCGAATTGCTACAGGTCGTCGACCACCGCCAGAAGCTCTTGCAGCTCTGCTGGCATTCGCACCAAGCAGGTCTGGGACTCTCGGCAGCCGAACTCGTCGCCGAGTGGCGCCGCACCGCTGTCATGGGCGATGTGGCCCTGAAACCGCCGACGAAAAGGGCGCGATGCACCCATATCGGCGAGCGCAGCAAGGTCCGATGCACCCAACCAGCAGGCCACCCCCCGCCTCACCGTTACACCTAATCTCTGGGGCCACGCGGCTCGACGTGTGATGTGTCGGCTCCCCTGCCGAAGCCGCCTAGTGGCGCCATTTGCCGATGACGAGCAGGGCGCTGTTCGCATTTCGACAAACGAGGTCACCGTCGGAGGAATGCGGAAGAAAGAGAAAACAGTGAAGACGAGGAAGGAAAGGAAAACAGTGAAGCTCTGATCGGTGCGCGTCCTCTTAAGCCCGAGGCAATCGCAGCCCGCAAAATCCTGGTTTCGGTGCCGTTAGGCGGCTTCGGCGGGCGGATCGATCTCTAGCTTCGCCTCGATGCGGGCCAATCTCTTTCCTTGGTCCATGGCAAGATCGTAAACGCGGTCCAAGCGGGTAAAGATCATGCGGAAAAATAAAGCGTGCAGGGTCAATAGCCCGCCGCCGGTGATGCCGATCAGTGTGGTGGCCAGTGCACCGTTCATTTGTTTCTCCCTCGAAGAGGAGCGTGGAGGGGGAACTGAATAAACGCAGTGTAGCAACTGTGTTCGCAGACGCGGGCTGGCCCGGCCCCCCGAGAGGAGCCGGACCAGTCCGAAGTTATCCAGATATGGATCCAGATTTTGGGTTAGCTCAGAGCTTGCCCAGTGGACGGCCTCGTAACACACTCATCACGGGCCAAAGCGCTGGGGGAGTCGCCGAAGTCCTGGGTACCCAGAGCCCGACACTCAGTAGCCAGAGCGTTGGCGTAGCGGGCGACAGGGCCGTCTCGCTTGTCGGTGATTACCTTGATCGCATCTTTCACTGCGGCAACCTCAGAACCGTTGTTCCCGCTATCCAACTCACCAGTGGTGGTGGCAGAGGTGTCATCAAATTCTGATGCGTACTGTGCATTGAGCACGGCGAGACGCGTGGTTTGCGCCGTTGTGCGATCGGCCGCGGCGGTCTCGAAGATACCAATCCACTCTGACAGATCGGCCAGCTTGGTCGCTTCAGCAGCCGAGAGGCTCACGATGAAGGATTCCAAGGCTCGCTGGCGAGCGATGGCCTCACGCTTCGTGGTGGCCAGCGAGCACTGGTCGGCCACGCCGTCGCCGTCTACGTCGTTGCCATAGGTGCGGGCGCCGCCCAAGCTGTGGTTAGCACAGAAATCTGGACCGGTGACCACTCCGGAGAAGAAGGTCCCGGCAGTGGCGGGATCAACGCCGGCCGGCGGCGGGCTCACCCGGCCGGTCTCGCAGGCATCGCCGGCCAGATCCTCGGGATCATCGC
>JAJEEH010000203.1 GCA_022821105.1 Acidimicrobiia bacterium
CGCCGCAACCTGGAGGGCTTCCAGCCCGAGGTTGAGCTGGCCCAGGTGGGGCGGATCACCGAAGTGGGCGACGGTATCGCCCGCATCTCCGGGCTGCCCGGCGCAGCGGTGAACGAGATGCTCGAGTTTGAGAACGGGACCATTGGCTTGGCCCTGAACCTGGACGAGGACTCCATCGGCGCGGTGGTGCTCGGTGAGGTGGACGAAATCGAAGAGGGCCAGGCGGTCCGCTCCACCGGCGACATCCTGTCGGTTCCGGTGGGCGACGCCCTTTTAGGCCGGGTAGTGAACGCCCTCGGCGAGCCGGTGGACGGCAAGGGGCCCATCGTGGGCGCCGACACCCGCCGCATGGAGGTGCAGGCGCCCGGCATCACCGGTCGCAAGCCGGTGCATGAGCCCATTCAGACCGGCATCAAGGCCATCGACTCGCTCATCCCCATCGGCCGGGGCCAGCGGGAGCTGATCATCGGCGACCGCAAGACGGGCAAGACCACCGTGGCCATGGACACCATCTTGAACCAGAAGGGCCAAGGGGTTAAGTGCGTATACGTGGCCATTGGCCAGAAGGCCTCCACCGTGGCCCAGGCAGTGGCCACGCTGGCCGAGCGGGGCGCCATGGAATACACGGTGGTAGTGGTGGCCCCCGCTTCCGACCCGGCCCCGTTCAAGTATTTGGCCCCTTATGCCGGCTGCGCCATGGGCCAGCACTGGATGGACAACGGCGGCCACGCGCTGGCGGTGTACGACGATCTGTCGAAGCAGGCCGAGGCCTACCGCCAGATGGCGCTGCTGCTGCGCCGACCGCCGGGACGCGAGGCCTACCCCGGCGACGTGTTCTACCTGCACAGCCGCCTGCTGGAACGGGCGGCCAAGCTGAGCGATGAGCGGGGAGCGGGGTCTCTGACCGCGCTGCCCATCATCGAGACCAAGGCCGGCGACGTGTCGGCCTACATTCCCACCAACGTGATCTCCATCACCGACGGCCAGATCTTCTTGCAGGACGACCTGTTCAAATCGGGGGTGCGGCCCGCGGTGGACGTGGGCATCTCGGTTTCCCGGGTGGGCTCCGCTGCCCAGATCAAGGCCATGAAGACCGCGGTGGGCACGCTCAAGGCCGACCTCCAGCAGTTCCGCGAGCTTGAGGCCTTTGCCGCTTTCGGCTCTGATCTGGACGCAGTGTCCCAAGCCCAGCTCGACCGGGGCTATCGCCTCACCGAGCTGCTCAAGCAGGGCATCCAGACGCCCATGCCGGTGGAAGAGCAAGTGGTGTCGCTTTATGCCGGCACCCGGGGCTTTTTGGACAACATCCCCATCGAAGACGTGGCCCGCTTCGAGTCTGAGCTGCTGGAGTGGGTCCGAGCCCGCAACGCCGACCTGATGTCGTCGGTAGTGGACACCGGAGCGGTGGACGAAGAGGCCCTGGAGGCCGCGGTTTCGGCCTTTGCCGCCCAGTTCGAGTCGTCGGCCGAGCCCGAGGGCGACGAGCCCGATGCCGAAGCCCAGGCCGAGGCAGCATCCGGAGTGGTGGACGCCGACCACACGCTTCCCGAGACCGACATCCAGCGGCCCGAGGAAGACTGAATCCATGCCCGGTGAGCACCAGCCTGCTGATCGCCTAGTGGCGAGACGCTGCCTGGGGGATGACTAATGCCCGGAGGGCAGGAACGGGCCCTTCGCCGGCGGATCTCGTCGGTGCAGTCGACCAAGAAGATCACTCGGGCCATGGAGCTGATCGCCGCCACTCGGGTGGTGAAGGCACAACAGCGGGCCCACGCCGCCCGGCCCTACTCAACGAAGCTCACCAGCGTCATCGAAGACGTGGCCGCGGGCGGGGCCGAGGCTTCTCATCCGCTGCTGGAGCGGCGCGATCCGGTGCGCCGGGTGGGATTCGTGGTCATCACCTCTGACCGCGGCTTGGCCGGGCCTTACAACAGCTCGGTGATCAAGGCCGCCGAGCGAGAGCTGATGGACGCCCAAACCAAGGGGCAGGATTACTCGCTCATGCTCATCGGCAAGAAGGGCCAGGACTACTTCCGGTTCCGCAACTACCGGATCGACGAGGCCTTCACCGGCATGAGCGACACCCCCACCTACGACGACGCCCGCCAAGTGGCCGAGATCGTGGCCGACCGGTTCGAGTCGGGCCACATCGACGAGGTGATCTTGACCTACATGGAGTTCTTCACCATCGGCACCCAAAGGGTGGCCGTGCGGCGTTTTTTGCCACTGGAGAGCATCGATGTGATCGCCGCCGCCGGAACGGGCGAATTGCGGGCCGCCTTCGAGTTCGAGCCCTCCCCCGAGGGAGTGCTGGAGTCGCTTTTGCCCCGGTATGTGGAGTCGCGGCTGTTCTCTGCCCTGCTGGACGCGGCCGCCTCTGAGCATGCCAACCGCCAGCGGGCCATGAAGGCGGCCACCGACAACGCCGAGGAGCTGATCACCAAGCTCACCCGGGCCATGAACCGGGCCCGCCAAGACGCCATCACCACCGAGATTATGGAGATCGTCGGCGGTGCCGAAGCCCTTAAGGAAGAGGATGATGTAGGCGATATCGCCGATCTCCTCGCCACCGCCAACCAGTAGGAGAAGAAGTACAGATGTCGGAGAACCTCAAAGACGGGCGAGTAGTCGGAATCGCCGGCCCGGTCATCGACGCCGAGTTCCCCCCGGACGCCCTGCCCGAGATCAATACCGCACTTGAGTTCGACGTGAACGTGGACGGCGAGACGGTGACCGTGAAGGCCGAGGTGGCCCAGCAGATCGGCGAGGGCCGGGTGCGGGCCATCGCCCTGAAGCCCACTGACGGCCTCACCCGGGGCACAGTGGTGCGCAACACCGGCCAGGGCATGACCGTCCCGGTGGGCGATGTGACCCTGGGCCATGTGTGGAACGTGGTGGGGGATTGCCTGGACACCGACCGCGACACCCTGGACGTGGGCGAGGAGTGGGAGATCCACCGGCCGGCCCCCTCGTTCGACTCCCTTGAGCCGTCCACCCGCATGTTCGAGACCGGCATCAAGGTCATCGACCTGCTCACCCCCTACAAGGAGGGCGGCAAGATCGGCCTGTTCGGCGGCGCCGGTGTGGGCAAGACGGTGCTCATCACCGAGATGATCAACCGGGTGGCCACCCAGCACGGCGGCGTGTCGGTGTTTGCCGGAGTGGGCGAGCGCACCCGTGAGGGCACCGACCTGTTCTTGGAGATGGAGGAGTCGGGGGTTTTGGACAAGGCCGCCCTGGTGTTCGGCCAGATGGACGAGCCTCCCGGCGTGCGGTTGCGGGTGGGCCTGGCCGGGGTGACCATGGCCGAGTACTTCCGCGACGTGCAGAACCAAGACGTGCTGCTGTTCATCGACAACATCTTCCGCTTTGTGCAGGCCGGCTCCGAGGTGTCCACCCTGTTGGGCCGGATGCCATCGGCGGTTGGCTACCAGCCCACGCTGGCCGACGAGATGGGCGAACTCCAAGAGCGCATCACCTCCACCCGGGGCCGCTCCATTACCTCGCTTCAGGCGGTGTACGTGCCGGCCGACGATTACACCGACCCGGCGCCGTTCACCTCCTTCACCCACTTCGACGGCACCACTGAGCTGAGCCGCGACATCGCCGCGTTGGGCATCTACCCGGCGGTGGACCCGCTGGCCTCCACCTCTACCATCCTCACCCCCGAGGTGGTGGGGGACCGCCATTACGGCGTGGCCCGCCGGGTGCAGGAGATCCTCCAGCGCTACAAGGAGCTTCAGGACATCATCGCCATCTTGGGCCTCGACGAGTTGTCGGAGGAGGACAAGGTGATCGTGTCCCGGGCCCGCAAGGTGCAGCGGTTCCTGTCCCAGCCCATGTTCGTGGCCGAGGTGTTCACCGGTTTGCCCGGCGTGTTCACCCCGGTCAACGAGACGGTGGACTCCTTTGAGGCACTGGTCAACGGCGACCTGGACGACCTGCCGGAGCAGGCCTTCTTCATGGTCGGCGGCGCCGAGGACGCCCACCGCAAAGCGGCCGAACTCGAGGCCCAGGCAGCCTGACCGTGGCCCTCACTGTCGAGCTCGTCTCCCCCGAGGAGATCGTCTACACCGGCGAAGCCGAGATGGTGGTGGCCCGCACCACCGACGGAGAGATCGCGTTCCAGCCCGGCCACGTGCCCTTCTTGGGCGTCCTGGTGCCCAGCGACGTGCGGGTGTACACCACCGACGGCGCCAAGACCACCATCGCCGTCGAGCGCGGCTTCGTCGAAGTCTCCCACGACAGCGTCGCCCTACTAAGCGACTCCGCCACCGTCAGCTGACGGGCATCCAGCCCCTTCAGAAAGACCAGGGCGCTTCAAACTTCGGGCGTTAGTCAGTTTGTGCTTGAGTGAGTAACTTCAGATGACGTCGATTTGGCAGAGGGGGCCTGGTGCTTTGGCCAGTCTGATATCGGCGGTTAGGAGAGGACAGCCGAGCGTTTCAGCAAGGGCCACATAGGCAGCGTCGTAAGGGGTGAGATTGGAACGAAGCTCGTAGGCGCGAGCCATGAGCGGCAAGGTTGGGAAGTGGGCAACATCCAGAGCAGCCAGGTTTGCGATGGCCTCGCGCATGTTCTGGTCACTCAATTGCCCCCGTTGCCACCACTGGCGGAGAACGGATACGACTTCCACGTTCATGAGGTCTGGGGCAGCGAGGTCGGGGTCTGCCATTAGTGCGGCCCGCGCTCGGTCGCCATCAGATGTGTTGTCGGCGAGGGCGTTGACCGCCACCGACGCGTCCACCACTATCAACGTTGTTGGCGTTCTTCGGCCAGATACTCGGCGGCTTCGGCGAGACCGATCCGTCCGCCGCTCTGCTGCCTGGCCCGTTCCAGAACGTCTTGGACTGAAGGCCGCTCGGCTAGCCGCTGCAATTCTGTTACTAGGAACTGTTGGAGCGACTTGCCCTCACGGGCCGCGCGCTGCTGGAGCAACGTGTGTGTTTCATCAGGGAGATTGCGTACTAGTACGTTCGCCATGCTTGCATTATGATATCAGGCGGCAGCGCTCTGCAACCTGCTTCGAGAATGATGACTGCTGAGCTGCCAGAGCAATGGACGGGGTTCGGCCAGACGCTAGTTTGTCCGCTGTGAGTGCGACAGGTGTGGGTCGGTAAGGGATGCTCGGAAACAAGTTGGGTGGGTCGCGGAAGGCTCGGTGGGAGCGGGCGTTGGTCACGGGGGCATCGACGGGAATCGGGCGGGCGATGGCCGTGCAATTGGCCGCTGCGGGGGTTGATTTGGTGCTGGTGGCCCGCAGCGGCGACCGACTAGAGGAACTGGCTGCTGAGTTGCGGGCCAGCGGGGGGCAAGTGGACGTGGAGGTGCTGGAGGCCGACCTGTGCGACCCAGAGGGGCTGGCCGCGGTGGAGAAGCGGGTGATGGCCGAGGAGGCCCCTATCGACCTGCTGGTGAACAACGCCGGACTGGGTTACGAGGGGCTGTTTCATGCTCAAGATCTTGCTGAGGTGTCGGAGACCATCGATCTGAACGTGGTGGCGCTGGTGCGGCTGACCCATGCCGCCCTGCGACCGATGGCCGCCCGGGACCGGGGCCAGGTGATCCTGGTGTCTTCCATGGCCTCGCTTCAAGGCATGCCGATGACTGCGGTTTACTCGGCCACCAAGGCATTCATCACCAGCTTTGGCGAGGGCCTGTACGAAGAGCACAAGGGCACAGGGGTGACGGTCACCACCGTGTTGCCCGGGTTGACCCACACTGAGTTTCACCAGCGGGGACACTGGGATTTGGACCGGTGGCCGTCGATTGGATGGCAAGACGCCGATGCCGTGGCCTCAGTGGCGTTGGCCGCGGCGGCAAAGTCCCGCCCCGAGGTGATCAGCAGCTGGCAGAACCGGGTGCTGGCCGTCCTGTCCAGCAAAGCGCCTCGGCATTGGCGACGGGCGACCATCGGTTGGTTCTCCCGCCGCAAATAGACTTTCCACAAATGCCCGCAAGGACTCCAACAGTGAACCCCAAGCGGTGGCTCGGTTTCTTGCTTGTGCTCGTTTTCGCCTTCACGTTCGCCTGTTCGGACGATGATCCGGCTCCCTCCGCGTCGATGCCCGAAGAGACGGTCGCGCCGGACACGGACTCCGAAGAGCCAGATGCCGCTGAGCCGACTGCCGAGCCGACGGTTGCGCCACCCGAGCCGACTGCCGAGCCGACGGTTGCGCCACCCGAGCCGACTGCCGAGCCTGCGCCGCCCGAGCCGACCCCCGTTCCGACTGCCGAGCCTGCGCCGCCCGAGCCGACCCCCGTTCCGACTGCCGAGCCTGCGCCGCCCGAGACCAGCGAGGCAATCAACCCGGTGGGCGAGTCGGCTCTGGAGCAACTCCGCCGTCGCATGGCGGCGGCTGCTGCGTTCGGGGGACTTGTTCCGTCCATGGCCATCGTCGAGGAACTGCGCCGCAATGCCGAGGGGTTCTCCTATGAGATCGGAAATCACGGCGGCACGCTCACGGTGGCGACGATCTCCGAGCCCCTCACTTTCAACCTCGCGCTGGCTAGGGACGCGGGATCGTCGGGCGTGCTCGGGTACCTGTTCGAGGGCCTCACCCAGACCTCGTGGTTGAACGATGCGATAGAGCCGATGCTGGCGCAATCGTGGGAGCGCTCCGATGATGGGCTGCGCTGGGTGTTCCATCTGCGCGACGACGTGCAGTGGCACGACGGAACCCCGTTCACGGCCCACGACGTGGAGTTCACGTTCCGTCGGGTCGTCTACAACGATGATTTCCAAGCGGCGAGCCGAGCCTCTTTCGAGTTCCGATTCCTGAATTCTGAGACTGGCCAATGGGAGCAGGCGCAGATGACGGTGACGGCACTTGGCGACCACACCGTGGAATTCGTCCTCCCGCAGCCGTTCGCGCCGTTCTTGCGCTCGCTGGGCACCGCCATCTACCCCAAGCACGTTCTGGAAGGACCTATCGAGGCCGGCAACTTCGCGGAGTTTTGGGGCATTGACACCGACCCCAGCGAGATCATCGGCACTGGCCCGTTCACCATCGGGGAATACACACCCGGAGAGCGTGTCGTTTTCGAGCGAAACCCCGACTACTGGCTCACTGACGACGCCGATGGGCAATTGCCGTATCTCGACCGCGTGGTGGAGTTGGTCGTGGAGGACTTTGAGGCCGAACTGGCGTTGTTCCGCGACGGCACCTCCGATTTTCACGGCGTATTGGGCGAGGAGTTCGCCGTGCTCGATCCCGTGGCCGATGCGGAGAACTTCTCCTTGCATCGCCGCGGCCCCGGGTTCGGCACGAACTTCTTGGCGTTCAATCAGAACCCTGGGCTAAACGATGCCGGCGAGCCGTATGTCGATCCGGTTCAACTGCACTGGTTCCAAAACGTGGCGTTCCGACAAGCTGTGGCCCACACCATGGACAAAGCAGCCATGATCGACGGAGTCCAGCACGGTTTGGGCTATCCGCAGTGGTCTTCGGTGAGCCCGGCCGCCGGCGACTTCCACAATCCCGAGGTACGCCAGTACGCCTACGACCTCGACCGGGCCAACGAGATCCTCGACGAGATGGGCTGGGTAGACACCGACGGCGACGGCATCCGCGAGGACGATGTGGGCAACCCCATCTCCTTCACGATGGTCACCAACGAGGGGAACAGCGTTCGCTCCGATATCACCGGCATCATTCACGAGGGGATGACGGCGGTCGGCCTCGACGTTGATTTCCGCATCGTGGACTTCGGCGACATGGTGGCCCAGCTCACGGTCACCTACGACTGGGAGGCCATCGTGGTGGGACTGACCGGCAGTCCCGACCCATTCGGCGGTATGACCGTGTGGCATAGCGGTGAAGGCCTGCACCTTTGGCATCCGAATCAGCCCGAGCCCGCTACCGATTGGGAGGCGGAGATCGACGAGCTTTACATCGCCGGCAGCAAAGAGCTCGACTATGAGCAGCGGGTACAGCACTACTGGGATGCACAAGCGATTGTCGCCGAGAACGTGCCGCTCATCTACACCACTCAGTCGGAGCGTTTGGGAGCGGTTCGCAACGTGTTCGGCAACTACACCCCGACGCTTTACGGCTACTGGGATCTGCGCTACCTGTACCGCACTGATCAGTAATCGACTAACCCTGCCGCCTCCAGGGGCAGGCGGCTAGCCGAATTCGATGGCTGAGAAGCTGTTCAGCTTGTCCAGCTGGTGGTCGGCGGTGACCAGTCGGACCGTGCCCGACTTCGAGCGCATGACCAGCGACTGAGTGCTGGCGTGGTTCTTGTAGTAGTGGACGCCCTTTAGCAGGTCGCCGTCGGTAATCCCGGTGGCGGCGAAGAAGCAGTTGTCGCCCTGAACCAGGTCGTCGGCGGTGAGCACATTGGTCACATCCCGGCCCAGTTTCTCCGCCTCCTTGCGCTCCCTGTCGTTGCGGGGCCAGAGCCGCCCGAGTTGTTCGCCGCCCATGCACTTGAGGGCGGCCGCAGAGATGACTCCCTCGGGGGTTCCCCCGATGCCGAACAGTATGTCGGCGCCCGAGTCGGGCCAGGCGGTGGAGATGGCCCCGGCCACATCGCCGTCGGGGATGAGCCGGATGCGGGCGCCGGCCTCGCGCACCTCGGCGATCAGTTCCGAGTGGCGGTCGCGGTCAAGGATCACTGCGGTCACGTCCCGCACCGGCTCGCTCTTGGCCTCGGCTACCAGCTCGAGATTACGAGTGGGGGAGTTGTCCAGAGAGATGCCATAGCCCACGCACTCGGGGCCGAAGGCGATCTTCTCCATGTACACGCAGGGTCCGGGGTTGAACATGGTTCCCCGGTCGGACACCGCGATCACCGACAAGGCGTTGCCCCGGCCCAGCGATGTGAGCGTGGTGCCGTCGATGGGGTCGACCGCGATGTCGCATTCGGGAGGCGTCCCATCGCCGATCAGCTCTCCATTGAAGAGCATGGGGGCTTCGTCTTTCTCGCCCTCTCCGATCACCACGATCCCGTCCATCGGCACTGTCCGCAGCAGCACTCGCATGGCCTCGACTGCGGCGCCGTCGGCCCCTTCTTTGTCGCCTCGGCCCATCCATCGGGAGGCGGCCAGTGCGGCGACTTCGGTCACTCTGACCAGCTCCATCGCCAAGTTGCGGTCGGGTGTCTCGGGCGATGCGTTCACGTTGCCCAACCGTAGTGCTGCGATGCGACCGCTGCCCCGTTATCTGGGACCATGTTCGGCATGGTTTGGTGCTTTCAGTGCGGTGCCCCCTTCGACGATGACGTGTTGGAGTGCGCGGAGTGCGGCGTGGCTACATTTCCCTCGCCACCACAGCCCGCCGAAGAGGTGGGCGGCCCCGAAGATGAGCAGCTGGCCTACGAGTTCCACGAATGGACCTACGACGCCCGCAACGGTTTGGAGGCCGAGCTGCGGGCCCTCGGGTTGGAGCACGCCTGGCTGGGCCCGACGCTGATCGTGTGCGACGCCGATGAGGAAGCGATTGACCAGGCGGTAGAGGGGGTGCTGCGGGCCCGGCTTCCCAAACTCGACAAGACCAAGCCCGCGGTGGTGTACGAGCTTGGAGACTACGACGACGCCCACAAGGCCGACATTTTGAGCGAGCTGTTGACCGAGGGCATCGCCCACGAGGTGGACTACGCCGGCAACCTGGAGGTGGGAGAGGTCGACGAGGAGGCGGTGGACGCGTTGTTCGACCGACTGGCCAGCGCAGTGGCCCAACGCCAATTCGGTCCGGGACTACCGGGAGTGGAGCCCTATGAGGTGCTGGAAGCGCTGTTCTTCTCGGCCGACCGGCTTCGCCGCAACACCTCTGACAGCAAGGCGATTGAGGAATTCGCATTGGCCCACGAACAGGTGGTGCAGCTCAGCCTGCCGTGGGGGTACGACGCCGATTTCTGGCGGTCGATGCTGGACGGTGCCGATGTGCTGCGAGAGGCCCTGGTGGCCGGACCCGATCCCACCGATGGCGACGCGGCCGCAGAGCAAGCCGCGGAAGCCTTGCGGGAACTGCTGCGCCGGTACATGTAATGGCTCGATCGGCGGTGGACGGCTTGGTGCTGACCCACGGCGCGGGCGGTGATCGCGACCAGCACACATTGGTGGCCATAGCCGAGAGCCTGTACCCGCTGCCGGTGGAGCGCATCAATTTCCCCTACCGGAATCAGGGGCGCCGTCCCCCCGACCGGGCCCCCAAGCTGCTGGCCTTCCTCGACGAGCAGATTCCGGCCATCGCCACTCGTTTGGGAACCGAATCTGGGCGCCTGGTGCTGGGCGGACGGTCGATGGGCGGGAGGATGTGCTCCATGGCGGTGGCCGATGGAATGCCGGCCGCGGGGTTGGTGCTGTTGAGCTATCCGCTTCATCCCCCGAAAAAGCCCGAGAACCTGCGGACCCAGCATTTCGGCGCGGTCGATGTGCCGTGCCTGTTCATCTCCGGCGACCGCGACCCTTTTGGCACTCCCGAGGAGTTCGACGCCCATCTGCCGGCCATCAAAGGCCCGGTCACCACAGTGTGGCTCGAAGGCGAGGGCCACGACCCGAAGAAGGCCGATGCCGAGATTGTTGCTGTTGTGGCTAGCTGGTTGGAGACGCTGTAGCGATTGCTCCCACCGGGCGGCGGGTCCTGTCACCTACGGCGCCACCCACCGCCCTACTGGTCCTCTGGATTGAGCTCCTCCAGGGACCGTCTAGTGGTCTCGGGGTAGAAGAGGAGCACTAGGACTCCTACCAATAGCGGTCCGGCGAGAAGGATCGAGAAAGCGGTGCCGTAGCCCCAAGCGTCGGCCATGAACCCGGCGGCTGCGAGTCCGGCGGCACTTCCGGCGACTCCGGCTACGCCGAGGAATCCGTTGGACTCCGAACGGCGAATGGTGCCGAACATCTCGGCCCGGTACACCCCCAGCGTCGGGACAGTAGTGGCGGTCATGAGGGTTCCAACTGCGATCAGAACCCACATGGGCCATCCGGCCAGGGTGAAGTGCCAGAAGGCGAATAGCGCGCCGCCGCTCACACCGATGGAGGCCAGGACTCGTCGGCCTCGAAGGTCGGCCAGCTTGCCGGCGATGAGCATGCCTGGTCCCGCCGTCCAGGCGGTGAGCAGGGTGAAAACGGTGATTTTGGTGGCGCTAAAGCCCCGTTCGTCACGCAGAAAGTCGTTTTGCAGCTGAGAGGCCGGTGCGGCGAACAGCAGCACGGCAAACGAGGTCACGGCCAAGAGCACCAGTCGGAAGCGGTACTGCTGGGGTGGTCGGGCTCGAGGCTGTCGTCGGGCAGTTTCGAACCGCTGGGATTCGGGCAACCGGCGAGCCGCGAATAGCACTAGGGGCATTCCGGCCAGTGCAACCAGGAAACTGAGCCGCCACGCAGTGTCCCCCAGGTCGGCCAGGGGCACCGACCCGACGGCAATTCCCGAGCCCAGCCCGGCGGCCAATCCCAGCATAGAGGCCACAAAGGCCCGCGAGCCTGCGGGGGCTTCTTCGAGGGCGAACACAAAGATGAGCAGCGCCATGGCGTGGGACAGTCCCCGGGAAATTGCCTGGACCACGGTCAGGGTGGCCAGGTTGGCCACCAGCGATGTTGCTGCTGAGGCCAAAATGGCGCCGGCTGCCGCGTAGAGCAGGGTGCGGCGCCTACCCTTCCGGTCGGCGAACGCGGCCACTGCCACCGTGATCAGGATGCTGAGACGGATCAGCGACAGGGCGACGCCCGCGGCCGACTTGCTCTCCCCGAACTCTTCCCGGGCGAAGGTGATTGTCTGCCCGAGCAGGGTGCCCAAAAACCCGGCGATCACGGCCAAGGTGGCCAGCAGGGCCACCACCCGGGCCTGTCGGGCGGTGAACCGGTCGGGGGGGTGCCACCAGGGCCAATCGCGTCCTCGGCGCAGGGCGCGTCCGTAGGGGATGGTGAACAGCACCCACCACACCGGAATGGCCAGGCGATAGTCGAACTTCTCGGTTATCTCTACCTGACCGCCGCCAAGCGGCTCAGCGGTGACCGTGCGCCGGTAGTGATCGACCGGCCCCTCAATCGCGGTGAAGACGGCTTCGCCCTCGGCACGCTCCAAGACGATGTCGGAGCGGGGGGACAGAAGGCCGTCGGGGTCGTTCAGAACGCCGTCAGCGGCGTCGGCGCTCAGGACGCGACGGGAGATCACTTGGGGCATGGACTGGTGGGCAGTCTACTTTTGCGCCCCCTGCGGCCCGCGACCTCGCAATGACTATGACTGCGCCCGGCAGGGCACCATACTTGTCCCGTGGAGCGCAGTCGCCGAGACGACATCGATGCACAAGACCGAATCGAAGTGCGCGCCAGCGGGCCCCTGGAGGGCACGGTGGCCATCGGCGGGGCCAAGAACTCCGTGCTGAAGCTCATGGCCGCCTGCCTGCTCACCGAGGGCACTTTCGTGATCCGCAACGTGCCCGACATAGAGGATGTGGCGGTGATGGGCGAGGTGTTGCGGTCCATGGGAGTATCGGTGAGCCGGTCGGACCACGTTCTCACCATCAATCGCCCCGAGTCCGTGACCCCCGAGGCTCCCTATGCGCTGACCGAGCAGCTGCGGGCATCCACTGCGGTGCTCGGACCGCTGCTTGCCGGAATCGGCCATGCCCGAGTAGCGCTGCCCGGAGGGGACGATTTCGGACCTCGCCCAATTGACATGCATGTCGCCGGGCTGGAGGCCATCGGCTGCCAGTTCGAAGTCTCCGGCGGCGACGTCATCGCCACCGCCGACAACCTGGTGGGCAACCCGGTGCTTTTGGAGTATCCCAGTGTGGGAGCCACTGAGAATGTCATGATGGCGGCCGTTCGGGCCAAGGGCACCACCGTGATCGACAACGCCGCCCGCGAGCCGGAAATCGCGGACTTGGCCGGGTTCTTGAACCATATGGGCGGTCAAGTGGCCGGGGCCGGAACATCCACCATCGTGGTGGAGGGGGTCGAGGAGTTGCATCCGGTGGAGCACACTGCGGTTAGCGATCGGATCGAGGCGGCAACGTTTTTGGCGGCATTGGGCATGGCCGGCGGGGAGATCACTCTGGTGGGCGCCCGGCCCGACCATATGGCGATGCTGTGCCGCAAACTCGGTGACATGGGGGTGCGGACATCGGCCGATCCCGATGGGATCTGGGCCATGTGCAGTGGGCGCCTACGATCAGCCGACGTCTCCACCCTGCCGTATCCCGGCTTGCCCACCGACTGCAAGCCGCTGCTGGTGGCCATGCTGTCGGTGGCCGAGGGAGTGGGGATTGTTACCGAGAACTTGTTCTCGGGCCGGTTCCGTTATGTGGACGAGCTGGTGCGCATGGGCGCCGATATCCGCACCGAGGGCCACCACGCGGTGATTCGAGGGGTGGATAGGCTCAGCGGCGCGCCGGTACGTGCATCCGACATCCGGGCGGGAGCGGCCCTGGTGGTGGCCGGGCTGGCGGCCGACGGGGTCACGCTGGTGTCCGATCCCCACCACATCGACCGGGGCTACGAGGATTTCACCGGCAAGCTCAGCGCTCTTGGGGCCGACGTCCGCCGCGAGAGGCCCGGCGGTTAGCCAAAAACAACAAGCCGGCCAGCAGGGCCAAGGGCCCGGCCACCAAGAGAATCTCGTCCCATCCTCCCTGGTGGGCCAGCAGTTCCATCAATGGGAGTCTGCCAGACAGCGCCCTGAATTCTTGAGTGGATCGGTGGGAAGGTTGGCGAATCGAGTTCTGGCTGAGACAATGAGGGCGTGCAGGACGCCGTAGCACAGGTGATCGAGGCCATCCGCCCTGCGGTGCAGGCCGACGACGGAGACATCTTCTTGCGGGGAGTGGATGAGGAAACCGGCGTGGTCAGCGTGGAGCTGGTCGGCGCCTGCGTGAGCTGTCCGGCCTCGACGGTCACGCTGAAGGCCGGGGTTGAGCGGATACTCAAGGATCGGGTTGAAGGAGTCACCGAGGTGGTGAACATAGGTCAGAACCTGTTGAGCGACGGCTCGCCGGTGGGCCTGTAGACACAACCCTTCAAGCTCGTGCGCTCCAGCATGGTCCCGAGGCGAACCGACGCCTGGTATGTCAGCTATGTCCTGATCGCCGCCAACGTGGCGGTGTTCATTGTGGGGATGGCGTTGGGTGACAGCATCGATGGCCAGGGCGCCGACGACGGTTTGATCGCAAGGGCCGCCACCCTGGGGGGAAATATCGAGTTCTTGAACGAGTGGTGGCGGATATTCACGGGCGGATTCCTGCACCACGGCGTATTCCATCTGGCTGTGAACATGTTCTCGCTCTACATCCTGGGTCTGGCCTTGGAGCGGTCAGTAGGCCGAGTCCCGTTTGCCGCGGTGTACTTGGCTTCGCTGGTGAGCGGGTCATTCGGGGCATTGCTGGAGTCGCCGAACTCGTTGATCGCAGGGGCTTCAGGGGCCATTTTCGGATTGATGGGCGCCCTTGCCGCCTTGTACTTGGTGCAAGGGGTGGGCCTGTTCCAGACGCCGATCGGCCCAATCCTGGCTGTCAACCTGGTAATCAGCTTCACCGTCCCATCGGTCTCCCTGGGCGGCCATCTAGGCGGCCTGGTCGGCGGGCTGATCGTGGGGGCGGCTGCGGCCCAGTCCATTCGCCGACAGCAGTACACCACCATGATTCCGGTGATGGTGGCGATCGCGGTGGCGGCGGCTTCCTTTGTCGGTGCCCAATGGGCGGCCAGTCGCTCTACCGTGGTCCTGATAGTCAGCTAGTCGAACTTGCTGCGCAGCGTGCGCAGGTTGCGCCGCCACACCCATTCGAGGACGCGGGCTCCGATGATGTCGCCCAGCAGGCCCCCCATCCACCAGGGGAATCGGAGCTCCTCGGTCCAGCAGAACTCGGTGAGTTCGGTGCCTGCGGGGGAGAGGGTGAAGCGCCCCTCGCCGGTGACCAATCCGGTGTGGCGCACGCCGATGGCCTCCTTATCGGCCCATTCGGTAACCACCATGGCGTCGTTGAGGCGGAGCGGGCCCAGCTTGGTGAGGCAATCGAAGGCGGTGCCCACCCCCTCGGTCTGGGATCCCTGAAAGGAGATCGACTCGGCGTCGGCCATCCACTCGGTATGGGAGTCGATTTGGCGCACGTACTCCCACACCGCATCCAAAGGGGCTTCGATGGTGGTAGAGACCCTGATCCTGGCCACAACCTGAGTCTAAAGCGACTCGTGGGTCTTGCCGGAGGGCCGTAGGATTGGTGGATGCCCGATGCCGACATCGAGTTCTTCTGGGATCCGATCTGCCCGTTCGCGTGGCTCACATCTCGGTGGGTTTCCGATGTCGCCCGCCAGCGCGACTACGAAGTGGACTGGCGGCTGATCTGCCTGTCGATCCTCAACGAAGACAGCGACTACGACGATTTCCCCGAGGGCTACCAGGAACTGCACCACAAGGGCCGCCGTATGCTGCGGGTGGCCCAGGCGGTTCGCAACCAGCACGGTGCCACCGCGGCCGGCGAGCTATACACCGCCTACGGGACCACCATCTGGAATCCCGATGCGGAAATCCGCTCGACGATGGGCGAGGTGGCCTCCGACCAGCATTTGAAGGCCGCCCTTGAGCGCGCTGGCCTACCTGGTGAGCTTGCCGAACGGGCTGAGGACGAGTCGCTGGATGATGCCCTTCGGGAGTCCACCATGGAGGCGCTGAGCCGCACCGGGCGGGACGTGGGCACCCCGATCATCTCCTTTCACCACAACGGCGGCACCACCTCGTTCTTCGGACCGGTGGTGAGCCAGGTTCCGCCGTCGGAGGAGGCCGTACGACTGTGGGATGCGGTGGTGACCCTGGCCGAGTGGCCGTCGTTTGCCGAGCTCAAGCGCTCCAAGCGCGACGACCTGGTGTTCCCGAAGGTATAGAGGGAAGCGGGAGGATCGGCAATGGCCCCCGAGAGGATTGCCTACCTTGACAACGCAGCCTCAACCCCGTTGTGCCCCGAGGCAGTGGAGGCTATGGCGCCATTGCACCGGGAGTTGTATGCCAACCCGACCGGTGCGCACCGAATGGCCCGGGACACCCGCCGCTGTATCGACGATGCCCGCGATGTGATGGCCGGGGCTCTGGGTTCAGAGCCAGGGGAGATCGTGTTCACCGGCGGGGGCACCGAGGGCGACAACATGGCAGTGGTCGGACGGCATATGCAGGTGGGCGGGGTGACTGTGTGCTCTGCCATCGAGCACCATGCCGTGCTCGAGCCGGTAGAGCATCTGGGCGGCCGAGTGGTGGCGGTAGACGCCGCCGGGGTCATTGACCTGGACGCGCTGGCCGCGGCTCTCGACGACAGCGTGACCGTGGTGTCGGTGATGCTGGCCAACAATGAGACCGGCATGGCGCAGCCCCTGGGGCAGGTGGCCGAAGCAGTCCGCTCATCGGCCCCCAATGCCGTGCTCCATACCGACGCGGTGCAGGCCTTTCCGTGGTTGGACGTGGCTTCACTGGCCGCTGATGCCGATCTGATCTCCGTAAGTGCTCACAAGTTCGGCGGTCCCAAGGGGGTGGGCGCGCTGGTGGTGCGCGAGGGGGTGGAGCTGTCGCCGCTGATGTTGGGGGGTGGCCAGGAACGGGGACTGCGCTCGGGCACCCACAACGCCGCGGGCATTTCAGGCATGGCCGCGGCTGCCGAGGTTGTGCTGAAGAGCCGGTCTGAGCAGGTGGTTCGGCTGGCAGCGCTGCGGGATCGGCTGGTGGACGGGATTCTGGCTGCGGTGCCCAACACGGTGGAGACCGGAGAGCGGTCGGGCAAGGTGGCCGGGTCGGCCCACCTCTGCTTTGAGGGCATCGAGTCGGAGGCGCTGTTGTTCCTGCTGGAAGACGCCGGGATTTACGCGTCTGCGGCATCATCGTGCTCAAGCGGGGCGCAGGATCCGTCCCATGTGCTGGCGGCTATGGGCTACGACCGGATGCTGGCCGGAGGATCGCTGCGGCTCTCGCTGGGCTATGAGACCGAGGATGTCGATATCGAGCAGGCGTTGGCCGTGATTCCCGATGCGGTGGCCCGGCTCCGGGCCTATGGCAAGGGCTGAGGGGGACGGGCTGAGAGATGCGGGTGTTGGCGGCCATGTCGGGAGGCGTGGACTCCTCGGTAGCGGCGGCCATGCTGGCCGAGCAGGGCCACGAGGTGGTGGGGGTGACCCTCAAGCTGTGGGGCGGCGAGTCAGACACCGGCTGCTGCTCGGTGTCGGATGTGGAGGACGCCCGCCGGGTGGCCGACCTTCTGGGGTTGCAGCACCACGTGTTCAACTTCGGCGACGCCTTCGACAGTCGGGTGGTAGCCCCCTATGTGAGCGACCATGCTGTCGGGCTGACCCCCAACCCGTGTATTGAGTGCAATCGCCACATCAAGTTCGACAAGCTGATGGTGCGGGCCGAGGCACTGGGTTTCGATGTGGTGGCCACCGGCCATCATGCTCGACTGGAGACCACCGAGGGCGGGCTCCGGGTGCGGCGGGGGGTGGATGACGCCAAGGACCAGTCCTATGTGCTGTACATGCTGGGCCAGCAGCAGATGGCCCGGCTGCTGCTGCCCATCGGCCACCTGACCAAGGCCGAGGTTCGCGAGCGCGCCGCCGAATTGGGTTTGCGGAACTCGGCCAAGCCCGACAGCCAGGATGTGTGCTTCATCGCCAACCGGTCAGGGGGACGCCAGGGCTTTCTGTCCCGCCGATTGGGCCAGTCTCCCGCCACCGTGGTGGATGCCGACGGCACAGAGCTGGGCACGGTGGAGGCCGTGCAGGCGGTGACCATCGGCCAGCGCCGGGGCCTCAACCTTGGCGGCACCGACGAGCCCCGCTACGTGACCGACGTGGACATTGCCGCGGGCCGGGTGACTGTGGGTCGGCGAGATGATCTGTACACGCCAGCCCAGGATGTGTTCGACATCCAGTGGGCCGACGGAGAGGTGGATGGCCCGGTTGACATCCAGGTGAGCGCCCACGGCACCCCTGCGGTAGGTGTGGTGAACCAGACTGGGAGAGTCGACTGGGAAGTGCCCCAGCGCCGAGTAGCCCCCGGCCAGGCGGTGGTCTTCTACCAGGGCGATCTCGTAGTCGGCGGCGCGGTAGCAGCCTGAAAGGGGCTGTTCAGGCCACCATGTCGCGTAGCGCGGCGAGGCGGGGGGCGATCAGTTCGGCGATGACTGCGGGGCGCTCGGTGGGGGCAGCCAAGGCGGCTTCGCCCCACAGGGCCCGGCCGACGGTGAACCCGGCGCATCCTGAGGCCATGGCCACCTCCAGTTGGGAGCGATAGCTCTCGAAGGTGCCGCCGCCGGACAGCAGGGTCCAGGGCATGTCGCAGCGGGCAGAGATTTCTGCGCAGGCCGCGGCCCATTGGGTTCGGTCAGGGTCGAGGCCGGCATCGATGGGGAACGGCAGTTTCAGCACATCGAAGCCCATGGGGGCGAAGCGGTCCACGGTGTCGAGCACGATCTGGGGGCGGGTCGAAGGGTCGTCGAGGGCGTAGAACAGCGGCTCCACCAGCAGGGGAATGCCCACTCGGCGGCACTCGGCCAAGATTTCGGCGGTGGCCTGTTCCTGGGCCGCAGCGTGGACCCGGTCGGGACGGTAGAGCACCAGCAGTTTGGCCGCGGCGGCCCCGCAGTCGGCGGCGGCTTGTACCGACCAGCCGTCCAGCAGGGCGACCGGGGCGGCTTCGGGGTCGGCCATGTACCCCTGCGCTTCTAGGGCGGCGGTGAAGCCCACACCGGAGGGCAGGGTGCCGTCGAGCAGTTGGGGAATGGAGTATTCCGGCTCCAGCATCACGCCAGTGGCCTGATCGGCCAGGCCGGTCACCAGGTCGCGCTTGAGGTCGACGATGGCCTCGCTGGTCACCGAATCGGGATCGTCTGGTGCGAGAACGGCCCGCAGCGAGTCGCGGTGGTCGATGGCCAGCACCGCGAACCGCCCGTTGTGGGCGAGGTCGGCCACTGTCATATCAGTTCAGGCATATCAGTTCAGGCATGTCAGTTGAGGCATGTCATTTGGAGGGCACTGCGCCGGCCACCGGGAGGGTCCACGCGCCGGCACCCCAGTCGGCCTCTATCCAGGTGTGCTCGGCGGCAAAGCAAGGGGGCGTGCGGCGCTCGTCACCGATCAGCTCTCCGGCCAGGTAGTTGAGGAAGTACATGTTGGCGCTGGGACAGGCCACCGACGTGTGGTAGCCCTTGGGCACCAGCACTGCGTCGCCGTCGCGGGCCACCACCGCCTCGTCGAAGCCCTCCTCGGAGCGCCAGTTCCGGTGCATGCAGTAGCCCTCGGGGCGGTCCAGACGGAAGTAGTACACCTCCTCCAGATAGGGCGAGCCGTCGCGGCCGTCGTGGCAGTGGGGCGGCCACCCCGACCAGGTTCCCCGGGGCACGAACACCTCGTAGAGGATGAGCTTCTCAGCGGGCAGGGGATGGGCCAGAGAGTGGACCACCTGGCGGTAGGCCTGGCCCCCGCCGCGGATCTCCACCTTCATCTCCGACGGCTCGAAGACCCGGGCCGGGTAGCGGCCTTCGGCCGGAGCTGAGCCCACCGCCGCCGTCAGCGAGCCCTCGGTTGAGATCTCGTAGGCAGTGTCCGGCGGCAGATACACGATCCGCCCCAGCTCCTCGAACACCGACGTGCGGCTGATGGCAACGTCGATGTCTCCGGCTCGCACCCGGCCCTCCCCGGCGAGGGGGACGATGGCGGTCTCCCGACCGGACTCGACTCCCGACCACGGATCAGACGGGGTGAGGTCCACCACGGAGAAGGCCACGTTTTCCCAACCGGCCGATTCCGGGGTGATGTTGAGAATCTGCCCCGGTCCCGGCTGAGGACGAATGGGGCCTGATGTGGGTGCGGTAGCCATGGTCAATCTCCAACAGTGGGAATCAAGTCGCCGGTATCCAGCTCTTGCTTGAAGCGCTCTAGCAGCTCGCGGGTTCCCAGCGGCTCGTAGCCCAGGACCTGTGTCGTGCGAGGAGTGCGAAGCGTGGTGTCGTAGGGGATCCGGGCCCCGCCCATCGAGGCCATCATCTGGGGGTCGGGCGGAACCGATCTCAGCAGGGATGGGTCGTGGCCGAAGACCTCGCAGGCCATCTGGGCCAGCTCCATCCGGCCCGCAGGCTGGGCCCCGCAGCAGTGGAAGATGCCTTGGGCGTCGTCGTTGGAAGCGATCAGCCACATAGCCTTGGCGCACTCGCTGGCCAGGCTGGGAGTGGCCGTCATGTTGATGTCGTCGCCCTCCCAAACTCCGAACGTCTCACCTTGAGACACCGCGTCGAGCACGGTTGTCACGAAAGAGCCGTAGACGGGGTCTTTGCCCCGGGGCATCTCGTCCCGAGCCCAGTGAACCCCGTTCACCGCCGATACCCGAGCCACTGCGGCCTGCTCAGCCCGGAGCAGAGCAGCCTGTTCGCTGAGGGCCTTCAGTACTCCGTAGTAGTTCACCGGATTGGGCGGGGTGTGCTCGTCGGCGCCGGCTTGGTTGCCGTCGAACACCCATTCGTTGTACAACAAAATGAGCTTTGCTTCGGCCCGGTTGGCCGCCTCGGCCAAGGTGATGGTGGCATCCACGTAGCTGCGCCAGGCCAGCTCTCTCTGGGAGTAGATGCCGGCGAGGTCGTTGAGGATCATGGAGTGGACGATCACGTCGGGCTCGAACTGGGCCACGCTGGACAGCACCGCGTCGTCCTCCAGCAGATCCAGTTGCTCGGTGGTGTAGCCCCGGGGGTCGTCAGGGATGAAGGAGTGCACGGGGCAGTGAACGGTGGCGCCGTGGCGCTCGGAGAACACCTTGACGATGTTGGAGCCGATGAAGCCGGTGCCACCGGTTACGTAGACCCGCACCGACTAGCCGATCTCCTCGATGCGCACGGGGCGCTGTTCTCGAACGGAGCGCCACGCGGCCAGCCCGATCACCAGCGGGGCCCGACCGTCGGCCAGGGTGACCGGCGACGGCGCGCCTCCCATCATTTCTACGAACGCGTCCCACCCGGCCAGATACGAGGGGATGTACCGCTCCAAGAAGAAGTAGGGCAGCGTGGGCCCGCGCGACCCCTCGGCAGTGCGGGTCACCGCGGTGGCGGTCAGGGGGTTCTCAGAGGCGGCCATCCCGGCGGAGCCGAACGCCTCCACCCTCTGGTCGTAGCCGTAGACGGCTTGGCGGCTGTTGTCGATGGTGCTGATGGCACCGTTCTCGTGGGTGCAGACTATGACCGCGGTGTCGAGATCGCCGACCTCGCCGATGGCCGGGTCGACCCGCACCGCGCCGGTGGCGTACACCTCGGTAACCTCGCTTCCGGTGATGAAGCGGATCATGTCGAAGTCATGGATGGTCATGTCGCAGAAGATGCCCCCGGACTCGTCCAGATACATCAGCGGAGGGGGCTCGGGGTCGCGGCTGGACACGCGCACCAGGTGGACGTCGCCTAT
>JAJEEH010000009.1 GCA_022821105.1 Acidimicrobiia bacterium
GGGCGTCCAGGAACGCAGGGGAGAAGGCCCACAGGTTCATGGAGACGAGGGTGTCTTCGGGGAAGGTGTGGTCGGCGCGGGAGATTCCCTCCTGCTCCACAATCCCGGTGAGGCGGTCGTCGTCCACTTGGCAGACGCCTCGGGTCACCGTGCCCTCACCGGGAAGGGTGTGATCGAGGCGGTAGCCGCACAGCCAGGCCTCGTCGTCGGCCATCCTGTGAATGGCGCGGGCCAGGGCGGCGTATGCGGTGGGGCCGTAATAGTCGTCGGCATTGCACACCATGAACGGCCCGGAAACCGCCTCGGCGGCCGACAGCACGGCGTGGGCGGTGCCCCACGGCTTGGGTCGGGACGGGCCGTGCTCGTCTTGGCGCACATAGGCCATATCGAGTTCGCCGGTCAGCCCGCCGCGACCCTCGAAATGGCGCTTCACATCGGCTTCGATATCGCTGCGCACGATGAGCACCACTCGCTCGGCGCCCGCCGCGGCGGCATCGGCGATGGCGAAATCCAAGAACGCCTCGCCGTTGGGCCCCACCTGGGCAAGCTGCTTGGTACCGCCGAATCGCGACCCCAACCCCGCAGCCATCACCACCAACGTGAACATCGCCCTCTTCCTATCAGGCCGCAGCCGTCGCCAGCCTTTGACGGACTTCTTGTTGGGCTGAGGCGAGCCTTTCACCGGCGATGACAACCTCTCTCGCCGTTTGGCCTTGGCGGGCAAACACCAGCACGCAGCGGTTCACCTCTTCGCCCACTGCCCGCTCCACCGCCAGGGAATAGGCCGCCAACTGAAGCTGGTAGCGGTCGACTTTGGCTTCAAGGACATCGTCGTCGTGGATGTCGTCGGTCTTGTAGTCCACCACCACCAGGCCATCTGGAGTGCGGTACAGCAAGTCGATATATCCCTCCACCACGGTGCCATCCACCGGGGCGGCCACAAAGAGCTCCTTCCAGTGGTCGCTTTCGGCCGCCTCTCCCACCGTGTCGGAATCCAAGGCCGATTGGGCTAGGGCGCGGACAGTTCTGGTGTGCTGCGAGATGCCCTCGGCCTCGGCTTGGGCCACGGCCACCGGGCCGAGGCTGTCGGGATCGGCGTCCAAGTCCACCGTTTGCAGCACAGCGTGGACCGCGCTGCCGATCTTGGTACCAGCCCGCCCCTTGCGCAGCGGCGACCGATCGTCGTCCCCATCGGTGGGCCCGTCTTTGTCCAGGCCGGGGAGTTGATCAACATCGTCCTCTTCAGTCTCGATCCACGCGATCCTCGAGGCGCTCATGGTTGAAGGCTTCCCCGCCCCAGCCAAAAACGCATCACGCTCGCTCTGCCAGCTTGAGAACGTTGCCATGATCGGGATGTCGGCCGCCTCAGAGGTCATTGGGTCGGGCGCACCGTCCGGTTCAGGTCGCCTCTCCCCCTCGGACGGGGAGTCTCCCTCGGGCAGCCAATCTGCTTCGGGCAGCCAGGCGGCGTTTTCCACCACCATTTCGGCCATCGACGGCATCGCGGTGCTGTTCTCGCCTCGCTTCAAGCGGTGGGCCGACACCACCAGGTGGTCCATCGCTCGGGTGAGTGCCACATAGAGCAGGCGCACCCGCTCGGCGTGCTCCATCTCCTCCTCATGGTCTTGATGGTCGGCGAACGACTTAGTCCGCAAGAGGTTGCTGAAGCGCACGCCGAAGCCGCCTTCTTCAGGCCACACCATCTGCGCCGACATGGGGCGGCTCCGGGCGTAGGTCCCCGACAGGATCACGATGGGGAACTCCCGGCCCTTGGCGGCGTGGATGGTGGTGATGCGCACCGCATCGTCGTCGGTCTCCGACAAAATTACGTCGGTTTCTCTGGTCTGCTCACTGATCTTTCGCTCCACCCAGGCGACGAACTCCCGCAATCCCCGTCCGCCGGACTCCTCAAACTGGCGAGCCTGGTCGACAACAACGTCGAGGCTGCGCCACACATCCCGGGCACGGTGCTGGCCGAAGCAGCTCGACTCCATCAGCCGCCGCTGCTGCACGATTCGCTCGAGAATCTGGCTGGGGTTCAGCCAGCGTGCCTCGGCGTGAACTTCGGCCAGCCATGCCATGGCCTCGCCCACCGGGTGATCGCTGGGGAGGTGCTGGGGCCTAGCCGCCGTGTAGTTCCACTGGCCCCGATAGGCCACCTTGTAGGTGAAGAGGTCATCGTCGCCGCACCCGAAGGCGGGGGATCGCAGAGCATTCAGCAGGGCTACCTCGTCGGTGGGATCGGCCAGCGCTCTTACCGCCGCCATCACCTCTCGGATGATCTGGCTGGTCCAAATCAGCGAGCCGGCCTCGATCCGGTAGGGGATGCCGTGCCTCTCCAATGCCTGTTCAAGCTGGGGGAGCGAGGTGCGAGTGGGTAGGAGGATGCAGATGTCCTCCAGCCGGGCCGGCCGCCAGCGTTGGCGGTTTTCGTTGTCCGAGCCGTCGCCCACCGACCAGCCTTGGCCCACCGCGGTTAAGATGGCCTGGGCCACCTCTGTGGCTTCTATGGTGCGCAGGTTGCGGGTGCTGGTCGTCTTGGGATGCTCTCGGTCGAGCACCGCCACCGCAGGTCCATTCGGAGCTTGCTTCCGAACGGGCTCGAGAGCCTGATAGTTGGGCTGGACGTGCTGCTCCGAGGGGCTGGGTGGGGCCATGAACCCCTTGAAGAGGGCATTGATCCAATCCAGGATGGGCTCGACCGACCGGAAATTGCGGGTGAGCGACTTTCGATCCACAGTCCGGGCTTGTCCTGCTTGGGTGTAGAGGGCGATATCGGCTCGGCGGAATCGGTAGATCGACTGCTTGGGATCGCCCACGAAGAAGAGCCGCCCCGCCTCGTCGTGCAACTCGGACCAGTGTCGGTGGTCGCCAGAGGGCGTGGCGATGAGCTTGGCCACCTCGATTTGGATGGGGTCGGTGTCTTGGAACTCGTCGAGCAGCAGGCGCTGGTAGCGCCCGGCCAATGCCCCTCTGACCTCCTGGCCGTGCTGGGGGTGCCGCAGCAAGTCTCGGGCCAGAACCAGCAGATCGTGATACTCCAACACCCCCAGGCGACGACGGTCTTCGGCGGCTTCGAGGGTGAATGCCGCCAGCACGAGGGTCAGGCGCTCGATCAGGACATCAGCCACATACGCTCGGAGGTCTTTGATGGCGTCGCCCAGCTCTCGCAGCTGGGCGGCCACCTCCCGCAATGGTGGATCATCGCTCTCCTCATCGGGCCAGTTGCCCTTCTGGCCCGACCTTGTGAAGCTCAGCCCGGGAACAAACAGCAAACGCAAGATCTGGTCGGGGTCTCCCGCCGCCCCCCGCAGCAGCTTGGCTCGCTCGGCAATGGCGTGCAGCTTGGGCAGCATTCGGTCGGAGGGGTCTGTGCAATACATCGACAGGGCGGCCACCTCGTCGAACCAGATGGGGAACCCGCTGACGTCGGGAAGGCCGATCGGCCCGGTGGGAGGCGGCTGCTTCCCCATTTCCCGGGCGGCCAGGTCCCAGTTGCTGTCGAGGATTCGAGCCAGATCCCGGAGATGGCCCATGTTGAGGCCCAGGATTCGGGCCAGAACCAGGGCGTGCTCCTGCTCGGAGCTGTGCAGCAGCCGGCTCTGGAACTCCACCCAGCGGTCTTCGAACGCCTCGGTTGGACTGACCTCTAGGCGGGGGGGCAATCCGGCCTCGATGGCGTGCTGAGACAAGATGCGCAGCGCGAACCCGTGAAGGGTGGTGATGGCCGCCCCGTCGAGCTGGTCGAGGGCTTCGGGGTGGTCGCCCGACTCGGAGAGCTTCTCGCGCAGGCGATTCTTCAGCTCGGCGGCAGCCTTCTCGGTGAAGGTGATGGCCGCGATGTTCTCCATGGCCACTCCGGTGTCGAGCAGGGATTTCACCCGGGCTACCAGCGCGGTGGTCTTGCCCGACCCGGCCCCGGCCTCCACGAACAGGGTCGAGTTGAGTTCGTCCTCGATGGCATCCCGGTCTACTTGGTCGCTGTTAATGGGCGCCATGGTCACTCCGCCTCGAAGTCGAATCCATGGGGTGCCTCGGCCAAGTGCCGATATCTGGCCAGTTCGACTCGATCCTGAATCTTCTCCCAAGCCCGGCGGCGCTCCTGGGTGCCGAGCCTGTCGGCATTGCAGTAGTCGCAGTACTGGCTGAATGGCCCCTCAGTGCGGTCTGGTTGGGGTCGGTCGCAGAACACCCCGCCTTCGATTCCGTCGGCGATGGTGTCTACCACCGTGCGGAAGCGGTCCATCACCCGGGGGTTCAGCCCGTAGCCGTAGGCCTTGAACTGCTGGTCGCTGGTGACAAACCAATACTGGGATGTAACTGGGGCAGCGGGGTCGTCGATGTGGGCTTGGGCGGCCAACGCGTACACCGGAAGCTGGAGCCGGGTGCCCCGCAGGACGGGGTCAAAGTTCCGGCTGCCCTCGTCCAAGTCTTTGTAGGGGTCGGATTTGCCGGTCTTGTAGTCGGTGACCAGCAGCGTGTTGCCCCCGCCTCGGTCCACCCGGTCGGCCCGACCTCGGAACCGCACTGTCCGGCCGCTTGGCAGCGGGACGGCCACCGCATCCAAATCGCCGTCGGGCATACCGAAGGCCAGCTCGCTGGCGGCGGCGGTCACGCCATGGAGGCGGCGCTGGTTGTCGTCTTCCGACAAGAAGCGCTCCAAGTCGGTCATGATCCGGCGCCGGTCGTGATGCCAGAACACCGGGGTGCCGGTGAGCCCTTGGGCTTCGGCCTGGTCGCACAACTCCGTTCCGATCTCGAGGAGGCGGTGGCGCTGCTGCTCGCTCCACGGCTGGCCAGGCGGTGGCACATGGCCAGTCTCGAGCTGCTCGCGCACAAATACGTCCAGGGCGTCGTGGATCAGCGAGCCCTTCTCCAACGCTGAGATCTGGAGCAGCTCCTCGGGCTGCTCGAACGTCTGCACCCGCAGAACGTGCTGGAAGAAAAAGCGCATCGGGCAGTCGGCCCACGCTTCCAGCCTGGTGGGCGACACCACGTCTTCGGTCAGGTCGGCGACTTCGAGGCCGGACAAGTTGCCGTCGAAGCGGGTGAACTGGTCGGAGGCCCGGGCGGCTACCAACTCGGCCCCCCGGGCTAGAACCGGGTCGTCGTCGGGCAGCACGCCGTCGGACAGCACGCCGTCGGGCAGCACGTCGTCGGATCGACCCGGCTGCCCGAGGGCCTTCAGCCGGAACTCTTGGGGGGTGGGCGGGAACTCGGCTTGGAGCACTCTGCCCGACAGGGAGGGGACGTGCTCGAACCAGTCGGCGGCTTCCTCGTCGGCCAGGCTCTCCAGGTTGGTGCTGTCCACGGTGCGCCCTGCCAGCGCGGTGGCGGTGTCGAGAAGCCAGCGCGACGGGTGCTGTTCACACGCCCGGCGGGCGTCGCCTCGGGCGTACACCAAGGTGCTGATCTCGGCTGAGGCCAGCGCGGCCAGAAAGTTGTGGTGCTGATCGTCCATTCGATCAGAGAGCAGGGTGAGATCATCGCCGGCGGCCTTGCGCTCCCGGTCGGGCAGCAGCGGATCGTCGGAGGGGCTGTGGGGGAATGTCCCTTCGGCCATTCCGATCACGATCACTCGATCCAGATCCATCCCCAGCGAGGCGCCGATGTCCTCGGTGAGAACCCCGTGGCCCACTCTGCCGACACGCCCGGTGGGTGAGCCCAACTCCGAAACCAGGGTGTGCCGGAACGTGGCCGGTCGGGGACGGGGGTCGATCGCGTCCAGGTTTGCCAGGCGGTCGAGGATCCCTTCGATCTTGCTGGCGGCCTCCTGCTCGGACTCGGGCCAGAGCTGTCGTGCTTCCTCAGCACCGAGATAGGAGTTGATCAGCTCCTTGATCCACCCGCACCAGTCATTCCAGGTGGCCGGTTCCGGCTCAGGAGACAAGTCGCCGATGAGTCGGGCCATGAACCGGGCCAGAGACTCGGCATGGTCGGCCTCTCGTCGGCGCCTCTCAACCCGTCCGTCGGCTCGGTCGGGATCGCTCTGTTCTAGCTGGGCGGCCTTATGCTGATCGTCGGCGTATCGGTAGAGCCGCCTCTCCCACTGCTCGGCACCCCGAGCCACTCCGGCCTGGCGCGACACCCGCTCCCACGCCATCACCAGGTCGGTGGCCAGCGAGGGCTGCTCCTTTGTGGCCGGTTTAGGTGGCACGGTGGCCGATGCCACCGACAGCAGGGCGAACACCTCGTCTCGGCGGAAGTCCCGGCTCTCCAGGTTCAGCAGGGCGATGAGCCCTCGGCCGACCAGGGAGTCGGCCAGGGTACGCCCGCTGGGGCCGTTGTATGCGATGCCCGCGGACTCGAAGTGATCGTGAAGCTGACGAATCACCGGTCCGCCACCGCCGCACAGCACGGCAATCCGGCTTAGGGGGATGCCGTCTCGTGCCGCGTGCACCACCTCTCGCACCGCGACCCGAACTTCCTCGTCGGCGCTGGCCGTGCTGATGATCTGCTGGCCATGGGGCGGGCTGATCTCGGGCACAGAGCCGAAGCTGGCCCCCATTTGGTCGATCGACTCCGCCACAGCACCATTGGCCCTCTCATTTCCGGTGAGACCGGCGATCACCGCCACTTGGGTTGCCTCAGACAAAGCGGCGATCATCAGCCCCTGAGATCGAGTGATCCTCTGGGGCAGGTGGATGATCACCGGGCCGAACTCTTGAAGGATGTCGCTGAACGATCCCGACTCCAACGCGCTGACGGCCAGCTCGCTCAGATCGTGGCCGTCGTACCACTTCGACTTCAGCCCGTCTCCGACTTGGCGGCAGATACGGACCACATCATTGGCTCGGTGGCTTTGCGACGCCAGCGTGTCGAGCTGATCTTGCGACAGCTCCCGCAAGTCGCGGTAAGACCGCGCCAAGGCCTGCTCGGTGGCGGGGTGCAGGGCCGACCTGCGGAACAGGCCGGGATCGGAATTCAACACGCTGCGCACGGTGGCGCTTAGCACCGGACCAGAAAGCGGTGTGCGCTCAAACTCCACCGCCATCTGCCGCCCGGCCAGCCGTTCCGCCAGGTCGAACAGCTTCAGAAAGTTCACCGCGGCAATCCCCCGGCCCTTGCCTCCCAACGCCCGTCGAACCGCCAACCCAGCGATATTGGTGGGCACCACCACGGTGACCGGTGCCAACGGGTTGCCTTTCTTGAGCGCGGCGATCTGCTCGCCCAACCGCTCAGTGGCGGCCGGCCCATACGGGGTGAAGATCACCTCAATGCTCACGGCCAAGACTCTAGAGAGCCCGAGTGACAGTTCCTCAGGTCTGGTGCTTCAACGGGCTTCGACGCCCTGCCGAGCCCCTCCGCGCCCCCGCCTGCGGTAAATATCAATCATCTATATTTACCAAAGCTAAGAATAGATGATTGGCTTAACGCTTCGCTTGGGATTTTTTGATTACCCCCTCCGTAAGCGTCTCTTTAGAACACAAGACGGAGGGGGTAATCGGAACAATCGCCACGCTGCGAAACTGCTTAGTGTTAACGCGACACGTGGATTCCATGCGTCGGATGATCCGGATGGTAGCAGTAACCCTGATCCAAGAGATCTATCCGGAGAATCCAGCCGTTTTGACAAAACAGCCTATCTCTCAATTGCCACATACTCGTGCCGCCGTACCCGCGACATATGCCTCTCCGGGCATCCCATTCACAGCCGTACAATAGCCCAGCCCGCCGCTACCGCTGGACCTGGCCTCTTCGCCCTTGGACTGCGCCGCTGACCACGCGAAGGCCGATCAGGGGCCGGTAGGAGGACTCAGGGGCCGAGGAGGGCTGCGGGGATGACGGCGATACCGTCGTTGCGGCGGTAGGCGGATGGACCAGTGGTGATGATGGCCGCATCGAGGAGGTCGTCGCCGATCTCGCCGCGCAGCCATTTGAGGTGGCGCACGTCTTTGTTGCTCACTGTTCGGGAGAGCTTGGTTTCTATGGCGACGATCCGGTCGTCGGGACGGGCGACGATGAAGTCGATTTCCCGGGTGTTCCCCTGCTTGCGGAAATGGCTGACGGAAGCCTCTGAGGCTTGGGCGTATACCCGGAGATTGAGGGCCATGAGCGACTCGAACAGATGGCCGAGCAGAGAGCCGTCGCGGGCCATGGGCGGCCCCGCGGTTTGCCCGTCGACAAGGGCGTCGGCGCTGATGCCCAACAATGCGACCGCCAGCGCGGGATCGGCCAGTTGGTGTTTCGGCCCGCTGGTCAGCTTGGCCAGGCGGTTTCGGGTGGGCAACCAGGCTGGAACCGGATCCAGCACCCAAAGCCGCTCAAGCGTGTCGTTGAACGGAGCAGTGGATTGCCGGCTGGGTTTGTCGCCCTGCCCACTGGTGGCGGCATCGCGTATGACCTCGTAGGAGGCGGTGGTGGAGGAGGCTGCGGCATAGGCGGTCATCCATCGCTTGAGTGCCCCCGGATTGCGTATTGATCGCCCAGCATCGGCGAAATCAGTGTCGATGATTCGGCTCACATAGCCGTTGAGGGCGGCTCGGGTGCCTCGGCGAGACGCGTGCGGCATGCCGGGGAATCCTCCGGTAGTGATTGCTTCCACATAGTCAACGAGCCCGGCTTCGGTGTTCCCGCCAATCCTGGGAAGCGAGCCGGTAAGGAGCGACGACAGACTAACCGTCGGGGTCTGGAAGACCGGATTCCACCACCGCTCGACGAGGGACATGGGACGCATCCGGACGCTGATGATGCGCCCCGCCCCGGAATGGGTGGGGCGAGTGGAAGGCGACGCCGACCCGGTGAGAATGAACCGGCCTGGGCGACGATCGGCATCGACGGCGCGTCGGACCACATCCCACGAAGGGGGATAGCGCTGCCACTCGTCGATCACCGTCAGGCCCTGTGAGGTGGTCAGACGCTGTGGATCGGCGGCAAGCGCTTCGAGCACACCGGGGTCGTCTAGCTTGAAGACCGTGTTGGCCCTCTGGAGCGCGGTGGTGGTCTTTCCCACGCCGCGGGGTCCATCCAGGCTGACGGCGCTCAGGTCGGCAAGCAGTTCGCCGAGTTCTGTGTCGACAATTCTTGTTGAATAGTCATTTAGGTTCTGGGTCATGGCCCTTCCCGTGGAGACGACGGTCTGTCCAGTCGTTATATTACAACTTCTCGACTAAATATAGTACAATATCTCCGCTAAGTGTGTAACAAGATCTCCGATTGTAATCGAGTCAGGGGCGGGCTAGATGGGCGTGGGCGAGGTGGCCCGGGGACGATCACCGTAGGTCTGACGGCATCATTTTTTCGGCTTGGAGGGCGCCATTGAATTGGTTCAATCGGATCGGGTCGATGTTCGGTGCTCCGAGCCGCTCGGCCAGATCGAAGAGCTTAAGGAAGTCCACCGCGGCAATCCCCCGGCCCTTGCCTCCCAACGCCCGTCGAACCGCCAGCCCAGCGATATTGGTGGGCACTACCACGGTGACCGGCGCCAATGGGTCGCCGTTCTTCAGCGCGGCGATCTGCTCGCCCAACCGCTCAGTGGCGGCCGCCCCATAGGGAGTGCAGATCACCTCGATGCTCACGGCCAAGACTCTAGAGACCCCCAGTGACTGTTCGTCAGGTCTGGTGCTTCAACGGGCGTCGATTTCCTGTCGGGGGTCGACCTCGACCACCCGAAATGGCGGTTGTCGGGTCTCGTGGCTGCGGGTAGGGTGCGAGCACCACGTGTGGGCGGTGTGTCGGTCCTCCTTTGAGATTTCTTGATGGGAGAGGCTGGGTATGCTTGTCGACGAAGCAAGGCGTTTGGCGTTGCTGAGCCGTTTGAGCGAGGTGCTGGGTGAGGAGGAGGCGAGAACGTTGATCGAGTGTCTACCCCCTGTGCGCTGGGAACATCTCGCCACCAAAGACGATGTAAAGGCGAGCGAAGTCCGGATACGCACCGAGATGAACGGCAAATTCGCCCTTGTTGATGCCGAATTCGCCAGGGTTCACACCCGTATCGACGGACTAGAGCACAAGATGGAAGCCGGTTTCCAGAGCCTTCGAGGCGAGTTCGTGGAGCACCGAGGTGAGATGGCGCTTCAGATGGCCAAGCTGACCCGGACGATGGTGTTCATCATGTCGGGGTTCATGTTGACGATCTGGGGCACGATGCTTGGCATCGGGCTGACGTAGATGCCTTTCGGTTGAGCAACGGTCTCCATCCGTAGCAGGTCAGATGGATTCGGCGTACACGGCGTAGAGGGGGTCGCCGGGAACTCCCTGGGGGATGCACTGCTTGATCACTGGCTCGGCCCATCCGTCGGCGGCTTCGAAGTAGCGGCGGACTATTTCTAGGTGTCCCTCGTCGTTGGCGTAGAGCCAACCTCGGATGGCTTTGGTGGGGAAACACCGGTTTGAGAACGTGACCACGAATAGGCCGCCGGGGCGTAGCACGCGGGCTACATCGGTGAACACCTCGACTGGCTTGGTCAGGTAGTCCACCGAGACACAGCAAGTGGCAGCGTCGAAGGAGTCGTCGTCAAAAGGGAGCCGCGGGGTGTCGTTGAGGTCGTGAATGAGCCACTCGTGGGACTGCGGGTTGGCAGCCAATTCGACCTCGTTCATTCCCAGGGCCACCAGCCGTTCTGGCGGGTCGATGAAGTGCGAGATCCACGACGACATCAGATCGAGTACCTCTCCGGTGATGCCCAACTCCTGGTACAAGGCGCCGACCGCGGCGATGGCCTGGTCGTCGATGTGGGTGACCAGGCGGTGTGGTGAGTAGAAGAAGTGGTCGGGGCTGGGATCAGCCCGATCGAAGAATCCCGGCGGGAACACGAGGAACCGAGCCTAGACGCACAATGCGCGACAGTTGATGGAGGGGCTTAGCCTGGGCGGGTGAGCGAGTTGGATCGTGAGCTGCTGGCGTGGGTGGAGGAGTGCTGCGGTCGAGGGGTTGCTGATGCGGTTCGCATTCCGGGGGGTGCTTCCCGCCAGGCGTGGGTGGTGACGCTGGACGATGGGGGACGGCGATTCCTGCGGATGGATGCGGGGACATCAGCGCTCTCCGCGGTGGGCTACGACCTGGCTCGAGAGGCTCGGGCTTATCAGTGGCTTTCCGACAAGCCGGTGCGAGCGGCCGGATTCTGCGGTGTCAGCGCAGATGGGCGGGCGCTGCTATTGGACTTTGTTGGGGGATCGCCGGGTTCGCTGGACGATGCTGCTCTGGCCAAGGACTTCATGGAGCAGGTCAATGTTCTTCATGCTCTGGAGCCGCCGGACGATCTGGCGCTTGATGATCTAGCGGTGTGGGCCCAGCTCTACCGGGACCACTGCTCTGAGCCCGATCCGCTCATCGATCTAGGTCTGCGCCAACTGGCTGAGATGGCGCCCGGGCCCCCGGAGAGGGCGGTGCTGGTCCACGGCGACTTGGGTCCGGGCAATGTGCTGCACGACGGCCGGCAGGTGACCGGGCTGTGCGACTGGGAGCTGGCCCATGTGGGCGATCCCATGGAGGACCTTGCTTGGATCACCGTGCGGGCCATGCTCACCCCGTTTGTGGACATCGAAATCGCGTTCGGGTGGTACGACGGCCCAGTTGACGCTGAGAGAGTGCGCTACTGGCAGCTGGCCTGCCAGGTTCGCAACCTCATCGGCCTGGGGGTGGCCGGGGCGGCCGGCGGGGACTTGGGCATGGGCATGCTGTTCTCCACCCTCCACCGCCGGGTAACCGCTGAGCTTGTGTGCGAGATCCTCGGTGTGGTGCCCGAGCCCGTTGAGGTGCCCGAGCCGACCGACACCGAGGCCAGCGCGGTCTACGAGGCCGTGCTCGACGACCTGCGCACAGTGATCGCTCCCGCATTGGACGGGTACGCCGCAGCTAGGGCCAAATCCGTGGCCCGGCTGGTGCGGTACCTAGACATGGTGGACCGCATCGGCCCGGCGCTCGCCGACCAAGACCGAATCGACCGGGACCGCTTCGACATGGGCGACGACGCCGAGGCCGCCCACTACTGGGCCCGGGCCACCCAGCGGGAAGAGGCGCTCATGGGGCCGGCCATGGGCCGCCTCGCCGGAACGCGGCTGGCTCGGATCTAGTCGTCGGCCTTCTCGGCCTGGGCGATCCGCTCCAAGGCGGGGGCGTCGGAGCGCAGCTTGCCGATCTTGTCGCGGTGGAGCACTTCGGCGGTGCCCTCGGGGCATTGGGCCACGAACGGACACCAGCCGCACAGCGGACTGGGGGATGCTTCGAACTCTTGTGAGATGCAGCTCTCTATGATGGCCAGCCAGGTGGTCCGCAGCTCGTCGACCGCCTCGGCGAGGTTGTCGTCGGTGATTTCAACCTCCACCGCCTTCTGGCCCAGATACAGCAACTGGGCCTTGACCGGCTTGTGGCCCTCGAGCTCGGTCAGCGCAGCCGCATACAGCAGCATCTGGGTGGCGTAGTTGGACGAGAACCGCGCCGAGGGCGCCTTGCCCGACTTGTAGTCGGTGACCACCAGGCCCTCGTCGGTCTCATCAACCCGATCGATGATGCCCCGAAACGGAACCCCGTTGATCTCAACCCTCACGTCCTGTTCCGTGGAGGCGACCCTTACATCTCGGGGGTCTTCCAGATCCCACAGCCCCTCGATGGCCTTCCAGCCGTTCCACCGAAATTTCAGGCTGGCTTCCTTGTCCAGATCCAGGCCCTGGTAATCGCGGCTGTTCTCCATCTTGGGCCACATCTCGCGGGCCAGTTCTTTGGCCCGGGCCGGGGTCCGGTTCTCCACCGGCTCTTGCATCAGCTTCTCCAGCACCATGTGGGCGAAGGTGCCGGTGACCGCGGGCTCGCCGGGCGGGTCGGGCAATTTATCGACGTAGCGGAACTTCCAGCGCCGGGCGCATTCCCGGTAAGACGACGCGCTGGAGGGAGACAGGTACTTGGGCATGTACCGCTCGGGTATGTCCATGAGCTTGTCGGTGGCGGATTCGGCCTTTTCGGCGGGTTCGGTCACGGTCATGTCTGTCTACCCGATTCCTCCAATAGCCGTCAGTAGTCGAGGGCTTCGCGGTCGACCAGCTCGCTGTGGGCGATGAGGAAGTCTTTGCGGCGGCTCACATCGGAGCCCATGAGGGTCTCGAACATCTCCTCGGCCTTTTTCACATCGTCGATGGTGAGCTGGCGAAGAGTGCGGGTGGCGGGGTCGAGGGCGCACTCGGCCAGCTCGTCGGTGTCCATCTCGCCCAGACCCTTGAACCGGGACCACCGGATGTTCTCGGCCTTGCGGTTGCCCTTGGACAACTCGGCGGTGATCTGGTCCCGCTGGGCGTCGGACCACGCCCGGTGGGTCTGGTCGCCCACCTTGGCGGTGTACAGCGGGGGCTGGGCGGCGAACACCCGTCCCGCCTCCAGCATCGGGCGCATGAAGCGGTGTATGAGGGTGAGCAGCAGGCAGCGGATGTGACTGCCGTCCACATCGGCGTCGCACAAGATCACTATGCGCCCGTAACGGGCCTTGGCCATGTCGAAGTCGTCGCCCGAGCCCGCCCCCATGGCGGTGAACAGGGCCTGGGCTTCGGCGTTGTCCAGCACCTGCTTCACCGAAGACTTGGCCGCGTTCACCACCTTGCCCCGCAGGGGCAGGATGGCCATGTTCTCGGCGTTGCGCCCCGCCTTGGCCGGACCGGCGGCCGAATCGCCCTCCACCAGGATCAGCTCGGACTCCGGGCCGTGGACCCGGCAGTCGGCCAGCTTGTCGGGCATTCCCGTTGAGCCCAGCGACGCGGCCCGGCGCTTGTTCTCCAGGGTCTGGCGGGCCGACACCCGGCTCACCACCGCGTCGGCGATCTTGGACTGCAAGGCGGTGACGTGGCTCTTGGGCCCGGTTTGGAACCAGCTCTCCAATCCGTCCTTGAGCACGTTGTAGACGATGGACTGCACCGGCGGGGTGCCCAGCTCCTGTTTGGTCTGGCCCCGGAACTGCGGCTCGGGCAGCGTGACCTTGACCGCGGCCACCAAGCCCTCCTGCACGTCCTCCCGCTGAGCCCGGTCGTTGCCCTGCTTGGCCAGGCGGGCCAGCTTCTTGGAGTCGGCCAGCAGGCTGTCGTTGACTGCTCTTGTCAGGGCCCGCTCGAAGCCGGCCAGATGGGTGCCCCCGTGGGGGGTGGGGATGGTGTTGACGAACGTGGCCACCTTGGTTTCGAAGTCCTTCACCCAGCGCATGGCTATGTCCACCTGGCATTGCCGGGTGACCACCTTCATGGCGCCGTCCACCGGCACTTTCTCCTCGAACTCCTCTTCTCCGGGAATGGAGATGACCTCGGTGACAGCATCAGAGGCCGACAGGTAGCCCACCAGATCGGCCAGCCCCCCGTGGGAGATCAGATCGACCGGTTCGTTGCTTTGGCCCCGGCGCTTGTCCTCCAGCCTGATCCGCAGTCCGGGCACCAAAAAGCAGGCCTGCTGGGCCCGCTGGCGGATGGCTTCGAAGTCCACCGCGGCGTCGGGGTCGAACATGTCGTGATCAGGCCAGAAGCGAATGCGGGTGCCGGTCTTTCGAGTGGAGCGGACCCGCCGCAGCTTGTGGCCCTTGACGAACTTGTCACCGTCGAATTGGCCGGCCTTCTGCTTGACGAACCAGAGCTGGCGGGTCGCGCCGTCGCGGTCCACCTCTGCCCGGAGCCGGGTGGACAGGGCGTTGACCACCGAAGCGCCCACTCCGTGCAAACCGCCGGATGCGCCGTACACCCCGCCGCCGAATTTGCCGCCGGAATGCAGTTCGGTGAGCACCACCTCAAGCGCCGACACCTTCTTGGTGGGATGGGGGTCGATCGGGATGCCCCGGCCGTTGTCGGCCACCTCGATTGACCCGTCGGCGTGGAGGGTCACGTCGATGCGGGTGGCGAAGCCGGCCCCGGCCTCGTCCACCCCGTTGTCGATGAGCTCCCACACCAGGTGCATGAGGCCGTCGCTTCCGGTGCCCCCGATGTACATGCCGGGGCGCTTGCGGACGGCCTCCAGCCCCTCGAGGGTGACGATGTCGGAGGCCTCGTAGCTGCCGTTGCCGTTTCCCCCGTTGGGAGGGGTGAACAGGTCGGCGTTCTTGCTGCGGGAACGGGTGGTCTTGGTCACCATCGGGGCATCCCCACGCTCAATACGGCTGCGTGGCCCACGTCACCGTTCTCAAGTGGGAACGGCACCGGGGCCTTGGCCGGCTTGCCGCCGTCGTCCACCTCGGCCAAGAGGTCGGCCGGGAGCGTCACCACGGCCATGGCCAGCTGCTCCCCTTCGCCCAGCTGGGTGCCGAGCCCGTCGCGCCCGGTGGCTGGGATGTCGGTTACCGGGGTGATGGCCACCGAGCCCTTGGCACCCACCATGATCACGGCCTCGTCGCCTACCACACCGGCGGCGGCGATGATCCGGTCGCCGTTCTTGAGCTTCATGCCCCTGACCCCCGATGCCCCCCGCCCCTGGACCGAGACTGATTCAATCGGGGCCCGCAGCGCCCGGCCTTGGGAGCTGACCAGCACCATCTCGGCGGCCTCCGGCGCGCAGAACGCGGCCTCCACCTTGTCGTTGGGCTTCAGCTTGATGACCTGCTTGGCCGCCCGGCCCTTGTCGGCGTCGGACAGGTCGACACGCTTGACCGTGCCGCCCGCGGTGACCAGCACCAGAGGATCACTGCCAGCCAGCACCAGGGTGAGCACCGCCTCGCTGCGAATGGTTCCGAACACCTCAGACGCCCCTGCGCCCCGGCTGCGTCCCGACACCTCGGGAATGGCCGAAACCGGCGAGGCGATCACCCGACCGGCCGAGGTGACGGCCAGCACCTTGTCGCCGATGTCGGCCTCCACCGATGCGGTCAACAAGTCGTGGCGCCCGAACTGCGACCGCCGGCGCCCCCCGAGCGACGCCCGGCCCACGATGCCGGTGGTGGACAGGGTGACCACACACGGTCCCTCGGCCTTCGGAGTCAGCTCTTCTGCCGGAGTGGCCTCGTACACCGGGGCGTTCTGGTGGGACACGATCACGGTTCGCCGGTCCTGGCCGAACCGCTCCACCAGTTCGTCCAGCTCCTTTAGCACCATGGTGCGCTGGCGCTGCTCTGAGCCCAGGAGCTTCTCCAACTCGCTGATCAAAGCGACCAGCTCGTCGCGCTCGTCGATGATCTTCTGCTTCTCCAGCGCAGTGAGCCGCCGCAGCTGCATGTCCAGGATGTGAGCCGCCTGTACCTCCGTCAGATCCAGGGCATCCTGCAATCGCTGCCGGGCCTCGGAGGCGTCGTCAGAGCCCCGGATGATGGCCACAACCTCATCGATGTTGTCCAGCGCGGTGATCAGCCCCTCCAGGATGTGGTGGCGGTCACGAGCCCGGCCCAGGCGATACCGGGTGCGCCTCACCACCACGTTCAGGCGGTGGTCTATGTAGTGGCTACACAGGTCGTAGAGGCCCACGGTGGTGGGAACGCCGTTCACCAGCACCACGTTGTTCACCGCGAAGGTCTCCTCCAGCGGGGTGAGCCGGAACAGGTCGTAGTACAGCTTCTCGGGCTCCACGTGGGGCTCGCACTCGATGAGGATGCGCAGGCCGTGGTGTCGGTCGGAAAGGTTGCGGGCATCGTGGATGCCGGGCAGCTTGCCGTCGACGATGAGGTCGTTGATGCGCTTGACCACCTTCTCGGGCCCGACCATGTAGGGCAGTTCGGTGACCTCGATGCCCTTGCGGCTGCGGGTGAGCTTTACCGGCGCCATCTTGGCCTGCATGCGGATGGAGCCCCGGCCGCTTTCGTAGATCTGGCGCAGTCCGCCCTCCTCGGAGTCGATGGCCAAACCACCGGAGGGGAAGTCGGGTCCGGGCAGCGCCTTGAGCAACTGGTCGATTGTGGGCTTGGGCCGGCGCTTGGTCATCACCAGCCGGATGGCCTCGGCCACCTCCCGCAGATTGTGGGGGGCCATGTTGGTGGCCATGCCCACCGCGATGCCGGTGGTGCCGTTCACCAAGAGGTTGGGCAGCCGGCCTGGCAGGCACTCGGGCTCGGCGCTCTCGCCGTCGTAGGTCGAGCGGTGGTCCACGGTGTCTTCGTCGATCTCGGCCAGCATCTCCATGGCGGCCTCGGCGAGGCGGCACTCGGTGTAGCGGGGGGCGGCCGGGGGATCGTCCAGGGTGCCGAAGTTGCCGTGGGGGTCTACCAGGGTGATGGGCCGGGAGAACTCCTGGGCCAGCCGCACGAGGGCGTCGTAGATGGCGGCATCGCCGTGGGGGTGGTACTTCCCCATGGTGTCGCCCACCACCCGGGCGCTCTTGCGGTGGGGTCCGTCGGGGCGGATTCCCATGTTGAGCATGGAGTAGAGAATGCGGCGCTGCACCGGCTTGAGGCCGTCGCGGGCGTCGGGGATGGCCCGGGAGGTGATGACCGACAGGGAGTACGCCAGAAACGACTCCGACATCTCCTCGGCCACCGGGACTCTCACCAATTCGCGGGCGAAATCGACCTCGGTGTCGGGGTTGTCCATCTCGGCGTCGAACAAGGTCTTTGATGGCTGGGCCATGATTGCCTTAACGGGTTTTCGTAGGGGGAAGTTGGAGTGGGCGAGGCCCAATTAGACGGTACCCGTCCAGGGTGACAGTTGGGCGGAAATCGGCAGCTTACAGTCAGATTTTCGGTATTCGGGCGCGGCTGAGGCGCACCGTTTGGCCGAAGGAGCGGAGAGCGGCCCGAAGCGCCCGCCAACCCAGGATCGACACCTCTCCGGTAGTGCGGTCGTGGTGGGGCACCGGAACCTCGGCCAGACGGGCGCCGGATCGGGCCAGCATGCCCGACAGCACCACGTTGGGGGCGAAGGTGTCGTCGGGGATGGGGGCCAAAAGCGGGGCCAGGGCAGAAGAGCGCATCAGCCGGTAGGGGCAGTTCACGTCGGCCAGGCGGCAGCCGAACGCCGCCCGGGCCGTGAATCGGGCGGCCCGGGTGATAGCCCGCCGGCCAAATGACTGATCCCGGCTGGTGCGAATGCCGATCACCGCGTCCACATCGTGGCGGAGTGCCCACAGCTCACCGAACGAGGCCGCGGGCATCTCGTCGTCGGAGTCGGTCTGGAACACCCACTCGGCGGTGATCGCTCCCCGCCGGTAGCCCCGCAAGATGGTGGGTCCGTGGCCGCTGTTGGGCTTGGCATCCACCACCAAACGAGGGTGGCGCTCGGCTGTCGCCCGCAGAATCTGCTCGCTGGCGTCGGTGGCGCCGTCCACGATGGCCACCAGCTCGTAGTGGATCCCCAGCCCGTCGAGAACCTCCAGCCAGCTCTCGGCCACCTGGCCCACGATGCCCTCCTCGTTGTACACCGGCATGACCGCGCACAGCTCCAGCCGACCGGTTGCCTCTCGACCCCCGGAGGATGCTCGAACCCCGGTTGCCTCTCGACCCCGGGAGGATGCTCGAACCCCGGTTGCCTCTCGACCCCCGGAGGATGCTCGAACCCCGGTTGCCTCTCGACCCCCGGATGCCGTGTTGCCGGCCGCGGCTTCGTCGGTCACTCTTGGGCGGTCTGGGCCAGAAGCTGGGCCTCTTTCTCGGCCAGGATGGCGCCGCTCAGGTCGTAGCGGATGGCCGCGGTGTTGGGCTCCGGCCCGGCCCAGCCGGGCAACAGCCCCCGCTCGTGGCAGAAGAACTGGGCCTCGATGTTGGTGCCGTTCATCTCCCGGGCCTCGGGATCGGTGGCCAGCCAGGCCACCACCGCGCCGATCACATCGGCGGGCTGGCCGGTGTCCTCGAAGCCGAACTGGGCCATGTCCTGGGCGATGCGCTCGGTGGAGATGTAGCCGGGCTGCACGTTGAAGGCGTTGATGCCCTGGCTGCCATTCTCCACAGCCAGGAAGCCCGCCACCCGGTGGAAGGCGCCCTTGCTGATGCCGTAGCCCATGCCCCAGCCCCCGTCGCCGGCCGCCTCGGTGGGATCGGCGTAGCCCGAGGCCGAGGTGATGTTCACCAGGGTGCCGCTGCCCCGCTCGATCATCTGGGGCAAAAGCGCCTTGATGAGCACCAGCGGGGCCAGGCAGTTGGCCTTCAGGTGGTGGTCGAGCAGCTCAATCGGGGTGTCCAAGAGCCGGTCCATGTGGCCGGGACCGATGTAGCGCCCGTTGTTCACCAGCACATCCACCCGCCCCCACTGCTCCAATACCGTGGCCGCTGCGGCCTCCAATGAGTCGAAGTCCAACAAGTCGGCCGCCACGATCAGCGCCTCGCCCCCCGCCTCGGCCACCAGAGCGGCGGTGGCCGACAAGCTGCCCGGCAGCGGCGAGGTGTCCGACCGCTGCACCGTGGAGGAGTGCTCCCGCTGCTCGCCGTCTTGCACCGTGCGGGCCGACACCGCCACATCAAACCCCGCCCGGGCCAAATGCACCGAGCAAGACTTCCCAATCCCCCGGCTAGCCCCGGTCACAAACGCTACTGGTCGATCACCCATGGCCGTAGTCTGCCCGCTCGGGCCCTTTCGCTGCTTGTCGGGTGAGAATGGGATCAGACAGCGCTAGGGGTGGACTGTGAAGGCTTGGGTTTTGTGGGGGCCGTAGCGGTGGATGCGGTAGTCGGTGTCGGAGGCGAGTGCTTGGGTGGTGGCGGCCGCGGGGCGGGTCCTTATGGGTATACTCGGCGGTATGCCTGATTCGACTACCATTAAGGTTTCGGTCCGGAACCGGGATGCGCTTCGCCAGCTTGCGGACCGCGAGGGGCTCACATTCGATGCGCAGCTCGACAGGATGATCCGGCGGGAACGCCGTCGCATCATCGGGGCGCAGTTGGCAAGCGCACCGCTAGATGCTGATGACGAGGCCGTGCTTGATGCGTCCGCGGGGGATGTTGCTGATGCGAGCCGGTGACGTCGTCCGCTGCGATTTCGGGACGCCGGCGCGCGGCGAGCCGGGTTTCGTCCGGCCTGCGATCGTGGTCACCTCCGATGACGTGCTCGAGTTCCGTCAGCACGCCATCGCAGTTGTTCCCTGCACGACCAACCAGAGGGGGTGGCTGAGCGAGGTCGACGTCGCCGGATTCGGCGTCGCCCAAGTGCACCTGCCGACCACCATCAGCGTCGACCGCGTGGTCGAGACGACGGACACGAATGTGGGTTCCGTCGCATTGCAGCAAATCCGAGAGCTCATCGCCGACCTGCTCGGAATCTGACCCTCAATTCGGTCACACGTGGCGGATGTCCACGTCGTCCCAGGTGCCTTTCAGCTCTTCGGGGGGGGGGGGGGTTAGGGGCCGTGGGCGGTTT
>JAJEEH010000172.1 GCA_022821105.1 Acidimicrobiia bacterium
CCCCAGCCCACTGCCTTGCTCTTGGACGAGCCGTTCTCCAATTTGGACTCCGCGCTGCGCCGGGATGTCCGCACCGAGGTGCGCCAGCTTCTCCAGTCCACAGGAATGACCGCGGTGTTCGTGACCCACGACCGGGAGGAGGCGCTGGTGCTGGGTGACCGGGTGGCGGTCATGGATGCGGGACGCATCGTGCAGATCGGATCGCCCGCGGAGATCTATCAAAAGCCAGCCAACCCATGGGTGGCCGCCTTCATCGGCGCAGTATCGATGTACCCCGCCGACGCCGACGGCCTAGTCGCCCGCTCCGACTTCGGACCCATCCCGCTGCTGGACGCCCACCATGGCCCGGTAGATGTCGTAGTCAGACCCGAGGATGTGGACCTGCGCCCCGACGACAGCGGCACCGCAACCCACACCGTGGAGGACTTCGAATTCCAGGGGGCCGACTCGATGGTCACCGTGGCCAACGCCGCCGGCGTCCGTCTCCTCGCCCGGGTCAGCGGGGCACAGAGCCTGGCTCCTGGCGACCGGGTGATCCCCGTCTATACCGGGGCGCCAGCCGCGGCATTTGAACACCTCTGATGCAGTCGCCCGCCATTCGATCCTCCGTGCCGTTGAAGGCCGTCGCCGTCGTGGTGACCATTGCCTTCGCCTTCCCGGCGGGCTATCTGGTGTGGCGGAACTTCACCTTCCACAGCGATCCGCTGGGCGTGCTGTTCTCCCAGCGCACCCAAGGACCGCTGCTTCGCACCCTGCGGCTGGCCGTGCTGGTGTCGGCTTCCACCGCGGTGTTCGGCACCGCTCTGGCCTGGCTGACCACCCGGTGCGACGTACCGCTCAAGCGCATGTGGCAGGCGCTTTTGCCCCTTCCTCTGGTGTTTCCCACCTTCATCGGCGCGGCGGCATTGATCCGCACCCTCAATCCCGGTGGTCTGCTGTCGGATTGGCTCGACAATCTGGGGTTGGTGTGGGACGTGGAGGTGCGGGGATTGTTCGGGGCGTGGCTGGCGCTCACCCTGTTCACCTACCCGTATGTGTACCTGCCGGTGGCCGCCCGGCTGCGGCGTCTGCCCGGCTCAGCCGAGGAGACCGCTCGGCTTCTGGGCGACAGCCCCCTGACCATCATCCGGCGAGTGGTGCTGCCCCAGACGGCCACCGCCATCAGCGCTGGCACCCTGCTGGTGTTCCTGTACGCCATCAGCGACTTCGGCGCGGTGCAGCTCATGCGCTACGACACGCTGAGCCGGGCCATCTACACCACCCGGCTGAACAACCAGCCGGTGTCGATGGCCCTCAGCGTGATTTTGCTGGTGCTGGCCGCCGCGGTCGTTTTGGCGGAGCGAGGCGCCACCCGGCGCTTTGAGCATGCTGCGCCGGTGCGGTCGCGAAGCCCGGTGATCTATCGGCTGGGCCGCGCCAAACCGTTCGCGGTGGCGTTCCTGATCGGATCGTTGGCCATAGCCCTGCTGGGGCCGCTGGCCTCGCTGGCCGACTGGTCCATCGACGGGATCAGGCTGGAAGCCTCCGGGGGAAGAGACCTCCTCGTGGGATGGGACGACGTGTGGTCGCCCACCTGGCACACCGCCTACGGCAGCATTCTGGCCGCAGTGGTGTCGGTGGCCGTGGTGCTCCCGGCTGCCTACCTGGTGGTACGCCACCGATCCCGAATCGGCACAGTGGCCAACGCGGTGATCGTGTCGGCGTTCGCCCTTCCGGGAATCCTCATCGGACTGGCACTGCTGTTCTGGACCCTGAAGACCGACATCGGCAGCCACCTCCGCAACACCCTGGTATTGCTGGTGTTCGCCTACATCGTGCGGTTCGGCGGCCAGACGATGCGCACTTCCCAAGTGGCGGTGGCCGCGGTGTCGTCTCGGCTGACCGACGCGGCCCGCACCCTGGGGGCCAGCTGGGTGCGCCGCTTCCGATCCTTGGAACTGCCGCTCATGGCCCCCGGGCTGTTGGCCGGGGGCGGGCTGGTGATGCTCTCGGTGATGAAGGAGTTGCCCATCACCCTGCTCATCGCCCCGTTCGACTTCCCCACCCTTACCACCAAGGCGTTCAACAGCATCGAGGAGGCTTTCGTGGCCGAGGCCGGCATCTGGTCGGGCGTGCTGGTGGTGTTGTCGGGCGTGCTCACCTGGTTCTTCATCGTTCGGCGCGCGGAGCACTTCGACTAGGGCACTTCGACTAGGGCACTTCGACTAGCGGTGCCGACGCGGGTCTGTGACACGCTGCGGGAATGAGCATCGAGCCGTTTGAGATCGACGTCCCCCAGGCCGAACTAGACGACCTGCACCGGCGTCTGGCCATGACCCGGTGGACCGACACGGTGCGGCCGGGGTGGGCCGACGGCGCCGACGTGGCCTACATGCGAGAGCTCTGCGAGTACTGGGCCGACGGCTACGACTGGCGGGCCCGCGAGGCCTATCTCAACGCCTTTCCCCAGTTCACCACCACTGCGGCTGGTGAGCGGGTGCACTTCTACCATGTGCGCTCGCCGGAGCCCGACGCGCTGCCCATGGTGATGATCCACGGGTACATGGGCTCGGTGGTGGAGTTCCGGGAGATGATGGGGCCGCTTTCCGACCCGGCCGCCCACGGCAGCGACCCGGCCGACGCCTTCCACATTGTGGTCCCGTCGCTGCCCGGCTACGGATTCTCCGGGCCCACCGCCAATCCCGGTGTGGACATGCACCGCTGCGCTGAGGCCATCGCCGAAGTCATGGAGCAGCTGGGCTACGACCGCTACATCGTGCAGGGGGGCGACTGGGGTGCGCTGGTCACCCGGCGAATGGCCGAGGCCTACGGCGACCGGCTCATCGCGGCGCACTTCAACATGCTCTTCGCCCAGCCCACCACCGAAGAGGCCGCCGACCCGGCCAAGATGATGGAGGGGGTGACCGAGGCCGAGCAGGCGGCCATGGCCCGCTCGCTGGAGGTGATCACCGGGGGTACCGGCTACATGGCCATGCTGAGCACCAAGCCCCAGACCCTGGCCGTGGCCCACAACGACTCCCCCGCCGGTCTGGCCGCCTGGTTCATCGAGAAGTACCAGCACTGGTGCGATCTGGACGACGGCGACCTGGCGAGCGTGTTCACCAAAGACCAGCTGCTGGACAACGTGATGCTGTACTGGGTCACCGCCACCGCGGCATCATCGGGGCGGCTGTATCTGGAGTCGGCCCGTACCGGCACCTCGGCGGTGGATACCTGGGCCGGTCAAGTGTCAGTGCCCACCGGCCACGCCGTGTACCCCCGAGAGCTGCTGCAAACGCCGCGGGCGTGGGCCGAGCGCCGCTACAACATCGTCCACTGGGCGGTGCAGCCCAAAGGCGGCCACTTCGCCCCCTTCGAGCAGCCCGAGCTGTTCACCGACGACCTGCGGGCCTTCGGCCGCCTATTCCGCTAGGCGTCGACTGGCAGACGGCAGATGGGTCTAGGCGAATCGGGCGGAGCGCATGGCCAGGAGGTCGCCGTCGGATGCCTCTAGCACCTCGCGGGCCTCGACGGGGCCCTTCATGCGCAGTGGGCAGGACACGACCACGTCCATCACCTGGTTGAGCCGTCCGAAGGCGATCCAGCAGCCGATGGCCAGGGTCATCTCCACCACCAGCTCTTCGCCGAAGTGACCGACCATGCGATCCATGAACTCCTGGTCGATGGACAGGTGGTCGACCGCGAACTTCTCCGCGTACTCCAGAGCATCGCGCTCGGCTTCGCTGAAGCCGTCGTATTCGTTGCGATTTCCGACGTTTAGGTAGTCGTCCTCGCTCAGTTCATATTGCGCCAACGACGCAATGCGGGTGTCCAGTCAAACCACGCATTCGTTGATCTGGGCAATCCTCATCCGCAGCAACTCCCGCAACCGCACGGGGAGCTTGCTCTCGTTGTACACCGCGCCGCTGAACGCCGATGCCGGTCCGGACAGTGCCGGGGTCATCATCCACAGTCGGTGCAGCTCCTCTTCGGGGCCGTCGGGAATCCGAATTCGTGCCATGCCTCCTCCTTGGCTGGGTTGACAACACAGTACCGCCCCGTGTTCCCCGTGCCCCTACAGTCGATGCAATGGGCCCCACTGACCGGCGATTGACAGCCATCGCACTGGCCGTTGCGCTGGTCTTGTCAGCTTGTTCTTCATCAGAGAAGTCGACCGAGCCGCCAGCGCCGACGGCTGCTCCCACTTCAACGGCCGAACAGCCGCAATCCCAAGCAGCCGCGGAGGCCGAACCGACATCTACATCCGAGCCAACGTCTGAGTTTGGCCCGACAACCAGCGAATCGCCGGGCGGCAGCCCGCCTGAAGTCATCGAACATGCCGCCGACTGGCCCCTGCCCAACCGGGACAACGCCGCCACTAGGGCCACATTCGACAGCCCCATCGACTCGTCCAACGTGAACCGCCTGGAGGTGGCCTGGACCGCCGATGTTCCCGGCGGCAGCACTTGGGGCAACCTGGCCACTACGCCTCTCATCTTGGGCGACCGGGTGTATGTGGCCGGCCTCGACGGCGGAGTACAGGCCATCGACCGCAAGTCCGGCAAGGTTCTCTGGACGGCGGGGCGACGGGGCGGCATATACGGCCCCTCGGGAGTCGTTGTGGGCTGGGGCAAGGTGTTCGCCACCAAAATCGGCTGGCGCCAGCGGGGCCAGCTCATCGCCGCCTACGACGCCGACACCGGCGAGGAGATCTGGGCCACCGACATCACTGGCGGAGACCTCAGCGAGATCAACGTCCAGCCGTTTGCCTACAGCGGATTGGTGTATGCGGCCACCAGCGGATTCCCCGCCGGGGCCCGGGGCACCATCCACGCCTTGGACCAGGCCACCGGTGAGATCGTGTGGTCGTTCGCCACCGTGGAGGACGAAGACCTGTGGGGAAACCCCAGCATCAACAGCGGGGGCGGGGCGTGGTATCCCCCGGCGCTGGACACCGAGACCAGCACGCTGTACTTCGGGGTGGGCAACCCCTACCCCTTCCCCGGCGCCCCCGGCTGGCCGGCGGGATCGAGCCGTCCGGGCGACAACCGGTGGACCAGCGGCACGGTGGCCCTTGACGCAGCCACCGGCGAGCTGCGCTGGGGGTTCCAGGCCTTCCCCCACGACATTTTCGACCGCGACCACGTGCTGGTAACCCTGGCCCACGCCGAAGACCACGGCTTGGACCACGACGTGCTCGTGACTGCGGGCAAGGGCGGGGTGGCCTTCGGCCACGATCCGGCCACCGGCGAAGTGCTATGGCGCACCTCGGTGGGCCAGCACCAGAACGACCACCTGGAAAGCTTCGACAAGCCGGTCGAGGTAATGCCCGGCGCCCAGGGCGGCATGGTAACTCCGGTGGCCGCGGCCGACGGTGTGTTCTACGCCGTGGTGGTAAACGCCCCCAGCTTCTACGAGTCAGACCAGGTGACCAGCGGCGGCGAGGGCACGCAGCTCTTCACCCGCCCCAGCAACGTGGTGGCCATCGACATCGCAACGGGCGACATCGTTTGGGACGTCGAGATCATCTCCCAGATTCCCGACGTTCCCGCCGCAGACGCGTTCGGCGGCATGACGGTGGTGAACGACCTTCTGTTCACCTCCACCTTCTTCGGCGAGTTGTTGGCCCTCGACCGGGCCACCGGCGAGATCGTGTGGCGCCACCAGGCCAAAGGCGCCACCAACGGCTGGCCCGCAGTGGCCGACGACATGATCATCTACCCCATCGGCCTGGTGGAAGAGCCTGGGGTCCCCCACCTAATGGCCCTGCGCTTGAAGTGGTAACGAATGGGGAACAGCAGCTCAGTCCAGATCAGGGAGGGGGGTGCGGGTGGTGGCGATGGTGCCGTAGAAGACGCCGATGAGGACGATGACCGCGCCGACGGCGGCGACTGGGCGGGGCAGTTCGCTGAAGAATGCGGCGGCCCAGATGGTGCCGGCCACGGTCTCAATGGGGGCGAACAAGGCCACGTCGGCGACGGGGGCGAAGCGGGGGGCGTTGGATAACGCCAGACGGCCGAAGGGGTTGAACGCCAAGCCCATGGCGGCGATCGACAGGTAGGCCCGCAGATCGAGCGACAGTGGCGATGCCCAGTAGATCAGGGCCACCACCGTCATCACCCCGCCGATGGACAGGCCCACCAGCCGGCTCATGTCGGGGTATCGGCGCCACATGGTCAGGCTCACCGCAAAGCCCAATATGGCCGCCACGCCCAGGAGATCGCCCTTGAGGGTTGGCTCGCCCACCGAGCTGGACACAATCGCTCCAATGCCAGCCATGGTGATGGCGATGGCGATGGCCATCGTCCGGCTGATGCGCTCCCTCAGCCATATCCAGGCGCACACTGCGGCCATCAGGGGCACCGCGGCCACGATGGCCACCACGTTGGCCACCCGAGTCTGGGTGACGGCGATAACGAAGCAAAGCTGGCTGCCCCCGGTGAGCGCTCCGATGACCAGCTGCTGCCAGGGGTGGCGGCGGAACGCCTCCAGCGGCCAGCAGCCGTCCACCCGATGGCTCAGCGCGGTGTAGAGGGGCACCGAGCAGCACGCCACCCAGAAGGAGACATCGACGGCGTCGGCCTCCGAGAGCCGGATCCACAGCGAATCGGTGGAAACCGACAGCATGCCCACCGCGGCCAGCAACCAACCCAGACGCCGTCGATCCCTAGTCTCTTCCACTAACAACCCCAGGGGAGCCTACCCAGCCGCATACCCGCCCATTTGGCACGTGGCCGAGATGAATCACCTAACATAAGAGCGACCACTCCATCATTTTGATGAGCAACCTTTGGAGGTACGGCCATGAAGAAGCCAGACAAGACTCCGCCAGGTGATTCAAAAGCCAGCGACCAGGATCCCTTGAGCCTTGAGGAGCTCGAGCAGGCTGTAGGGGGCCAAGGCGATTACGACACCCCGCCCTCCACGCCTGATCCGTGGGAGCCGAACCAAAACTAGGCGCACAGGAGAGCCCGTCAAATTCGATCGGTGGGCCGTAAGGGACTCGAACCCCTGACCCCCTGCGCGTCATGCAGGTGCTCTAGCCAACTGAGCTAACGGCCCGGAATATGCCAGGCTAGCAGCATCAGTAGCGAGTACGGGGAGCCGCTCAGATGAGCAATAGGCGGGTTGTCATTGTTGGCGGCGGGTTTGCGGGGCTTAGCGCGGCTTACACGTTGAAGAAGCGGGGCATCACTCCCCTGGTGCTTGAGGCTTCCGAGCGTGCTGGCGGGCGCGGCAAGGGAGAGGAGGTGGACGGGTTCTCTCTGGACAATGGGGCATTCGTCTTCACCACCACCTACGACACCGCCTTTCGAATCTGCGAGGAACTGGGCCTGCCGCTGGTGGAGTCGACGATGGTCTTCGGCCACCACCGCAATGGGCGCTGGGTCACCACTACGCCCGACCAATCGCCCTTGAATTACATACGGCAGCTGCCTGCGGCGCTGGCCATGGGCTTCCTCTCCCCTTCGGGCTTGCGGGCCGGTTCCAAGGTGATGCGGCAGTTGTATCGCCAGGAGGAATACCTGAGCTTCGCCAGCGACAGCCGCCTCGCCGAGATCGACGACGACGAGACCTTCGGCGACTACCTCGATCGGCACAAGGTGCCCGAGAAGTTGAAGATCTCGCTCAGCGGCCCCCTGAAAATGGTGTTGGGCGATGCCGCGCCCGCAGGCCAAGCGCTGATGCGGGCCTATATCGGAGAAACGATGCTCAGCGGCGGCAAGGTGTACATGCCCGAGCGCGGCATCGGCTCGTTCAACACCGCGCTGGCCGACGCCTGCTCCGATGCCATACGGGTGTCCACCCCCGTGAGGAGGATCACCGTGGCCGACGGCACGGCGACCGGCGTCGCAGTCGACGGCGAGACCATCGAGGCCGACGCCGTGATCTGTGCCGTGCCCGGCACACACGTATCCGGGCTCATCCCCGAACTGCCGGAAGAGACTCGCCGCGCCCTCAGCACCGTTGACTACTCAACCGGCTGCCGCGTGGTGATAGGCCTCGACCGCCGCCCGCTCCCTGCGGGATGGCACGGCGCGCTCTACCCCGAAGACGACGACACCCCGCTGCTGATGGATCGGACCACCTTCCTGCCGGCCTGCGCGCCTGCGGGCCACAGCATCCTCGACCTGCTCATCGGGCTCGACCGGGCCAAGGAGCTCATCCCGCAAGACGACGAGGAGATAAAGCGCCAGATGCTGGGCGCCGCCCGCCGCCATGCCCCTCCCGGTTCTGCTCTTCCTGAAGACGACGAGGGCCTGTTCTTCCGGGTGTACCGCTGGGAAGAGGCCCTGTGCATGGGCAAGCCCGGAATGCTCGCCCAGATGGCCAACATTCCGGGCCAGCTTGCCGGACGCATAGACAACCTCTACTTGGCCGGCGACTACATGGCCATCCCCTCAGTAAACGGCGCCCTCTCCAGCGGCCACCACGCCGCCACACAAGTCGCAGATTCATTGTCGTCTCGCGATACCTAGTGGGCTGAGACGCAGAAATCCTTAGTTCTGCGTTCCCACTTCGATCCACAGTCGGCAGTGATCACTGCTGCCCCATTCCTCGGGAGAGTTCATTGCCCGCACGGTGACTTCCTCGTGGAAGCCGCGGGACGCGAAGGCGTAGTCGAGTTGGTTCTCAGCAGTCTCCGGGGACTTGCGGACCGTGTGATAGGTGGGGACGTTCTTGGTGTTCGGCCCCAAACCCTGAGGCGTGGGGCTTGCCTGCCTTCCATCGGGATACTGGGGACCCAAGAACTCCAGACCGAGTGCGGCCATCCTGTCGATCACGGTGCCCTCCCGAACAGCAAGGGCCAGCCGGTTGTCCTCGGTAGCGCCATGGATCATGTTCAGATCACCCGCGGCCAGAATGCGGTGCGTGCTCGGATCGACGCTGCCAATGAACGCCGACAAATCCGACAGGATCCGGTGCGCTGAGCCGTCAGAATGCCCGACACCCCACTTTGTGCCGGTTGACGAGTGCGGCATCACCCAGCGCGCGTACATGGACACGACGATGAACGGCTCAGCGCCCTGGGGAATGACCCGAGCAGCAGCAATTGTGCTCACGTCGCTGACCGGAATCTCGTCTGCCTCGGGTCTCATCATCGGACTGACCGGCCTGAACCACTCGACTTCGACCCGGTCAGACAGCTTCACCACCCTCGGCCATCGGTCATATAGGTCGTCTGGGAGGTCTGCGCTGTCGGTTTCAACGTCGCCAGCGACGTCCTCTGGAACCTGACCTGCCTCCTGAAGCAGAGCGACATCAGCATCCATTGCCACCAGTTCACGCCACGGCTCATGGCGCTTGGCGATGTTCCAACAGACAACTCTTGTCGACAATGCAATCCTCGCTAGAAAAGAACTCTGCCGTTCGGACTCAAGCCCCTGACCGCTAGCCAGTTATGCAGGGGCCCTAGCCAACTGCCCTAGCGACCCGGAATGAGCCAAGCTAGCAGGATCGTTTGCGGGGCAGAATGCCACTATGTCATTTGGGGACGTAACTGTGGGCGGGGGCCTTAGTCGATATCGCCCGGTGCTGTCATGGGTGACTGTGTAGCCGTGTTTGTGGACCTTTTTGTGGCACTTGGGGCATAACAGCACGAGGTTGGTGATGTCGGTGGGGCCGTCGTCGTCCCACCAGATGACGTGGTGGGCGTCGCAGGCGCTTGCTCTCATGCCGCAGCCGACGCATTGCTTGTCGCGGGCGATCAGGGCCAGTTTCTGGGCGGCTGTGGTGGCCCGCTGCTTTCTTCCCATGTAGAGGGGCTGGCCGTCGGCGTCGAAGATGGCGGGCACGATGCCGGCGTCGCAGGCGATGCGGCGGAGGTCGTCGATGTCGATGGGGGTGCCGTCAATGAGCCCGGCGTTCTTCAACTGACCGGTGAGGGTGTCGTAGTCGACCGAGACGATCAGTGTCGTGGCCTGTGGAGCAAGGTCACACCCCGAACCGCTGGAATCGTCGTTCGCGACGCCGGAGTCAGGCGAGTCGACATCGGGTCTTGTCTCTGGTTCGCTACCGGCGTTGTCGACTCGGTCGGGTCGTTGGGTGATGAGCGCGACCAGGGCATCGGCGTTGCGCTGCTGGTGGGTGCGGTCGCTCCCAGACCTGGCGTCTTCGCGGAACAGGCGATCGCTCAGCTCATAGAGGGCGGTCTTGACCCGCTCCCCAGCAATGCGATCAAACTCGGCGTGCAGAACGACCATCTCGTCGTCACCGTCGAACACTTTGCCGATGCGACGGTCCCGCTGGCGCTCGTGGCGGGTCAACCCGTCATCAGCCCGGCGCTGGTCCTCCCGGCGGGCCACAGTCTTCTTGAACTCATCGAGGTCCTCTGAGATGGCCACTAAGACCAGTTCCAACTCGTCGTCTTTGGACAGCGGCGCCCGCAGATGCGACTCGCCCATCACCCGGGCATGTTCAATCGAGATCCACCCCTGCTTGGCGGCGTCCAATGTGTCGGGCAACGCCTTGAGCGCATTAGAGGTCTTGGCCTGCTGGCGGGCCCGATGGCGACCAAGCCCAAATTGGCGGCACAACTCCTCAACCGCGTCCTGCCCCTCCTGCTCCCCAAACCGGCCCAACAACGCAGCCAGGTAGCCATCCAACTGCCGCCGAGCGCTGTCGGCCTGGAGGATCAACTTGACCAAGTCACCCGACCCCAACCCAGCGAAATCAGGCAACTCAGTTTCCACACAACCGCTTCTGCGGCCTGCCGGCTCACCACTGGCCTCTTCGGTATTTCCCCTGGTGAAAGTACCCAAATCCATATCCCAAGTCTACCGATGCCAGTGACAGCTTCTGCCCGGCGGTGCCTGCCCTCTTCACCCCATACTGACGCTCAGACGGGATTCAGCGCCGTGTTGACGCTCTAATTCCGCCCTGACTATGGCAGCGAGACTGTCAAGCACCGGCCCCGGCACGACCGGGTCAAACGGGAGGAACACTGCGTGCTCGAACAGTGTGCGAGCACCCTCGGGCGGTGGACCGTCGTCAGGATCGTCGTGTTCGACAACTGCGAACGAGCGCCCTTGCGTGGCATGAAAGCCTGAGGCCGCCAGATTATCGACTAGCGCTGAAGGGTCGGGAGCGAGCACGGGAACCAGCCAATACGAGTGCTCTTCAGCTTGCGAAGTGGGAATACAGGCGCCACCAAGTCCTGCAATCAGCCGGTTGGCTGGCTCGATGCGTCGGCGGATTGGGTTGTCGCCATCGTCGAGGCGATCGCCCAGCGTCCTCACAAGCGCCGACGACGGCCGACGGCGGATTCGACTCAACAGCCCTGGACCCGGAAATCCGCGTGTCAGCCGTTGGATCACTGCATCATGGCCGGGGCCGACTGTGTCGAGCATCCGCATCAAGGGTCCAAATGCGCCCGGCCATGCCAGCACGTTGAGGAGACCGAATTTTGCTAGGCGTTGGAACTGGTCGGCACGGCTCTGCGTGGGCATAGCCGCCGCCAACCGTCGCATCTCTTCGCGCACACTTGCATCGGCCACCCGTGCGAGACCACCGCCGACGGCGGTAGCCGATTTGATTGGACCGAAGCTGAATAGCGCCATGTCGCTGTTGGGATGGCCCCGCCAATGCGGGCCGAAATAGGCCTCAGCGCAGTCCTCGACGAACGCCACGCCGTTGGCATGGGCTACCTGTCGGGCGGCATCAGTCTGAGCGCGTGCTCCGAATAGGTGGGCGAAGACCACCGCCCGGGTTCGCTCGTCTATCAGGTCGGCTAGCGCGTCAGCATCCGGCTCCCCGGTGACCGGGTCGATGTCAAGCGCGACAACGTGGAGTCCGTTGGCGCGGGCAATGTAGGGCATGTCTGAAACGGTGAGCGCGGTGAACACGATGCGATCACCCGGCGGCCAACGCTGGGCCCGCAGCCAGAGGTCGAACAGCGAACGTACCGACAGCCCGGCCATTCCTGCTCCATCGGGGTCCCATTTCTGTTCGAGCGACGACGCTCCTTCGGCCAGGTCGGGCTGTGCACAGGCCGATACCGCCCGCAGCCATGCCATGCCTGACATGTCCAGTCGCTTATTGGCCCAGCCGCGCATGCAAGATTTCCACTCGTTGTCCTCTTTGCCCACTCAAGACGAATTGCCATCGCCGCGGAATCCCAACGTCTCCGCTGTCGAGAGCCTCTCAAGAGTTCGGACGGCAGCAACAGTAGTAGTCGTATGCCCGAATTGGGTATAGACCATCCATCAGGAACACATGGCCAGCGCGCTGATGCTCAGCGGCGTCTGCGAACCCCTTGCACTAGGCGAGATGTGCGCTCCCACCGGGAGCGGTGGTGCCGGGTTGGGATGCGGAGGGTCAGGGAGTCGGAGAACTGGTAGAACACGGCGCCGACGAGGGTGAGGATGATGACGTAGGTGGCGGCCAGCGCACCGAGGTCGCTCTCGCGGGTGATGCCGAGCTCGGCGATGACGATCGAGAACTCTCCGTGGGCGATTAGGGCGGCTCCGGTGCGGACCCGGCCGGGTTTGCCGATGCTGGCCCGGCCCGCTGCGATCCAGCCGGTGGCGAACTTGGTGGCGATGGTGACGGCAGCGATGACGACCGCGGCCACGGCGACATCGGGGACGAGGTCGAGGTCGACTTGCAAGCCGAAGAACACGAAGAAGACGGCGGCGAAGAGGTTGCGCAGCGGCAACAGCAGCCCGCGGGCATGCGAGACGATGTCGCCCGACAGCGCGACGCCCACCACGAAGGCACCCACCGCGGTTGACAGGTTGAGGCGCCCGGCGATTCCGGCGAAGAGCAGGGTGCCGCCGAGCAAGGTCAACAACAGCGCCTCGCTGGACTGGCTCAATGCCATGGCACTCAGCCGGTCGCCGAAGAAGTAGGCGGCCGCGAGCACCGCTGTGACCACCAGCAATGAGACTATGACGGTGACGGTGGTGCTGAGCAGCGACCCGCCGAAGAGCACGCCGGACACGATGGGGAGATACAGCACCATGGCGAGGTCTTCGATGACGAGCACGCTGAGGATCACCGAGGTCTCGTGGTTGCCGATGCGGTCGAGGTCGGCGACGAGCTTGGCCACGATGCCCGACGATGAGATGTAGGTCACGCCGCCGAGCAAGACGGCGACGATCGGGTCGAAGCCCAGCAGCAGCCCGGCTATGAAACCAGGCGGGAAATTCAGGGCGATGTCGACGATCCCGGCCAGCGTCGACCGCCGCACGTTGTCGATCAGCTCGTGGGCGGAGAACTCGAGTCCCAGCATCAACAGCATCAAGATGACGCCG
>JAJEEH010000144.1 GCA_022821105.1 Acidimicrobiia bacterium
CTCAGTTCTTGAAGTGGTGGTGGTCAACTTGGTCGGATGGTCGTCTTGGAAAGCAAGAGGCCGCGTGGCCTACTTGCTGTAGAGCTCGACGATGAGCTGTTCTCTAACCGGCACGTCGATCTGCTCTCTCAGGGGGGCGTCTCGAACGGTGGCCTCGAAACCGTCGTCGGCCCGGGTCAACCAGGCTGGCGGGGTGCGGTCGAGCACATCCAGGTTCCACCCCACCACGATCATCTCCCGGGCCTTGTCCCGCAGGGACACAACGTCGCCCTTGCGGAGGCGATAGCTGGGAATGTTGACCCGGCTTCCGTTCACATTGATGTGGCCGTGGGAGACGAGCTGACGGGCTTGGGGACGGGTGGCCCCCCATCCGAGGCGGTACACCACGTTGTCGAGGCGCAGCTCCAGGAATCGCAACATGTTCTCGCCGGTAACCCCTTTGTGGCGGGCCGCCTCCTTGAAGACATTGCGGAACTGGCGCTCGTTGAGCCCGTAGGTGTACCGGGCCTTCTGCTTTTCCTGAAGCTGGAGCAGATATTCCGAGACGTTGCCCCGGCGCCGCGACCTGCCGTGCTCGCCTGGGGGGTAGGGGCGACGTTCCAAGGCGATGGTTTCGCCCTTGGTGCCCCAGACATTCACGCCGAGGCGCCGAGAAACCCGCGATCGCGGGCCGGTGTATCGAGACATGTCAGACCCTCCGCCGCTTTGCCGGGCGGCACCCGTTGTGGGGGATGGGGGTGACGTCCTTGATACCGGTGATCTCGATGCCCACCCCCTGGAGCGAGCGGATTGCGGTCTCGCGTCCCGAGCCCGGTCCGCGGACGTGCACGTCCACCTTGCGGATACCGTGCTCCATGGCCTTGCGCCCGGCTTGCTCGGCAGCCATCTGGGCGGCGAACGGGGTGGACTTGCGCGAACCCTTGAAGCCCACGTTGCCGGCCGATGCCCAGGAGATGACGTTCCCCTGCTGGTCGGCGATGGTCACGATGGTGTTGTTGAAGGAGCTCTTGATATGGGCCACCCCGTAGGAGATGTTCTTGCGCTCCCGACGGCGAGGCCGACGCCCTCCGGCTGATGGCTTGGCCATTAGCGGCTAGTCCTTTCCTGCTTCACTTCTTCATCACCTTCTTCTTTCCGGCCACGGTCTTCTTCGGCCCCTTGCGGGTGCGAGCGTTCGTGTGGGTGCGCTGGCCGCGAACGGGTAGTCCCCGGCGGTGGCGCAGGCCCTGATAGCAGCCGATCTCCATCTTGCGCTTGACGTCTTGGCTGGTCTCCCGGCGGAGATCGCCTTCCACCCGAAGGCTGCCCTCGATGTAGTTGCGCAGTCGGGCCACCTCTTCATCGGTGAGGTCGCGCAGTCGGGTGCTCTCGTCAACGTCGGTTTCGGCGCATACCTGGCGGGCCAGGGTTGGTCCTATGCCGTAGATGTAGGTCAGGGAGACGACGGTGCGCTTCTCCCGCGGGATGTCGACGCCGGCGATACGAGCCACAGCTCAGCCCTGCCTCTGCTTGTGGCGGGGGTTGGTGCAGATCACCCGCACGCGCCCGTGCCGGCGTATGACCCTGCATTTGTCGCAGATTTTCTTCACACTGGGACGGACTTTCACGGTGTGCCTTTCGATGATCCGTTGTGCCCTTTGGCTGCTTTGTTGTGGCTATTTGTACCGGTAGGTGATCCGGCCCCGTTGAAGGTCGTAGGGAGTCAACTCCACTTGGACCCGATCGCCGGGGAGAATCCTGATGTAGTGCATCCGCATCTTGCCGGAGATGTGGGTCAGCACCTTGTGCCCGTTCTCAAGCTCGACTCGAAACATGGCGTTGGGAAGAGACTCGGTAACCGTCCCTTCCATGATGATGGCGTCTTCCTTGTTTTTCGCCAAGGGCGACCTCTCCTGACGTCTTGGCAAGCTGGTGCGGCGAACCGCGCGAATAGCGGCCCACTAGGTGAGCCGAATAGTCATGCTATACGGCGCATTCAATGGGAACAAACCCGCTGATGGGCGAAAATGCCCTAAATGGCGCTGATGACATCGGTGAGGCGGGTGAACACTTCGTCTTCGGTTCCCAGCCCGTCGACGACGGTCAGGCGTCCCCGCTCTTCGAACCAGGCCAGCAGCGGGGCAGTCTCGGCTTCGTAGAGCTCCAGTCGGCGGGAAATGGCCTCTTCGGTGTCGTCGTCTCGCCCTCGGGCCAGCATCCGTTCGGTTACCTCGGCGATGGGAACGTCCAGGTTCAGGGCCATGTCGGGGCCGGTGCCCCCCAAGATCTCGGCGAGGGCGTCGGCTTGGGCGGTGGTGCGGGGAAACCCGTCCAGCAGCACTCCGCGGGTTTGTATGTCGTCGTCGGCCAAACGCTCGCCCACGATGCCGATCATGATGTCATCGCCGACCAGGTCGCCGGCGTCCATCACCGCCTTGGCCCGGAGTCCCAGCTCGCTGCCCGCGGCCACCGCGGCCCGCAGCATGTCGCCGGTGGAGACGTGGACCACCCCATAGCGCTCGGCCAACATCGCAGCCTGGGTTCCCTTGCCTGAGCCTTGGCGGCCCAGTATGACCAGCACCAAGGGCATTACTTCAAGAAGCCCTCGTAATTTCTCATCATGAGCTGGCTGTCGATCTGCTTCATGGTCTCAAGGGCCACGCCCACGGCAATGAGCACGGAGATGCCGCTGAAGCTGTAGGCGGTTGCGCTCTGGCTGGGGATGTACTGGGAGAGGGCGATGGCGGGAATGACGGCCACCGCGGCGATGAACAGCGCCCCGGGCAAAGTGATGCGGGACAGGATGCGGCCCAGGTAGCGCTCGGTTTGGCGGCCGGGTCGGATTCCGGGGATGAACCCGCCCTGCTTGCGGATCTGATCGGCTTGCTTGACCGGATCGAAGGTGATGGCGGTGTAGAAGTAGGCGAATCCCACGATCATCAGGGCGAAGACGATCAAGTACACGGTGTCGGCCGGATCGCCCAAGTGGGTGTTCACCCAGCTCTGGACGCTCTCTCCCCAGGTGTTGTGGTCGGGGTTGGAGTCAGACGGCAGCACTGCCGACAGCAGGATGGGCAGATACAGAACCGAGCTGGCGAAGATGATGGGGATCACGCCGGACTGGTTCACCTTCAGCGGGATATAGGTGCTCTGGCCGCCGGCCATCCGGCGGCCCACAACCCGCTTGGCGAACTGCACCGGGATCTGACGCTGGCCGTTCTCCACGAACACGATGGCCACCAGCAGAGCCAGGTACATGAGGGCGATGACGAACACCGCGCCCCAGCCCTCGGCCGCCTTCACCAGCGAGAACTGGTTGGGGATGGTGGACACCACCGAGGCGAAGATGATGAGCGACATTCCGTTGCCGATGCCCTTTTGGGTGATGAGCTCGCCCATCCACATCAACAGCGCAGTGCCGGCGGTGAGGGTGAGCACCACCAGGAATACCCGGGGGGCGGTGAAGTTGGGCAGCAGGTCGATGGCCTGATTGGCGTTGCCACCCGTCAGGCTGAGGCCGCCGCCGCCGTTGTGGAACAGGAATGAGAACGAGGTGGCCTGAATGATGGCGATGGCGATGGTCAGATACCGGGTCCACTGAGTGATCTTGCGCTGGCCCACCGCTCCCTGGTTCTGCCATTGCTCGATGCGGGGAATTACCACTCCGAGCACCTGCATGATGATGGACGCGGTGATGTAGGGGAAGATTCCCAAGGCGAAGATGGCGAACTGCGACAATGCGCCGCCGGAGAAGAAGTTCAACAGCCCGGTAACCCCGCCGGCGTCGGCCTGGTTGCGGAGTTGGTCGACGGCGTCGAGATCGACTCCGGGGGAGGGGATGGCCACGCCCAAGCGGAAGATCACCAGCATCGCCAGCGTGAACAGGATCTTGTTCCGGAGATCGGCGACCCGGAACATGTTCGTCACCCTAGTGAGCACGAGAATTCCCCTTTTTCGCCAGGGACACTGTCATAGCGCCTTCGTAATCCTGGTGAGCACGACGACTTCTACTCCTTCGACCCTGTCTAGATCGGACTATCGGTTGGTGAGGGCGTTGCCCTTGGCCGGAGGCCGCCCGGTGAAGGGCTTGGGCAGCACCTCCACGCTACCGCCTGCGGCCTCGATGGCCGCCTTCGCCGACTCAGAGAACCCGTGGGCCTTGACGGTGACTGCTCGAGTCAGCTCGCCGCGGCCCAGAACTTTGGCCAAGGCACCCTTGTGCAATAGCCCGTGCTCGTGCAGCACTTCCGGCGTGATTTCGTCCAGTTCGGTGGCCTCGATGACGTCGAGGTTGATGGCCTGGTACTCCATGCGGAACGGGTTCTTGAACCCCCTCAGCTTGGGCACCCGGCGGGCCAGAGGCATCTGACCGCCTTCGAACCCGACGGGGATCTTGCTCCGGGCCCTCTGCCCTTTCGTGCCTCGGCCTGCGGTTTTGCCGCCCTTGCCGGCAATGCCGCGGGCTTTGCGCTGAGGGCGCTTGCGAGAACCCGGGGCCGGCTTCAGATCGTGAACCTTCATGACTCGTCGGTCTCCTCCCAGGAGATCAGGTGGGAAACCTTGTCGATCATCCCCCTGATCTCGGGGGCATCCGGCAAGGTGTTGGTCTGGCCGATGCCGCGCAGGCCCAAGGCCCGCAGCGTGCCCCGCTGCTTGGGCCTAGTACCGATCTGAGACCGGATCTGGGTGACCTTGATCGCCATGGCGGCTACTCCTCGTCGTCCTCGGCGGGCGCCTCGGCCGACAGGCGCTCCGACTCCCGATAGGCCGCCAAGAGCCCGGCGGGCACGAACTCATCGGCGGGGATGCCCCGATGGCGGGCTACCTCGTCGGGGCGCTTCAGGGCCTTGAGCCCGGCGATGGTGGCTCGAGCCACGTTGATGTGGTTGGGAGACCCCAGCGACTTGCACAGCACGTCGCCGATGCCGGCTTCTTCCAGAATGGCCCGAGCGGCGCCTCCGGCGATCACGCCGGTACCGGGTGCGGCCGGCTTAAGCAGCACCCGTCCTGCGCCCATCTCGCCGATCACCGGATGGGTGATGGTGGACGCAGTCAGCGGGACCCGGAAGAGGTTGCGCCGGGCCTCCTCGGTGCCCTTCTGGATGGCCAGGGGCACCTCTTTGGCCTTGCCATATCCCAGTCCGACCCTGCCCGCGCCGTCGCCGATCACCACCAAGGCGGTGAAGGAGAAACGGCGGCCGCCCTTGACCACTTTGGCCACCCGGTTGATGTTGATCACCCGGGAGTCGCGCAGCTGGCCGTCTGGCGTCGGAGTTGGGGTCGGGGTTGAGGTGTCGGTCATGGGCGCTCCAAATATGGACTTCGCGGGAGATTGGTCATTAGAACTCCAGTCCAGCTTCTCGTGCCGAGTCGGCCAGGGCGGCGATCCGACCGTGGTAGCGGAATCCGCCCCGGTCGAATACGACTGCGGTGATGTTCTGCTCCTTGGCCCGCTCAGCGATGAGCTTGCCCACCGCGGCAGCCCCGGCCACGTTTCCGGTGGGGCCGGATCGCAAGTCGGCCTCGGTTGAGGAGGCCGAAGTGAGAGTGTGGCCCGCGGTGTCGTCGATGAGCTGGGCGATGATGTGGCGGTTGGACCGGTAGACGGCCAGGCGAGGGCGCTCGGCGGTGCCCCGGATCTTCTTTCGAACCCGGCGGTGGCGCCGGACCCGGCTTTGGTGCTTGTGTTTGACGCTGCTCATGTCGATTCCCGGATCACTTGGCCGCTTTCCCGGCTTTGCGGATAATCCGCTCGCCGACGTAGCGAATGCCCTTGCCCCGGTAGGGCTCGGGCTTGCGGATAGCTCGGATGTCGGCGGCCACTTGGCCCACCGCCTGCTTGTCGATTCCCAGCACATGGATGCTCGTCTGGTTGGGCACCTCGAACGTCACACCGTCGGGGGCCTCGACGTGTACCGGATGGCTGAATCCCAGCTGAAGCTCGATCTTGCTGTTGCCTTGGGCGATGGCCCGGTAGCCCACCCCCACGATTTCCAGCTCTTTGCGGTAGCCCTGGCTGACACCGGTGACCATGTTGGCCACGAGCGAGCGGCTCAAGCCGTGCAGCGCCTTGGTGTTGCGCTGCTCGTCGGCCCGCTCCACGACGACGAAGCCGTCCTCGATTCGGGCGGAGATGACGTCGGGGAGGTCGTGCTCCAGCGTGCCGCGGCTGCCCGAAACGGTGACGTGGGCGCCGTCGATGGCCACGTCCACCCCGTCTGGCACCGGGATCGGGTTCATTCCGACTCGTGACACCGCCGGCCTCCTACCAGACCACGCAGACGACTTCGCCGCCCATGCGGCGGCGGCGCGCCTCGCGGTCGCTCATCAAGCCCTTGCTGGTGGACACGATGGCCACACCCAGCCCGCCCAGCACCCGGGGGATGTTGTCCGACTTGGAATACACCCGCAGGCCGGGCTTGGACACCCGGGTGATGCCGGAGATGACCCGCTCTCGCTGGTCGGAATACTTCATGTCAATGGTGAGGGTCTGCCCCGGGCCGGACTTGGCCTCAGCCACGGCGAAGTTGCTGATGTAGCCCTCCTGCTTGAGGACGTCGGCCAGCGCCACCTTCATCTTGGAGGACGGCATCGTCACCTCGTCGCGCATCGCGGTATTGGCGTTGCGGATGCGGGTCAACATGTCGGCGATGGGATCGGTCATAGTCACAGTCGCATCACCTCACCAGCTCGTAGGGGTGGATCATCGCTTCAATCACCTCACCAGCTCGCCTTCGTCAGGCCGGGGATCTCCCCGGCGTGGGCCAGCTCTCTCAGACATACTCGGCACAAGCCGAACTTGCGGTACACCGCCCGGGGCCGGCCGCAGCGTCGGCAGCGGGTGTAGGCCCGCACCTTGAATTTCGGAGTTCGCTGTTGCTTTTGGACAAGCGCCTTTTTTGCCATTGAGTTACTGTCCCTCGGCTCGGAATGGGAACGAGAAGGCCTCGAGCAGAGCTCGGCCCTCCTCGTCGGTGGTTGCGGTGGTAACGATCGTGATGTCCATGCCTCTGATGGTGTCGATGGAGTCGTAGTCGACCTCGGGGAAGATCAACTGCTCGGTGACTCCGAAGGAGTAGTTGCCCTGCCCGTCGAAAGAGCGGGGCGAGAGGCCTCGGAAGTCCCGAATGCGGGGAATGGCCAGGTTGATGAGCCTGTCCAAGAATTCCCACATGCGGGCTCCCCTCAAGGTGACTTTGGCCCCGATGGGATTGCCCTCCCGGATCTTGAAATTGGCGATGGACTTCTTGGCTCGAGTGATGACCGGGCGTTGGCCGGCGATGGTGGTCAGGTCGGCCACTGCGCCGTCGAGCAGCTTGGCCTGGGCCACGGCTTCGCCGACGCCCATGTTCACCACAATCTTCTCGAAGCGGGGCACCTGCATAACGTTGTTGAGCCCCAACTGCTCCTTGAGCTGGTCTCGGATCTCTTCGCGGTACAGGACCTGAAGTCGGGGAGTGGTTGCGGTGGCGGCCATTACAGATCAACTCCCGTGCGGCGGCAGACTCTGATCTTTCGGCCGTCGGTGTCGAACCGATAGCCCACCCGGGTGGGTTGGCCGTCGGCCGGGCTGATCACGGCCACATTGGACACCCTGATGGGCATCTCCTTGTCGATGATGCCGGTCTGCATGATCCCTTGGCGAGGCCCCTGATGCTTGGTGGCGATGTTCACGCCTTCGACGATCACCGTTCCCTTGGCCGGATAGGCGAAGACCACCTCGCCTTCTTTGCCTCGGTCCTTGCCGCTGAGCACTCGGACCCGATCTCCTTTGCGGACTTTCATGGCGGCTACAACACCTCCGGTGCGAGCGACACGATGCGCATGAAGCGCTTGTCCCGCAGTTCCCGGCCCACCGGGCCGAAGATGCGGGTACCGCGGGGCTGCTGCTGCTCGTTGATGAGCACGGCAGCGTTCTCGTCGAAGCGGATGTATGAGCCGTCTTTGCGGCGCTTCTCCTTCTTGGCCCTCACTAGAACGCAGCGCACTACCTCGCCCTTGCGGACTGCGGCACCGGGCATGGCGTCCTTGACGGTGGCCACGAAGACGTCGCCGATGGTGGCGTAGCGCTTGCGGGACGATCCCAGCACCCGGATGCACAGCACCTCTTTGGCCCCGGAGTTGTCGGCCACCTTGACGCGGGTCTCTTGCTGGATCATCGGGCTCGCTCCAGGATCTCAACCAGCCTCCACCGCTTGATCTTGGACAAAGGACGGGTTTCCTGCACCCGCACCCGGTCGCCCACGGCGAGCTGGGTGGACTCATCGTGGACGTACAGGCGTGTGTTGCGCTGCACGGTCTTGTTGTATCGACGATGGCGGACGCGGTCGGTGGACACCACCACCGCGGTCTTGTCCATGGACACCGACGTCACCATTCCCTCCCGCACCTTGCGGCGGTTGGGCCGGGTTTCGGTTTGCGTTTCAGTAGTCGGGTCAGCAGCATTTGATGCTTCGGTTGATTCGACCTTTGCGTCAGCCATTGCCGGCCTCCTCCATCTGGGCTTCAAGCGCCTCTGCGGCTTGGATCTCCCGCATCCGCAGCTCGGTCATGGCCCGGGCCACTTCCTTTTTGGACTGCTTCAGGCGGGCGGTGTTGTCCAAGCGGCCGGTGACGATTTGGAAGCGGAGCTTGAACACCTCTTCTTTGGCCTCGTCCAGCTGCTCGATGAGATCGGCGTCGCTCAGGTTCTGCCAGTTGGTCTGTCGGGCCATAGTGATCAGCCCTCCTGGCGCTCGACGAATCGAGCCTTGATCGGGAGCTTTTGAATGCCTCGCTCGATGGCCGTACGGGCCACTTCGCGGTCGTGGTAGGACAACTCGAACATGATGCGGCCGGGCTTGACCACGGCCACCCAGCGCTCGGGGTTGCCTTTGCCCGAGCCCATGCGGGTCTCCGCCGGCTTCTCGGTGACCGGCTTGTCGGGGAAGATGTTGATCCACACCTTGCCGCCCCGGCGTATGTGCCGGGTGATGGCAATACGGGTGGCCTCGATCTGGCGGGCGGTGATCCATCCCGGCTCGAGCGCCTTGATGCCGTACTCGCCGAAGGTAACGGAGGTGCCGCCCTTGGCAATGCCCTTGGTCCGGCCTCGATGGTGCTTGCGGTGCTTGACCTTCTTGGGCATCAACATGGCTGGACCTGGCCTTTGCGGAATTCGGGGGTCGCGGACGTCAACATGGCAATCAGTCGGCGTCGCCTGGTCGGAAGTGCGGAGTCTCGCTGTGCTCGCGGGTCGAGCGGAGAATGTCTTCCTCCTCCTCGAGCAGCTTCTCGAACTCCGGATCGGCTTCTTTGATAAGGGGTGCGGGCTCTTCGGTTTCGTTGACCCGCTCGAGATCGCCCTGGCGCCGGGCTGCGGCCGACGACACCACTGCTCGGGGCTTTTGGGTGCCAGAGGCCTCGCCCAC
>JAJEEH010000127.1 GCA_022821105.1 Acidimicrobiia bacterium
GCACAGGGGACACCTCGTAGCCGTACAGGCGATCGAGCAGCCGCCGGGCCTCTTGGGCGTCTACCAACCGTCGGTCCAGGTCCCGGGGGGATTCGATGGCCGACCGAATGGCCGACGGGGTGATCTCGTGGAACACCATCCGCTTCACGCTGACGGCGGCCTTAGGGGACAGGACCTCAAGCAGGTGCCAGGCGATGGCCTCTCCCTCGCGGTCTTCGTCGGTGGCGAGGTACAGCTCGTCGGCCTCCTTGAGCAGCTGCTTCAGCTTGCGAATCTGAGACTTCTTGTCGGAGGGCACCACATACAGCGGTTTGAAGTCGTTGTCGACGTCGATGCCCAGGCGAGACCAAGACTCGCCCCGGTACGCCTCGGGCACTTCGCTGGCGTTGCTGGGCAGGTCGCGGATGTGCCCGATGGAGGACTCCACCACATAACCGGTCCCCAAATAGCCCGCGATGGTCTTGGCTTTGGCCGGAGACTCGACGATAACGAGGGCGTTGGGCACGGGGAGAAGCTAGGGGTTGAGGTAGAGGTGCTGTCAAGCAGAACCTAAACGCGCTGAGCGACAGTTTCAGGGATTAGGCCTTGTCGGCGTACTTGGGGCGGGGTTCGGTGCGGGACAAAATCCCCATGCCGACGACCGCGGCGATCAGCGATCCCACGAGAATGCCGATCTTGGACTCATCGGCGATGGTCGGGTCGTCGAAGGCCAGACGGGAGATGAACAGCGACACGGTGAAGCCGATGCCCGCCACCATCGCCAGCCCCACCATGTGGCTACCGGCCAAGGACTTGGGAATGGTGACCCACCCCAGGCGGTGGGCGATCCACGCGAACAGCGAAATGCCCACGGTCTTGCCCACCACCAAACCGAGAATCACGCCCAGCGTCACCCGCGAGGAGGCGGCATCGGAGAGCACATCTCCAGACAGCTCAACCCCAGCGGCAGACAGTGCGAAGAGGGGAATGATGATGTAGCCGGCGATGGGGTGAAGCAGTTCTTCAATCCGCAGGCTGACGGGCTGCGACTCTCGAAGGTGGAAACCCACTCGGCGCACGTCGTCGGTGTGTATGTGATCTTGCATCTGGAGCCACCGAGCCCAGCGGCGGGCCTCGTCTTCTGACTGGAGGGGCTTGGCCGGCGTGATCAGGCCGAGGACCACGCCCGCGATGGTGGCGTGGACACCGGATTCCAACACGGCCAGCCAGAAGGCCACCCCGATGACGAGGTAAACCGGCAGATACCAGACATGGAGTCGGCGAAGGATGAGAATGCCCGCCAACAGAATGGCGGCGGTGAGCAGCCAATTGCTCGAGAGATCGCTGGTGTAGAAGATGGCGATCACCAAGATGGCGCCGATGTCGTCGACGATGGCAAGGGTCAGCAGGAACACCTTCATCTGTCGGGATATGCGATTGCCGAGCAGCGACAAGACGCCGATGGCAAAGGCGATGTCGGTGGCCATGGGTATACCCCAGCCGTCTTGACCCGGACCACCGGCGTTGAAGGCGAAGTAGACGAGGGCAGGCACCACCATGCCGCCGAGGGCGGCCACAGCGGGCAGCGCGGCAAAGCGGGGGTCGCGGAGTTGGCCGTTTACCAGTTCCCGTTTGATCTCCAGGCCGACCACGAAGAAGAACACGGCCATGAGGCCGTCTTGGACGATGTGCTCAAGATCGTGCTCAAAGTGGTAGTCGCCCACCGAGAAGGACACGTGGGTATGCCAGAAGTCGAAGTATGAGTCCTGCCATGGAGAGTTCACCCACACCAGAGCGGCCACGGTGGCGATCAGCATGAGAACACCGCCGGCTGCTTCGATGGCCGCGAAATGGTGGATGGGGCGGCCGATGAATCGAGCCAACCGGCTGGGGCCGCCCAGGAAAGTGAGATCGCTGAGGGGGTTCTTATCAGCCATCGGCGCCGAACGTAGCCTCTACAAGCCGGTCTCTCTCAGTCACAGCGGGCAGTTGACCGTTCATTTGCCAACAGTTCAGCCATTCGAGCTGTTGGCCGAGAGGTCGATGGCCAAGTACACCTCGGTGCCGTCGGGCCCGCTTTGTATTTCGACCTTGTCGGAGAGGATTCGCATGAGATAGATGCCCAGGCCCCGCTCGAAATTCAAGCGGCTGGGGTCGTCGGGTTCGGGGAGAATCTGAATCTGATCGGGATAGAACCCGAAGCCCCGGTCGGTGACGTGGAATTCAAGGCGGTCGTCGGTGACGGTGCAGCGAATGCGTATGGACTCGTCGCGGCAAGCTCGGGCATGGGCCTCGATGGCGTTGGTCGTGGCCTCAGATACCGCCACCTTGAAATCCTCGACCCGCTCACGGCTCAGCGTCGTATCCGATTCAGCAGCCTCGACCACCAAGGAGCGGACCAGGGAGAGGTACTCCGGGCGAGCGGGTATCTCGAAGTCGAATCGGGTGGGGTCGGACGTCACGAGCTGGAGCCTTCAGTGGCCGCCGAAACCGAGTCGTACACATCGAGGACACGGTCGAGTCGGGTGAGCTCGATCAGGTCTGCGAGACGGGATCCCGCCGTGACCAACCGAATGTCTCCCCCCGCGCTTCGCACTCGTTTTGCCCCGCCCATGAGCACGCCGAGTCCAGTGGAATCAATGTAGTCAACCCCGGAGACATCGATGACCAGGTTCTGAGCCCCGCCACTGATCAAGGCGAGAAGCCGCTGGCGGAAGCGGGGCGCGGTGGCCATGTCGATCTCACCGGTGACCGTAAGGACATCCCACTCCCCAAAGGAGGCAACGGTGACGCCGAATTCCACGAAATATCAGACTAGTGGTGGTTCCAATTCGTTTCGGTCCAGAGCAGTTATTCCACGCGAACGGTCAACGCCTCTTGGATGGTCACCGAGGGAAACAGGCGGCCCACCAAAGGCACAGAGGGCTCGGCCCGAAAGCTCACGGTGACTCGAAGGAGGCCGCCAGTTGTACGGCCTCCGTCGGTCTGCACCAGCATTCTGTTGGGGTCCAGGCTGGTGGCGGCCAGCGCGGCGGACATGGCCGCCTCGGTGGTTGGGTTCACGGCCGCGGCGCGAGCCGCCTCTCGGGCCGCATGCACGACCAACACGTGGTCGCGCACCAACAGCCCCACTTGGACCAGCGCCAATGCCACCGCCATGATCAGCGGAAGCACCATCGCAGTCTCCACCGCAGCCTGGCCCCGGTCGCGGGCGGTGGCCCCGGCCACCGAGCCTCTAGCCGACAAGACCAGTTATGTGTCGGAATACGGCATCGAGGAGGTTGGAGATTCGGTTGGTTTTGGTGACCCAAGTCACGAGGAGCATGGCTACTGCGGCAGCCCCCAAAAGGATGAGGGCGTACTCGGCGGTGGCCTGGCCCCTATCGGAGCTAAGTCGGGCCAGCCATGCGTCAAGGGTGATGAGCCATCGAAGCAAGAACATGCGGTGTACCTGTGCGGAAGGAAGCGGAGGGGGAAGATGGGGTCTCGGTCATTGGCGCAGGATGGTCAGCGTCTCGGCTAGGACCGGGGCCAGAGTGAGGAGGATGAAGGCGGGCAGGATGCAGGCCACCAATGGCAGCAACAGACGCAGCGGCAGACGGCGGGCCTGCTCTTCGGCACGGCGGCGGCGCAGCATTCGGCTGTCGGCGGCCAACTGGGCCAGGGCAGGCTCCAATTCGATGCCGTAGCGATCACCGTCGATCAACACTCTGACAAGGGGACGAACCGGCTCGCCCACGGAATCAGGGAGCGGTTCCAGCGCATCGGCCAGGCGCATCCCGTCGTGAGCTCGCTGAACGGCCCCGGCCAAGCCGAGTCCCACGGGACCGCTGAGACGCTCCCCCACTGCGGTCACCGCCAAATGGACATTGAGGCCCGACGAAACGGCCAATCGGAGCAGATCAACTGCTTCGGGCAGTTCTTCGACGACATCGGCTTGCCTGCGGCGCTGCAACTGAGCCCGGCGGCGGTGCGGTGCAACCCACGTGAACAAGCCCACCCCCACCCCGAGCACCGGATGGACTGCCAATGCGATCACTGCGCCCAATGCGAAGCCGACCGCTGAAGTGGTCTTCGACGATCGGGCGCGAGTCGGGCCCGGTGCGGGAGATCGGATCTGGCGGGGTCTTGCCCGCCACCCCCAGAGCAGCACCACGGCCGCCCACAACAGGCCCAAGACGACGGGAATGACCATGTCAGTCTCGGGAGTTAACGATCCGGCGCATCCACCACGCCCCAATCGCATCGAGGCCCAGCCCGCAGGCGAGGAGGGCCAAGCCGAGTCGCGTGGTGAACAAGAAGCTGGCCGTATGGTCGCCAACGCTGGCCGACAGGAGCATGAAGCCCACGGGCAGGGCCGCGATCATCATCGCGGAGGCTCGGGCCTGAGAGGTGAGCGAGCGCACTTCCAGATCGAGGGCGACCCGATCTCTCAGGGTGGCGGCCACCCCGTCGATGGCCCGCGCCTGGGCGCCGCCGGCGGTGGCGGCAAAGGCCATCGCTGCCGCGGCCAGGCCTACGCCGCATTCGGGTCGGCGACGGGCCCAACGGTCGAACACATCGGCGCTGCGGAGCCCTCGACGAAGCTCCTCAGCCAGCGGCACCACCTCGTAGTGCAGCGGGGGCGGGGTGCTGGAGGCGGCCTCTGCTGCCGCAGGACCGAGTTGCAGCCCGGTTCGCAGCCCGCGGGCGATGGCCTCCAAGAAGGCGGGAAGCTGCGCCTCAATCACCCGGTCGCGGCGATGGCGACTGGCTCTCAAGACCACTAGGGCGCCGCCAACAGACACCGCCACACCGACGATCGCGCCGATCACGCCCGCTTGCAGAGCGCCGAATCCGGCGCCGAACAATGCCAGCGCGCCCAGCCCCTTGTGGACTTGGACCACTGTCACGCTCAGCCCGGCCTGGTCAGCCATGGCCTGGACCCGCTCGGCCGTCGCCTCGAGTGCCTCCTTGACCGATTTCATTGGCGAAGCCATCGGGGATCGGGATCGGTGGCGCCTGATATCCGAGGCCTGACCTCAGGCAGGCTGTGCAGCTGAAACTCGTCGGCTATCTGGCGAAGCCGGGGCCGACTTCCGTCGTCTCGTTCGTTGGAGCGGTCGATCACCGCCAGCGAGACGATGCGCCGCTGGCCCTCGGGGCGACGGGCAACGTGGACCACCATGTCCACCGAGGCGGCGATCTGATCTCGCACTGCGGACAGGGGGACGGCGCCCCCTTCGAAGAGCACCATGGTCTCCAGTCGGCTGATGGCATCGGCTGGGCTGTTGGCATGGCAGGTTGACAGCGAGCCCTCATGGCCGGTGTTCATAGCCTGGAGCATGTCGAGGGTCTCGGCTCCCCGGACTTCGCCCACGATGATGCGGTCGGGCCTCATCCGCAGGGCGTTGCGCACCAGCTGGCGGATGGTGACCGGGGACACCCCGTCGGTGTCCATCGGCCGGGCCTCAAGGCGCACGACGTGATCGCTGGCCAGGGCCAGCTCAGCGGCGTCCTCCACTGTCACCACCCGCTCTCCGGGGGCGATGGCGCCGGCCAGCGCATTCAGCAGGGTCGTCTTGCCGGCACCAGTGCCCCCCGAAACCACCAGATTGCAGCGGGTGGCTACCGCCCATCGCAGAACAGACACCACGCCCGGAGGGGCGAATTCCTCGAGGGCAACCGGGCGGACAGAGAACCGGCGGATGGTCACGTAGGGACCGTCCACCGCTACTGGAGGCACAACCGCGTTGAGGCGGGAACCGTCGGCCAGTCGGGCGTCAACCATCGGGGAACTGCGGTCGATGCGGCGGCCCAACGGCGCCACCGTCTGCTCGATAATCAGCTCGATGGTCTCGGTGTCCAAGATCGTGCCGGTGGCCTCCAGGCTCCCGCGGCGCTCGACCCACACCGGCCCGGGGCCGTTCACCATGATCTCTGAGACCGACGGATCGCAAAGGAACGGGTCGAGGGCCTCCTTTCCTCCCCCGGTGCGACTCCAGGCCACTGCTCAGAGCTCCTCGGTCAGCCGACCGACGACCTTGATCGCCCCCTTGGGCACCCTGGTGCGCAGCATCCCCGCGTCCACTGCCCGGGCAATGTCGGGATCGACGGCGACGGTGGCCAGCACCGGCGCGCCGATGGCCCGCTCGCAGTCTGAACGGGTCAGCGCCCGTCCAGCCTCGGAAACAAGTACCACCCCGGTGGGCCGAACCGGGAGCGAGACCGTGCGGCGCAGTGCCAGGTAGCACGCCCGTGTGACCAACACCGAACGGTCGGCTTCGGCGGCCAGCCGCCAGCGAAGCTCGTCATCCGGGCCGCGGCCGGAAGGCTCGTCCATGGATCTCAGCACCCCTGCGTCCACCACCACCACGGCATCGGAGGCCAGCCACTCCACAAGGTCGTCAGCCCTCCGAGCACTGAGCTGGCCC
>JAJEEH010000237.1 GCA_022821105.1 Acidimicrobiia bacterium
GCCCAGTGGATTCGCACGGTGTTGTTCGAGTTTATCCGGATCGCCAACATCACCCTGTTCCTGGGCGACATGGCCGTGCAGCTTGGAGCCCTAACCCCGGTGTTCATGGCCTTTAGAGACCGAGAGTTCGTGCTCAATCAGATCGAGGCAGCCACCGGCGGTCGCTTCCATCCCAACTTCGACCGCATCGGGGGCCTCAAAGACGACCTGCCCAAGGGTTGGATCGACGACACCAGGCAGGTCATGGAGAAGATGCGTGACTTCTGCGACGAGTTCGAAGAGTTGGTGCTGGGCAATGAGATCTTCGAGGCCCGCACCCGGGGCATCGGCATCGTGCCGGCTGACGTCGGTCTGTCCTATGGGCTGTCGGGGGCCAACATCCGGGCCAGTGGGGTGGACTGGGATCTTCGCCGAGACGGCCACGAGGCCCTGGCCTACGACCAGGTGGACTGGAAGGTGTGGACCCACCCCGACGGCGACTCCTTCGCCCGCTACTGGGTGAGGCTCCAGGAGACCCGAGAAGCCACCCACATCGTGGATCAGCTCTTGGACGGGCTGCCCTCAGGCCCGATCATGGCCAAGGTTCCCCGCATCATCAAGGTTCCTGCGGGGGAGGCCTACGCAGCTACCGAGAACCCGCTCGGCGAGATGGGCTACTACATCGTGAGCAAGGGCGACTTGGTGCCGTTCCGGGTCAAGATCCGCTCGGCCAGCTTCTCCAACATCTCCATCACCCCGTGGCTGCTAAAGGGCGTGTACGTGCCCGACATCATCACGATTTTGGCCAGCCTGTACTTCATCCTCGGAGACATCGACCGGTGACCGCAGCCACTGTGATGTCAAGCCTGCTGGCCGCCGAGGTGCCCTACTGGGCGTCGACCATCATCAAGTTGGGAGTGGTCGCCCTGGTCATCCCCACCGCGGCGCTGATGCTGGGCTACGTGTTCCTGATGAAGATGATGAGCTTCATGCAGAGCCGGCTGGGCCCCATGGAAGCCGGCCCCTACGGCACCCTCCAACTGCTGGCCGACGGGTTGAAGTTCTTGCAGAAAGAGGACATCTTCCCAGCCAAAGCCGACCGGACGGTGTTCGCCCTGGCCCCGCTGGTGGTGCTGGTGTCCACCTTCTTGATCTACGTGGTGATCCCCACTGGCCCCGACGCCGTGGTGGCGCAGTTGGACGTGGGCATCTTCTACGCCCTGGCGGTGTCGTCACTGTCGGTGGTGGGCATCTTGATGGCCGGTTGGGCTTCGGCCAACAAGTACGCCCTGATGGGGGGCTTGCGAGCCGCCGGCCAGCTCATCGCCTACGAGCTGCCGCTGGTGCTGGCGGTGATGGGCGTGGTCATCCAGGCCGGCACCCTGGATCTGCAAAAGATCGTCACCGCTCAGGCTGAAGGAGAGATATTCGGCTGGGGTGGCATCGGCAACCCGTTCATCCTCACCCAGTTCGTGGGCTTCTTCATCTTCCTGGTGGCTGTGCAAGCCGAGACCACCCAGCCGCCGTTCGACATGCCGGTGGCCGAGTCGGAGATCGTGGGCGGCTACCAAGTGGAATACACCGGCTTCCGATTCCTGTTCTTCTTCATGGGCGAGTTCGGCACCGCCTTCGCCTTCGCCGCACTGGCCGCGGTCTTGTTCCTGGGCGGCTGGGCGCTGCCGTGGGGCGACCTCGAGCACTGGGCATTCAACATCGCCGGACCGGTCATCATGCTGGTCAAGGTCATGGCCGTGTCCGCGCTGATCTTCTGGTTCCGTTTCACCTATCCCCGGCTGAGAGAGGACCAGCTTCAGCGCCTCGCCTGGAAGTTCCTCATCCCGTTGTCACTGGTCAACATCGTTGTCACCGGTATTTTCAAGGTCGTTTTGTAGGAGTTCGCCATGGCACTGGTACCAGGACTGATCACAGGGCTTAAGGTCACCGCCCGCACCATGTTCCGCACCCTCTTCGGTGACGGCCCCCCGATGGTGCCCGCACCCTCCAAGCACTCCCACACGGTGCAGTACCCCCACGTCAAGGAAATGCCCGCCGACCGGGCCCGAGGGGTGATCGCGCTCCACGAGGAGAACTGCACCGCGTGCATGCTGTGCGCCCGGGAGTGCCCCGACTGGTGCATCTACATCGAGGGTCACAAATACCTGGCGCCGCCGCGCCGCGAAGGGGGCAAGCCCCGCCAGAAGAATGCGCTCGACCGCTTCGACATCGATTACGCCCTGTGCATGTACTGCGGCATCTGCGTAGAGGTGTGCCCATTCGAGGCGCTGTTCTGGAGCCCCGAATACGAGTACTCCGAGCCCCGCATCGCCGACTTGCTCCACGACAAGGAACGCCTAAGCGAGTGGATGGACACCGTTCCCGACTTCGAGTCCTACGAGCCCGGATCAGAGCAGAAGGTGCTGAAGGTTCCCCGATGACCACCATCCACATGGCCTTCACTTCATCGTCCGCGTCCAGAACACGAGAGGTTTCCCCCGGTGATCGCTGAGCACGTCGCCTTCGGGATCATCGCCGCGGTGATGGTGGCCTCCGCCCTTCGGGTGGTGACCACTCGCGACATCATGCACGCCGCCCTGTACCTGGTGATCGTGCTGGCCGGAGTGGCCTCCCTGTTTCTGCTGGTGGGCGCCGAGTTCACCGGCATCACCCAGATACTCATCTACATCGGCGCGGTGATCGTGCTGTTCTTGTTCGGCATCATGCTCACCCGGTCCGACTTCGACCAGGATGAGGAGACCGACCACAAGCGCAAGTTCCCTGCGATACTCACCGCCCTGCTGCTTTTGGCCGTGATGATCGGCGCGCTGGTGGACCGCTTCGAAGACGTGAAGCTGGATGCCAATCCTCAGACCACCGCGCAGGTTTCCGACGAGCTCTTCTCCCAGTACATCGTGCCCTTCGAAGCGGT
>JAJEEH010000181.1 GCA_022821105.1 Acidimicrobiia bacterium
CTACCGGCGGCCGGGGATCATCGAGCGCTGCTTGCTGGATGCAGCGGCGGCGGCCGATTTGGCGGCTCGGGAGCAGGGGCGGCGGTTCATCTTCATGGGGCACTCGTTCGGGGGCGCGGTGGCGGTTCAGGCGGGGGTCGCCCTGGGAGAGCACACGGCGGGGGTGGTGGGTTTGGCCACCCAGTCGGCGGGGTGCGAGAACGCGGCGGCGCTGGGGGGCACTCCCCTGCTGTTGATGCACGGCGGGCAAGACCAGATCCTGCCGGTGCAGGCCAGTGAGGCGGTTCGGGCGCTGGCCGGCGGCGGCGAGCTCGTGGTGTATCCCGAGGCAGACCACGGGCTGGCCTCGGTGGCCGATGAGATCGCCACTACGCTCGCCGAGTGGATTCCGGCCCGGTTCGCCGAGCATGCCGACAGACAAGGGAGCTAATTCGTGGGAGCAGCTGAGGACGCCTTGATCGGGCCCGACGACGACAACTTCCACCCCCCGTCGAACCACCCGTGGGAGACCGAGACCTGCTGGTACGCCTTCTGCGTGCCCGAGCGCAACCTGATGGGCTACCTCTACACCTGGATCCGCCCCAACCTGGGCATCGCCGGGGGCGGCACGCTGGTGTGGGACGACACCGCATACTTGCCGTGGGAGGTGCCGTTCTTCGACTACAACCACAGCATCCCGCTGCCCGAGGGCCTCGACCTTCGTGATGCCACCCTGCCCACCGGGATGCGGGTGAAGGTGATCGAGCCGCTCGCCAGCTACGAGCTGGGCTACCGCTATCCCTACGGCGACATGTTCGAGGCCGAGCTGCGCTTCGACGCCCTCACCCCGCCCCACGTTTTCACCCGGGGCGAGCCCCCGTTCACCATCGCCAGCCACATCGACCAGCCCGGCCGGGTCACCGGGCGCATCCGCCTCCACGGCACCGACATCGAGGTGGACTGCTGCGCCATGCGGGACCGCTCGTGGGGGCCCCGCTCCGACCTCCAGGGCTTCCGCATCGGATACGCCTTCGCCACCACGTCGTCGCAGAGCGCCTTTTTGTGCTACTCGCTGCCCAAGCCCGACAGCGACCCCATCAACGCCGGCTACTACCTGCGCGACGGCGTCCGGGCCGACATAGTGAGCGGCGAGCGCCGGGTGGAGCGAGACGCCCAGCACGGCTACGCCACCGCCTTCGAGATCGAGGCCACCGACGAGTTGGGCCGGGAGCTGCGGGCCACCGGCACCCCGGTGAGCCGCATCATCTTCAACCCCTATCCCAAGATGCTCACCTGGGTGAGCACCACCGCCTGGGACTTCGACGGCGGCACCGGCTGGGGCGAAGACCAAGACTGCTGGCGCCCCGACCAGTGGTCCGCCTACCGCCGCAGCCTCCGCTAAGCCCCCTGCGCCGCGATGGCGTTGCCCGTGTCCTTAGTGGCTGCGGGAGTTGGTGGCCAGATGCTCAGTCGCCATCCAGCCACTTGGGTTCCCACAACCGCACCGCAATCCGAATGTGGGAGCCGGTGATCATTTCTGCACCTATGTCTGCCGCTTCCACCAACGCGGTATGGGCAAATTTCAGAACCTCCCGCAAAGAGGCACCAGACTCATACTGAACGTACAGCTCGTCAACGGCCTCTGAGGTCACCACGTCTTCAAGTCGCCAGCCCTTAAGCACCCCTTCAATGCCACCAATGCCATTGCGGGCCTCTATGCGTCGCTCCAAGATGCGGCCGAGATGGTGAGGGGACGGAACACGGGGAATTTCGATCCTGGAGTCCAAGAACTCCAGCAATGCGGGACCAGCACCTTCCGTCTCCAAATAACGGCGATGGGTGGCAACGACCACAGATGCCTCAAGCTCGGCCAGCCAACGAAGGCCTTCCCCGAAGAACCCGCTGATGGTCTCCCTATCAGCGGAGACAGTCCAACGATCCGTGTCGTCGAATATGAACACAGGCACGAGATCGTCGTTGTAGATCGGAACGAGGCATTGGTAGATCATGTCTTGCTTTGCATCGAGCGGAATCGGCTCATAGGTGCTGGTCTGCTCTTCGATCTGTCTGGCAGTACTGGCTTGCAGCCAACTCGACAGCCCGCCACCAGCTTTGCTTGTCCGGGTCGTTCTTCGGGTCACCTCGCGTTCAGTGCCAACCACCTGTGTCCCCCGCAAGACGGCGCTGGCCTCAAGTGCCTGCCTCTCAAGCGACAAGATGACGCCGTCGGCAATCTTCTCCGCCTTGGCCGCATCGCGCTCAAACGACTGCACCTGCACCAGAATCGGAGCTACCCCTTCGGCGGTCGGCCCCAATACATAAGACACCGAACTCGACTTGCCGCTCCCGCTGTCGGCGATGAGCGCCGTGCGCTCCCCCCGCAGCACGCTGCTCCCCAACTTCGCCTCTACCCGACCGTCTCCAACCATTGAATCGAAGGGCACATGGAGCACCCCGAGATCGACGAACCCGGGGGTGTCATCGAATACATGGACTTCGGCCAGCGACTGAAGCAAGGGCCGCGTCATGTGCTTGCTGGTTGACCTGAAATCACCGTGCCCGGAAAAGCGGTATAGATCTGCTTTCGGCCCTCGCGCTCAGAAACCACCAACCCGTCGGCCTCTAAGTCTCCAAGCACTTGGACGACCCTGCTGCGGGTGACGCCAACGTCGGCAAGCAATTGCTCGTCACCGGCATGCGTGGGCCCGTGGACCATCAATGAGTCGAGAACTTTGGCCGCGGTCCCCGTCAAACGAGCACGCGCCTCCCCAACCCCCGCCATCTCTTTGGTGGCTCGTTCGAAATCATCAGACAGATAGACGTCACGTATTGCAGAAAGCGCTTGCCGGCTACTGCATGGTGCCAACGCGTCGAGAACTGATCCGGTGATCTCCTCGAGAGCGACTCTTTCCTCAAGAGTGCCGGAGTCTGCCCGACGCGACACCAGATCATGTAAGGCTTCGATTTCGAAAAGAGGCAAGCGAATGACGGTGTCGAAGAACGAATCGGCGGGAGCCTCCAGTTTCCCTTCGGTCCCCGTGACCACCCATTGGACTGGAAGCTCCCACATCTCATCACGCAAGCGGCCGAACAGCTCGTGGCAGTGGTCGGTTGGCAAGTCGTCCACCAGCAGCACCAACCGGGCCTCGCCTTCAGTCCTCGCCGCAGCTTCCCGGAGGTGGCGGAGTGGGTCTGCCACCTGGACAACCTTCACACCGCCGAAATAAGGGAATGAACTGGAGATCTGCTCAGCAGTGTCGGGCACATGGAAACGGACTTCGCTGCCCCCGGCGAGCGCACCTTCGATGGCAACGAGCCGGTCTTTAGCAGTATTGAACGGGTTGAGACCCACATAGCGTGCTTCGGGATGGACTCGATTGACTTGATGAAGGAACGACGTTTTTCCGCTGCCTCGCGAGCCAGCCACATACACGTTGAATCCGAGCCTCAGTGATCGACTCACCCGATTCAACTCGGGACTACGATTGGCAAACAGGCGGAAGTCTGCATCCGAGGCCCCCAAGGGGCGCTGCCCCAGTAAGATCATTTACATAATTTACAGTAAGAACTGTAAATATGCAAGTTTGCTGGTATAGCCCTCGATTAGGCCCTTGTCCATGGCCAAAGTGACGTGCTGACTAGTTAGTGGTGACCAGGGCTTGGAGAAGACATAGAAAATACCCGGCCAATCCCCTACGACTAGGCCGCTATTCGCCACGCAGCCGCTTCAGCGACTCTGCTGCTTCTTCCTTGCTGACTGAAAACTGCTGGGCCAGCAGCGCGACCGCTTCCTCGGTCGGCATGAGCTTTCCTCCCGGCGGCACCGGCGCGGGGTTGGACAGCATGGCGTCGATTTCAGCATCGGAGAGTTCTCGCTGCTCCCACTCCAAGGCCAGCGCCTCGTAGCCGAGGCGGTGGGCAGGGTCGTCCCAACCGGCCATCAGAGCTTGTTGAGGGTTTCGGCCTCGAACCAGACCTGATATTGGTGGGCCGTCGCCGGCGTCCGTTTCTTCAACATCTTCCCAAATGGGCTTGGCCAGCCGATCCGATTCCGCAAGAAGATTTCGTTCACCAAAAAAACGCCGCCGCGTCGTCGGGCCCGCACGCCGTGGACCCATTGCGGCACGGGGTGGTTATCGCGTTCGCATAGGCAGTGGACGACGGCGGCAATCCTGGCTCTCTCGTCTTCGTGCATGCCATTGGGGGGAGGCCCGTCGAGCATGGCGTCGCAGTCTTCTTTGCCGGGCCAGTTGTTCCAGTTCATGATGAATTGCAGCAGCGCCCGGTACTTGCCTCGCGCCTCCCACCCAGGATCGGCGAACTCTTCGGCGAGGCTTGTGACGGTCAGCCCGCCCCTGGTCCAGCACTTGCGCGGCGGCGCGTACTCCGATGGGGCGGCCGCGTCGCTCTCTTGCGCCGCAAGCGGGCTTGAGGCCTCTGCCATGCGCCCAGTGTAACGGGCGAGACTTTTTTCCAACCCCCGCAGAAGAGACATGCCTTCAACTCTGGGCGCGGGTGTCAGTAGATGCCGAAGTCGCTTACGTAGAGGCCGGTGGCGGCGTCGATCAGCGGGCGGTCCATCGACCCGTGCTGGTAGTCGATCGACAGCTTCGTCACCTCCGCCGGCCAGTTGAAGTTCGCGCCCATGTTCAGCCAGATGTCCCGCCCATTGACCGACACCCCCACCGGCTTGTGCCGCACCCGGTTGATGTACACCGTGAACGACCCCGCCGCATCTCCAGGCGAGAACTTGGATGTGTCCAGCCTCACCGCCTTGTCCATGTTGAGGCGGATACTCGTGCCCATGATGTCGGTGCGGTTGGGCTTGGGCGTGACGCACTTGCCCGATGAGTAGAGGCCGAATCTGTGGACCTCGCGGCGCTCGTCGTCTCCGGGGTCCACCAGCACCCCCCCGGCGTACTCAACGGCCATCTTGGGGCAACCAGTCGCGCTGAACCCGTTAGCCATCGTCAGCCGGACCCGCCGGCCGTTGTCGACCACCGACGCCCCTGTCACCTCGAAGCGCACGCCCTCCACGCGCACGGTGAAGGTGCCCGTGAGATCGGCGTTCGACATGCCGCTGCCCAGCGCCACCTTCTTGTCCATCGTCACGGTCACGGTCCGCCCGCTCACATCGGCCCGATGCACCGCAGGCGAGATCCACGGCCCCGGATACTGGATGCGACCATCGTCACCCTGCGACGGAGTCGACGGCGTGGGCGGGGGGGTGGATCCGGGGACAGTGGAGTTGTTGGTCACCGGCTCGTTGGTGAAGTTCCCCAGAGGATTGTCTGCCTGGTCGCGGATGATATTTGAGACGTGCTGGCTGTAGGAAAGCGTGACCACCTGGCCCTGGGTGACTGCCGGCGAGAGGCGGAGGAACACCTGGCCCGCGGTACCACTCCAGCTACTGGTGGTGGCATTTGGAGTCCGATCATTGCCGTCTACCGTGTAGGTCCAGTCTCCGGCATTGAATTCGCCTTTCAGGTTCGTCTCGCTGAGCTGAACGGTGATCTGCGTGCCCGCCGCGTTGACGGTGGCGCTGGACACCGTGGGCGGGGTGGAGTCTGTCTTGGCATAGCCGTCGACGCTGATCTTGTGCGGATTGGAGGTACCGGTCCACGTCGTCGCGCTTCGTGCCCGCGACAGGCGGTTGTCGGCGATGATCCAGCCCGTCTCCGCCAGGGACTCGCCGGTGTCGGTGGCCGTGCGCACGGCGACCGTCGCAGTGCCGCCTGCCACCGAGTCGAACACGATCCAGTACGAGGTGTTCGGCTCCAGGTCGATGCCGGCGCCTGCGGCATGGAGCGTGTTTCCTCCGTTGCTCAGTGCGTCCGGTTCGATCAGATCGCCGATCTCGGTCCCGTCCGGCCGGTTGGAGGAGTTGTTGCCCTGGATGCTCACGCTGTAGTCGGTGGGCGTCACGCCCGTCGCATTGACCTCCATGCCGAGCACGACCGAGGTCAGCTTGTATCCGAGCGTGTTCGCCCCGGTGGTGAAGGCCTGCGCGGCGTCGTTGCTGATTACGCTGTTGCTGCCCGTAGCCTGCATGCCGAGGTTGTGGACCAGCGGACGGCTGACCGCCTTGCCTGTGAAGCTGTCGACCTTGTTGCCGGCGGCGTCTTGGAGCGGGTTGCCGGTGTCGCCTGGTCTGGAGTAGTCCAGCGTCAGCGTCTCGGTAACAGACACCGCCGTGGTCCATGTCAGCGTCACCTGGTTACCGCTGATCGCGATCGTGTTCGCGGTAGACGCAGCGGTGCCGTTGACTTTGTAGGTGAACCGGCTGGCCGCCGGCGCGGTCGTATTCAGATCCTCGCTGAAGGTGGCAGTCAGCTTCGTGCCCGCCGGGTTGATCGTCGCCCTTGACAACGTCGGCGGGGTCGAATCGTTGGCGAAGCCGTTGACACGGATCATCCTCGCGGGGCCGTCAGAAGTCCACGTCGTCTGGTTGAAAGGCCGGATATAGCCGTTGGCCTCCATCGTCCACCCCGAAGCGCCGCCCGAGTCCACGTCGTCGGAGTCGGTCTCTGAGGGCTCTCCGCCGTCGTCGGAATCCTGGACACTGATCCAATACGTCGTGTTGGCGGAAAGCGTAGTGTTGGCGGGCGCTGTGAACGTGTTGTTACCAGAACCCATGGTCGCCGGATTGGTCAGGGTCGCTACCACGTTTGTGCCGCTAGGGAGCCCCGTGACCAACCGCGCCGTCAAGTCGTTTCCGGAAATATCACTGGAGAACTTCATCTCGATGCTGGACAGCGTGTAGCCGCTGGAGTTGGAGCCCGTGGTGAATCCCTGCGCCTGCCTCGCCACTGTGTCCAAGGAGTCGGAGGCGCGGGCCACCGTCTGATTGATGTTGCTGACCAGTGCGGTGGCGGTGGCTTGGCCGGAGACCTCGCTTTTCAGGGTCACGCACTTGACCTCGACTGTTTTGACGGTTGGGTTGCTGCATCCTCCGGTGTTGCAGGCGGTGAGGGTGAATTGCCATGGGCCGGATCCGGCGACGGTGGCGGTGGTGCCGGCCGTCGCCGTGTCCAGGGAGTCGCCGGGAAGGCCGGTGTTGCGTGCTTGGCTGTTGCTGCCGGTCACCGATCGCCATGTCAGACGGTAGGTGGTGGCGCCTTCGGTGTCGTCCCAGGTGGCCTTGACCTCGAAGTCTCCGTCGGTGTTGGCGATGGCGAAGTCCTCCGGGGCGGCGGGCGGCTCTGGGGCTGCCTCAACGGTGAACCCCGCTGCGACGGGGCCGCTGCAACCCGCGGTGTTGCAGGCCTCGACGCGTACAACCCACCGGCCGTAGTCGGAGACGGTGATGGTCGTGTTTGATGAGGTGGGGCTCACCCCGGCGTTCAGGCTTTGGCCCGGGCCGTGGAGCCGCCAGCGGACCCGGTAATCGTCGGCTCCGGTGACGTCGTCCCAGTCCACGGACACGTCCAGCGAGCCCGCAGTGGTGTCGGCATCCAGCCCGGTCGGCTTGGCCGGAATCTCCACCGGCTCAGGGGTGGGTTCCGGCGTGGGCTCGGGCGTCGGCTCGGGCGTCGGCTCCGGCGTGGGTTCGGGTGTGGGCTCGGGGGCTGGTCGCACCTGGAACCGGGCTGATTTTCCTCGCCCGCAGGTATCGCCGTTGCAGGCGAACACCTTCACCACCCACTCGCCGTAGCCCTCAACGGTGATGGCGGCTCGAGACGAGGCCACCGACACGCCCTCGTTCAGCTTCGTGCCCCGCACACCCTTTCGCCAGCGCACCTTGTAGGAATCAGCGCCCGCGACGTCGTCCCAGTCCATCACCACGCTCAAAGAGCCCGCCTCGACATCGACGCCCAGCCCCGTGGGCTGGCCCGGAGGTAGCGTCCCCCCGCCCGGCCTCGGCGGGGTCTGCCCCCAGTCCTGGGCCAGAGCCGGGGCCGACGCTGAGGCGACGAGGGCCAACGCGGAGAAAAGAGTAAGCAGCAGCGCCGCAATCCGGCGCTTCGGCTGGGAGGGCCTGTATCGGCGGGGGCGGCTCATGGCCTCACCCCCGGAGACGGGCTATGGAAGCTAAGCGGCCCTTTAGTCGGGGGGGGGGGGGGTCGAAGCGCGGTCAAGGCGACGGCCAACACCGGACACCGCAGCGAAATGCTGTAAGCCGATGCTCGACACGCTCAAACCAACGCCCACACGATTGAGGGGCAAAAGCATCACAGCTCACAATTATATGACCCAAAAACCACGCCAAACAACAATCTCGCACACCCCACCCAAAAGCTGGACCCGATAGCGGCGGAATACCATTGCATGAGCCCATTGGAGCCCTGCGGGCAGTTTGAGCTGCGCTGTCGCCTCTGGGGAACAGGTGCAGACAGCATTTGGGGAAATGTCCGCTTGGTAGGGTCTGCGCCATGTTCACCTGCCGATTCGAGCTGCGAGTTCCTCCGTTCGCCGATGTGACCCATGCGCAATTGCACCGCGAGTACCTGGACATGGTGTCGTGGTGCGACGACAACGGCATCGCCACCGTCATAGTGTCAGAGCACCACGGGGCTGACGACGGGTTCATGGCCTCGCCGCTGGTGCTGGCCAGCGCGGCTTTGGCCCGCACCGACAACATCATGGTTGCCATCTCGGCCCTGTTGCTGCCGTTCCACGACCCCATCCGCATCGCCGAGGACATCGCGGCCATCGACCTGATGGCGCCGGGCCGGCTGTCGGTGACCATGGGGGTGGCCTACCGGGAGTTCGAGTTCCACATGTTCGGCAAAGACCGCACCCGGCGGGGCCGCGACACCGAGGAGGCCATCAAGCTGATCCTGCGGTGCTGGAGCGGCGAGCCGTTCGAACACGAGGGCCGCACCATCTGGGTCACCCCCAAGCCGGTGACCGAGCCCCACCCGGTGCTCATGGTGGGCGGATCGGTGAAGGCATCGGCCCTACGAGCCGCCCGGCTGGGGTTGCCCTTCTCCCCCTCCACCCCCGACCAGTCGCTGGCCGACATCTACTACGAGGAAGCGGCCCGGCTGGGCTACGAGACCCCGTTCGCCATCGTGCCCGACGGGCCGTCGATGGTGATGGTGACCGAGGACCCCGAGCGCACCTGGGCGGCCATCGAGCGCCACGCCCTGTACGATGCCGGGCTGTACAACAGCTGGCAATACGACGACCACCACAACCTCACCGCGGTGGATGCCGACGACGTGGCCGGGCTGGCGGCCAGCGGCCAATGGGATGTGCTCACCCCTGAGCAGTGCGCGCAATTGGTGCGGGACAAGGGCAGCGCCATGCTGCACCCGCTGGTGGGCGGCATCGACCCGGCCATCGGCTGGGAGAGCCTGGAGCTGACCAAGAACCGGGTAATGCCGCTGCTGGCTGCCGATGGCTGAGCCTGGCAAGCGGCTGCTGAGTGCCGAGGAGCTGGCCAAGCTCAGCCAGCCTCCCCGGGCGGAGCTGGTAGAGGCCCTGGCCAACGATCCCGACAATGCGGTCGAGGTGTTCCGGCGCATCGACCGGGCCTATCGCAACTTCATTGACGGGTTCGGCTCGTGGATAGCCCAAACCCAGCGCTTTGTGGCCGACCGCTACGGGGCCGACGGCCTGGCCATGGTCGGCTCATCCGACGACGCCTATCGCTCGGCGCTGCTTCACGGTCTGACCGACGAGGACGTCACCGGCCGCCACCAGCCCGACCGGGCCGACCGTATTGCCGGACTCATCGAATCAGGCGATCACGAGGCGGCCTTGGCTGGATTCGACGCTTTAGCGGCCAGCTACCGGCGAATCCACGATGTGGAGCGCGACCGGGTGGCATCGGTGCTCTCCCAGGTGTACCGGGCCTGGGGGCCCGACGTGCTGGAGGAGAGCATCCGCTTCGCCGGCGAGCAAACCCTGCTGGGATGGATGCCCCACGACGTGGCCCGGCCAGCCGAGAAGCGGGTACGGCAGTGGGCGGGCATGCAAAAGGGCAACTTCGCCGACATCACCGTGGAAGAGACCGACGACGCCTTCGTGATCACCGTGCATCTGTGCGGCACCTGCGGCCGTCAGGTGTCTGACGGCTGCTATGGCCAGACGCTGGACTTGGCCGTGGTGGCCGAGGATCACCCCCTCACCTTCGGCCAGGGACCGGCGCCCATCTACCGCACTCACGTGTCGGTGATGCACTTCTGGGTGCCGATGGAGCGCACCGGGGTGCCGTGGCCGGTGATCCAGTGCCCCGCGGGCATGGACGCGGGACCCTGCCGGATCACGCTGTACAAAGACCCGGCGGCCACGCCGCCGGAGGCCTACGAGTTCGCGACGCGCTGACCAGCGCAAAGGCATCGGGGCAATCAACAACCGGGAGCGGATGACCGGGCTCGAACCGGCGACCTACACCTTGGCAAGGTGTCGCTCTCCCAACTGAGCTACATCCGCAGGACGGCCCAGCATAGCAAGCCGCCCCAGGGACACTCACAGCAATAGGTCAGCTGCCCGCCGCCTCCAGCAGGGCTGCGGCCCGGGGGCTCAGGTCCAAGTCTTGGGCGATGCG
>JAJEEH010000037.1 GCA_022821105.1 Acidimicrobiia bacterium
ATCGTCGTGGACTACGAGCCGCTGCCCGCCGTCACCGACGCCACCGCCGCCGCCGACGCCCCGCCCATCCACCCCGAGGGCAACCTGTTCCGCCACATCCGCATCCGCCACGGCGACGCCGACGCCACCGGCGACATCGTCATCGAGGGCGACTACGAGGTGGGCATGCAGGACCAGGCCTTCATGGGCACCGAGTCGGGCCTGGCGATGCCCACCGTCGACGGCGGCGTGGAGCTGTTCATCTCCACGCAGTGGCTGCACAACGACCAGCGCCAGATCGCCGAGGCGCTGGGCCTGGCACCCGCCGACGTGCATCTAACCCTCGCCGGCGTGGGCGGGGCGTTCGGCGCCCGCGAGGACGTCACCCTGCAGATCCACCTGTGCCTGCTGGCGCTGCACACCGGCCGTCCGGTGAAGATGCTCTACAACCGGGAGGAGTCGTTCTTCGGCCATGTGCACCGCCACCCGGCCAAGATGTGGTACCGCCACCACGCCACCGCCGACGGCGACCTCGTCAAGATCGAGGCCGAGGTGATCCTCGACGGCGGCGCCTACGCCTCCACCACCGCGGCGGTGCTGGCCAACGCCTGCTTCTTCGCCACCGGCCCCTACAAGGTGCCCAACGCCGCCGTCGACGGCTGGGGCATGCGCACCAACAACCCGCCGTGCGGGGCCATGCGGGGCTTCGGCGCGGTGCAGACCTGCTTCGGCCACGAGTCGCAGATGGACAAGCTGGCCGCCGCGCTGGGCATGGATCCGGTGGAGCTGAGGCTGATAAACGCCCTGGACTCCGGCGACCGCCTGGTTACCGGGCAGGTGATCACCGGCACGTTCCCGGTGGCCGAGGTGATCCGCCAGTGCGCTGGGGCCCCTGCCCCCCACATCCCTCCAAGCGACGACCGGCGCGACCTACCGGGAGGCTCGGGCCGCACCACCGACGCCGCCGACACCGTGCGGGGAACGGGCTTCGCCGTGGGGTTCAAGAACCTGATGTTCTCCGAGGGCTACGACGACTATTCGTCGGCGGCCTGCCGGGTGGCCGACGGGGTGGCCACCGTGACCTGCGCCTGTGCTGAGGTGGGCCAGGGGTTCGTGACCCTGGCCCAGCAGATCGCCCGCACCGAGCTGGGGGTGGACGAGGTGATCTTGGCCCCGGCCCAAACCGCCACCATCGGCTCGGACGGGTCGTCGTCGGCCAGCCGCCAAACCTGGATGTCGGGCGGAGCGGTGCAAGCCGCCTGCCGGGCCGTGCGCGACCAGATACTTGCCGACGTAGCCGCCGACTGGGGGGTGTCCCCCGACGGCCTGGTGCTGCGCGACGGCCTGGTGCTGTCGCTAGACGGCCAGCAAGAAGCACTGCTGGCTCAGATCACCGCCGGCGCTGGCTACGAAGCCGACGTGGAATACCACCACGCCCCCACCGAGGCCCTCGACGAAAACGGCCAAGGCAACGCCCACGTCTCGTTCGCCTGCGCCGCCCACCGAGTAATCGCCGACGTAGACCCCGACCTCGGCCTGGTGAGAATCCGCGACATCACCACCGCCCAAGACGTAGGCCGCATCCTCAACCCCACCCAGGCAGTAGGCCAGATCGAGGGCGGCACCGCCCAAGGCGTAGGCCTAGCCCTAATGGAAGAAATCGTCCTCGACAACGGCCTAGTCCGCAACGCCTCCTTCACCGACTACGTAATCCCCACCACCCTCGACATGCCCGACGTAACCATCGCCGCCTGGGTAGAAGAACCCGAACCCGGCGCCCCCTACGGCGCCAAAGGAATAGGCGAACCCCCCACCATCTCCTCTTCCGCAGCAGTAGCCGCCGCCGTAAGAGCCGCCACCGGCCTCCCCCTCCCCAGAATCCCCATCCGCCCCGCCGACATCGCGTTGGGGTGAGCCGAGGTAATCAAGGGGGATTGCCGCACTGTCGGCCAACGGTGCCCCCGCTACCGTGATTGTTGACGAGACGGTTGGCCACTTGAGACGGAGGGGTGCCATCGAGGACGAACGATTTACCCGGCGGCTCTACACCGTGGCCGGAGCGGCGCGCCTAGTGGGCATGAGCCAGTCCACACTGCGCACATGGTCGCACGGCTATGAGAGGACACTCCTGGGCAATACGCAGGTGAATAAGGGGCCAGTCATCACCGCATTCGACAACTGCAACAGTGATCAGCGGTCCATCCCCTTCATTGGGCTGGTCGAAGCGGTGGTAATCCAGGTATTTCGCAATACGGGCCTTCCCCTCCAGCGCATCCGCAAGGCGCTTGAAATTCTCGCCAGCGAGGGCGAACTTGAGCATGCGCTGGCTTCAAAGCAGTTGTTCAGTGATGGCGCCAGCGTTCTGTACGACTACGCGACCCGCAGCCAAGACAAGCAGCTCAGGCTGCTAACCGTGGTTCACACCGGTCAGCGGGTGTTTCATGAAGTGATAGGCGACTACTTGGAGCGCATCACTTTCGGCGACACCTGGGCAACCGAGCTCATCTTGCCGGTGACCGAACGGCCTCTGCTTCGCGTAATCCCGGAGGTAGCGGGTGGAGATGCAGTTTTCGTTGAGGGGGGCGCAACACTCTCGGCCGTTTCGTCCCGTGCCAGCGCTGGCGAGCCGTTGGAGTCCATCGCAGCCGACTTTGGGACCCCCGCAGACCAAATAGAGGAAGCCCTCTGTGCCATCTGGCCGACGCAGGCAGCAGCCTAACCACCCGCCACCTGTCTTCTTCTTGGATCTGGGCACTGGTCGGGTAGACGCATGAACCGAGTGGCCTACGCGTAGCACTTCGATCCAGTCTTGGTAGGGGGCAACAAATCCCGTCTCATGTGCTAGCCCCTTCCTTCCCTTGGCAAAAGCCTCTCCCAAACCGATGCATCGGTTTGCTCACCGTCAAAGCTATTGATAATTGGCTTATTCGCTTCTCTTCCAGGCTGTTTGCCGCCCGCATTTGAGTAGGGGAACCAATAAATCACAGCTGCACAATGAAGTGCTCAGGGTAGCTTGAAGCTGTGTCCACAAGTCTGGCAGTCGCTCAGCACAGGAGGTTGGGTCGAGCGGTCGCGTTCGTACACATGGCTGACGATGGTCGAATCCCACTAACCACGGCGGCGGAGATCGAGCCGCTCCTTTTCGCTGGCAAGGCTATGGACTTCGCTGCTCGGCTCAAAGACTTCAAAGCTGCTCAACTTACTCCCGACTTAGTTGAGGACTTCGCCAAAATGGCAGGTATCGGTCGTCCGAGCCTCTTGAATCCAATCCTCCCCGCACTCAAGAGGGCTGACGTTGTTGACTTCACGACCTCAGGTGCCGACCTCGCTGGGGTAGAGGAATACGTCGGCGTCACCGGCACGCTCGTGGAGCAGTCCTACCGCGTCCTAATTGAGCTCAATCCGACAGCAGATGAATTGGCCTTGCTGCACAGCGTGGAGTTGGCCTCTTGGGCTCCACTCGCCGAGTCAGACCACTTGCACCAACTGGTTCGCCGTGGTTTTGAGGACGGAGTCGCGCAGCACGGCTATCAACTGGCGCTCTCAGCGGGAGTGAACAAACGGATACCGTCCGACCTCGGGGAGAAGGTCGTCTTCAATCCATACGTATGGGGGACGGGCCAAACCTCCATCGCGAAATTTCTCAGGAGCCTCCCGTCGGCCGAACGAGACGTCATGCTGGAACTGTGCGAGCAGGCGTCAGCTCGGCCTGGCCTTGCATTGCCGTCGCTTCAGACGCCACCAAGGGTAATTGCAAGCGCACGGAAAGTGGGTCTGATCCAGGCGACAACGGTGAAGTCCTCGGCGGCTGGCGGCTCCAGTCAGACCTACGTCTTTTCGCCCCTACTAGAGACCGAGGACGATAGGGCACTTACGACCGAAGCTCTTCACCAGCGCAAGATGTTTGTCGCTCACATTTTGTTTGGTGTTGAAAAGGCGAGGTCAGGAGGTGGGCGAATCAAGGACCCGACCTTGCTAGTCCGTCGTCTGTACGAGCGTGGTTTTGTGGGGTCCGCGACCAACATCGGGACTGATTACCACCTGCTTGAGGCACAGGGCATTGTCTCGGTTGAGCCTGATTATGGAAATCGGGCATATCTGAGGATGGTAAAGCCGGAGATTGTACGGGATGGACTGGATTGGCTTGAGCGAGCGGGAGGTATCGGAGGCAACGGAGATATATCGCCGAAGCTACTGCGTTCGCCTAGCCAATTCGTCACGCCTGAGCAGGATCGAGCGAACTTGCCAGATCAGGGAGCAACGGATGAAGTTGCCCGCTCGATGGTGCTGAGGCTCAGGGAGGAGGTACAGAGTGCCACCCGCCAAGACTCAGTCTTCTAAGTCCCTTAACCGGGCAGACGAGATGGAAATGCGCGTTGCGCGACTGTGGTTCTGGGAGGGTTATTTTTCGCGGTGCGGTATCGACTTGCGACGCCACTACCACCCTGAGCCGCTCATCGTAACCGATCTTGACTTGCTGGCCTATGACATTGGCCCGTCCCTGCAAACGAGTCGAACAATCGGCGAAGTCAAGACTGGTACGGGAAAGAGTGCTCCGAAGCCCCTTGATCGGATCATCTGGCTTCGAGGTCTGAAAGAGCTGGTCGGAGCCGATCATGCAGAGTTGGTGAGCAGCAACGCCCCATCGTCATTAGCTCGGAAACTTGCCAGATCTATCGAGGTGTCCGCCCAGTCACAGGATGACGTCAAGCGCCGCGAAGAGCTTGCCGATGTCATTGGTGTGCAAGACGCCGGATCACACGGCTCGCGAGCGTTTCTCGAGAGGGACTGGGTACACAAGCACTGTTCATCGGAACCGAATCTCGAACGAGCATTCTGGTTCTTGAGGTCCGAGGTGTGGTTCCACGATGAGATCACCGCGTGCAAGCGCCTAGTCGGCCTGTATCGGCAGCTTGGACCGCTTTGGACTGAAGAAGTTGAGGACGAGGATTCACGCGCTCTCCGCTGGCTCCTTGCAGAGACTGTAAGTGTCTTCACCCTCAACGTAGTGAGAGTGGCGTCAGAGGCAATCCGATCTGCTCCCGAGTTGCTCGCCGCCGAACTGGGGGAGCGGCTAAGTGCTGGCCTGGCATCAGCAGATGTCATGCGCCGGATAGCTCTCGATGTTGACAAATTCGTGGGCGGGGTGCTTTCAGCTGCCAATGCACCATCCAGCGTGGCAGCTGAGGCCATGGGGGCGCTGCATCCGGAACCTCCAGAGTGGACCGAGCAATTCATTGAGTTGGTTTCTCGCCTTGCAGCGACCCCGGAGAACACCCGCTTTCTTCCTCGGCAGATGGATGTTCTGGCCTACGAGAGGATTGTCTGGCGTAGGGAAGTCAACCTGACCCCTTATGACCGGCTCTCCCTCGGTGACCCGGATGCCGGGCGTCTGGTGCGGTTGGTGGCCGCCTTTCTTCGAAGCCAGGCCACACACATCGATGTTGTGGACAGGGCTCTCTCCACGGCCATTAGAGCGGCAAGGCCGACCCTCGCCCTAGAAGCGCCGACTGATCAGTCGGATACAGAGTCCGAGCCCCCAGTTCAACCACCGCTTCTTGAAACCAGATAAGGCTCTGCTGAGGCAATTCGCGAGCTACGGGTGGCGCTGGGCACTCAGGAGAGGTGCGGGTCGCTGTATGCGATGACGTCATCGAGGAGGTGTGCGAACGATTCGGGTGTGTCGTTGAGCCGTTGTTTGCGCCTCCAGGCCGCCCAGCGGGCCTGCGCGAGTTCGGCGAAGCCTTCGAGGGTTTCGGAAAGTGGGCTGAGTTCGACTTGGCGGTATGCGGCAACTCGTTTGATCGATTCGGCCAGATCGCCGGAGTCGACTTCTCGGGTCGAGAGCTCGGCAATGTCAACGAAGTCGCGCCAACGGGTATTGGCAGTGCCTCGTTGCAAGGCAGTGACGATTTTCTCGGCCAGGACTAGTTCGACGCGATAGCCGACGATAGCGATTGGAGGCCCACCGAGGAGTCGAGGGAGTTGGATGGGCTGTGGTTCGGGCCAGAGCGGATCGCCGATGTTGAAGTCAACGTGGAACTTGACCCGAGCAGTGGACATAGTGCCGGATATCTTGGCTCTGGCTCCGGCGTAGATGTCTTCTTCACGGATTGGTTCGATTGTGGTTGCAGCCAGGTCGAACTCAAGCCCGTCATCGACGCTGATAAGGAGGATTTCGTTGGTGATCGCGAGAAGCGACGCTAAATCACCGTCGATATCGGTAGCGGCGAAATCTATGTCTCGGGTGGGCCGACGCGTGTCGAAGGCTGCGAGGAGGACCCCGCCCTTGAGAATTAAGTGTTGAGCATGCTGAGAAGCAGTGAGCCGGTCAAGGAATCCCTCAAGGGCGTATAGCTGAAGCAATTCATAGGTGGGTCGCTCGGTGTCTCGCGCGAGCTTGCGGAGATCAAGGTAGGCGGTGCCGGCGGCGGTATCGCGGGAGGGCCTCTTGGTCATAACAGTGTCTCGAGTGTTGAGCGGATCGCGGTTGTGGCCTTGGGAAACGAGCTCGCCATGTCTAGAAGTTCAACTGGCTGGTTCCCTCTGATTCGCAGCCAGCGCTTGAGAGCTTCAAGGGCCTGGTCGGTTCCGTAGAGGTGTCTCAGGCGATAGGCGTCAACGATCGTACGCGCCGCGTTGTAGATCCCTATTTCAAGTTGACCGGTAACCGGTGTCGTATTGCGGCCGATGTCGTAGGTGTCGGAGTCGAATCGGTGCCAGGTGACAGGTGCCTCGGTTTTGGGGGGCCGTTGCGATCGGGGAAGTGCAGCGTTGATGGACGGTGGGATGTCGTCGGCTAAGTCGTGGTACGCCAGCGCCGATGTCAGACAAAGGGTTGCATTTGGCGCGCGGATGACAATCTCGACCAAATCTGGGTCAGCCTCGAGTTTTGGCCGGGCGTAGATGCCGCGGGCAACGCGGTCAATGTCACCGCGGTCTCGCATCTGGTAAAGGATGCGGTCAGAGATGCCCGCGTGGCGCGCGTCGGCATGAGTGAAGACCTCGGGCAGACCAGCAATCGTATTCGCAGACACGTATGAAAGTGTAGCCAGAAGGACGCTATCTGGCTACATATTCATACACATAGATCAGTGAGATGCCCACAGAGGCATATCCCTCCCCCGAATCCCGATCCACCCCGCCGACATCGCCATCCCTTGAGCCGAAGTGCTGAAATGCAAGAGGATCAGGACAAGCCCTAGTCGTCGCTAGAGCTAGAGCCACCTTCAGATGGTTGAGCCGGGGGTGGCTCCGATGGGGTTTGGAAGATGTCGTCTGGCAGGTTCGCTGGGTTCAACGAAGCCTCGGGAGAGTAGCCAGCGCGTTTTTCTTGGATGTCGCTGTCACGGGCCGGCCTACTGATCGGCCGTTTGTCCTTGGTCACTGTTGAGAACCTCCTCTGTCTGGGTCTCGGCGTCTGGTCGAGGTCTGAATTCTAGCGACTCAATCTCGCTGGCCTGGACATAGATACCGCCACCGGTCCATACGTAGTCGTCCCCAGTCC
>JAJEEH010000111.1 GCA_022821105.1 Acidimicrobiia bacterium
TAGTTCAGCCCTTCACAGTTCTTTGCTTACATCCGTGCCACCCGTCCGTTAGTATCCAAAATTCCGTCTCGATTGTTGTCTTCTCCGATGGCGGACAGAATCTCCCGCACTGCGGCCTCGATCCGAGGCTGGTCCACCGCACCCTTCTTGTCGTCTCCCATCGGCCGCGACGGTAGTCCGCTAGTGCCAAAAACTCATGGTTGGGCAGTAGTCCAGTAACCTCGCAAACTCATGGTTGGGCGGCCCGCGCTGGACGGAGTCCGGATTGTCGATCTGGGCTGGGGCATCGCCGGCGGCTACGCCACCAAGCTGCTGGCCGACGCCGGGGCCGAGGTGGTGAAGGTGGAGCTGCCCGACGGCGACCCGCTGCGGGACTATTCGGCCTCCTTTGCCGACGGCGATGGTTACGGGCCGCTGTTCCGGTTCCTCAACACCACCAAGCAGGGAGTGATGCTGGACTACCGAACCGCGGCGGGCCGCGACCGGCTGCTGGATCTGTATGCCACTGCCGACTTGGTGATGGAGCGGTCGGAGCCCGGCGAGCTGGAGGCCCTGGGAGTGGGCTGGGAGGCGCTGGCCCAACGGCGGCCCGACGCCACCATGGTGTCGGTGTCCAACTTCGGACGGGGCGGCCCGTGGAGCCAGCGTCCGGCCAACGAGTTCACGCTCATGGCCATCGCCGGTTCGACCTCCACCCGGGGCCAGCCGGGACGGATCCCGTTCAACGCCGGTGGACGCATCGGCGAATGGATGGGCGGGGTGACCGCAGCCGTGGCGGCAACCGCCGCGCTGCGCCGGGCTCGCCGCACCGCAGTGGGCGACCATGTGGACCTCTCATTGCTGGAGACCATCACCCCCACCTGCACCAACGTGCAGACGCTGTGGGGATCGTTCACCGGCGAGTACGACACCAAGGCATTGCTGGAGGTGCCCTCGGTGGAACCCACCCGGGACGGCTACGTGGGGTTCTGCGTGTTCACCGGCCAGCAGTGGCAAGACTTCACCGTGCTGGTGGGCCACCCGGAGTGGGCCGACGATCCCCAATTGGCCACCATGGGAGGGCGCATAGCCGCCGGTGAGTCCATCGCCGGGGCCATCGCCGAGTGGACCTCGGCTCGCACCACCGAGGAGGTGGTTCATGAGGCCATCTTGTTGCGCATCCCCGTCGCCCCCATCGGCAACGGCGCCAACCTGGCCGAGTTCGACCAATTCGCCCAGCGTGGGGTGTACGTGACCCACCCCGGCGGCGGCTTCATCCAACCCCGGGTGCCCTACCGCAACCGCGCCCATCCGTCGGTCGCCTTTCGGCCCGCCCCCCGCCTGGGCCAGCACACCGGAGAGGTGCTGGAAGGGTTGACATCAAAAGATCGTCCCGTCGGCGCGGCCCGACCGGTCGGCACCGACCCTGAGGCATCGCCCGATGCCCTGCCCCTCGATGGCGTGCGGGTGGTGGACATGACCGCCTTTTGGGCCGGCCCCTACGCCACCTTGGTGCTGGCCACCCTGGGGGCCGACGTGATCCACATCGAGTCGATGCAGCGCCCCGACGGGATGAGGTTCGGCTCGGCCCGCACCCCCGCCGACGACCAGTGGTGGGAGTTCGGCCCCACTTTCCAGCACGCCAACGTGGGCAAGCGATCGGTCACCCTGGATTTGACCCGGCCCGAGGGCATGGTGCTGCTGCACCGGCTGATCGGCGTGTCCGACGCTCTGGTGGAGAACTTCTCCCCCCGGGTCATCGACCAGTTCGGGCTCGACTGGGACACGGTCAGCGCCCTGAACCCCCGGATGGTGATGGTGCGGATGCCGGCCTTCGGCTTGAACGGGCCGTGGCGAGACCGGGTGGGCTTCGCCCAAACCATGGAGCAGGTCAGCGGCATGTGCTGGCTCAGCGGCTATCCCGACACCGCTCCCCAGTTGGCCCGAGGCCCCTCCGACCCGCTGGCCGGGTTGCACGCCGCCTACGCGGTGATCTGCGGCCTGCACGCCCGGGAGCGCACCGGCCAGGGCAGCTTCGTGGAGGCCACCATGGTGGAGACCGCGCTCAACGCCGCCGCCGAGCAGGTGGTGGAGTACACCGCCACCGGCCATCTGATGCAGCGGGAGGCCAACCACCACCCCAACGCCTGCCCCCAAGGCGTGTACCTGTGCGCCGACGGCCAGCACATCGCCTTGTCGGTGGAGACCGACCAGCACTGGCAGGGGCTGCTGGCCGCCGTACCCGAACTGGGGTTGGACCAGGTGTCGGCCTCGGGCGCATTGGCCGACCGCTACGCCGCTCGCCACCGCTTCGACGAGCTGATCGAGCCATGGTGCGCTGGCCTCCCGGCCGCCGACGCGGTCGACCGGCTCATCTCCTCCGGCGTGCCCGCCGCGGAGATGGTGATGAGCCGAGAAGGCGACCGCAACCCCCAGGTGAACGCCCGCGGCTTCTATGAGGCCGTCGAGCACCCGCTGGCCGGCTCCCACCGCTTCCCTGCCATGCCGGTCCGCTTCGGCCGCCAACCCGACCACTGGTTCACCCGCCCCGCCCCCACCCTCGGCCAGCACAATGCCGAGGTGTTGGGCAGCCTGCTGGGAGTGGATGCCGACGAGCTGGCCCGCCT
>JAJEEH010000276.1 GCA_022821105.1 Acidimicrobiia bacterium
CTGGGAGCGCACATTCAACGAGGTGGCCGAGGATTATCCCGATGTGGCCACCGCCTACAACCATGTGGACGCGGCGTGCATCTACTTCGTGGAAGACCCCAAGAGCTACGACGTGATCGTGACCGACAACCTCTTCGGCGACATCCTCACCGATCTCGGCGGAGCGGTGTCGGGCGGCATCGGGCTGGCCGCCTCGGCCAATCTGAATCCAGATCGCACCGGGCCGTCGATGTTTGAGCCGGTTCACGGCTCAGCACCCGATATTGTGGGGACCGGCCGGGCCAATCCCACCGCCGCGATCTTGTCGGCGGCCATGATGGTTGAGTTCTTGGGCGAAACCGACGCCGCCAACCGGATTCGGACGGCCTGTGCCGATCCCACAACTCAATACGGGACCACCACCGAGATCGGCGACGCCATCGCAGAGCGGGTGTGAGGCCCGCGAAGATCGAAGCAGTGAGCGCAGAAAGGATCTGAGCACGATGCCAATCGAGACCACGGAGAAGGTGTGGATGGACGGCGAGCTGGTGGACTGGGCCGACGCCACGGTTCACGTGCTCACCCACACGCTCCACTACGGCAACGGCGTTTTCGAGGGCATCCGGGCCTATGAGACCGATGAGGGCGCGGCGGTGTTCCGGCTTACCCCCCACATCCGCCGGCTGTTTGCCAGCGCCAAGATCCTCCAGATCGACATCCCCTTCACGGTGGACGAGTTGGTGGCCGCCACCAAGGAGACCGTGCGGGTCAACGGTGTGAAGAGCTGCTACATCCGCCCGCTGGCCTATCTGGGCTACGGCGAGATGGGGCTGAACCCGCTGTCTTGTGAAGTGAACTTGGCCATCGCGGTGTGGCCGTGGGGCACCTATCTGGGGGACGAGGGGGTTATGAACGGGGTGCGCCTCATGGTCAGCTCCTGGCAGCGCCACGACCCCAACTCCATGCCCACTGCGGCCAAAGGCTGCGGGAACTACATCAACAGCCAGCTCGCCAAGGTGCAGGCGCTGAAGGCCGGCTACGACGAGGCGATTCTGCTGTCGCCCCAGGGCTATGTGAGCGAGTGCACCGGCGAGAACGTGTTCGTGGTGCGCGACGGCACGATTGTTACCCCGCCCACCGCGGTGGGAGCGCTGGAGGGCATCACCCAGGACGCCATCCGCACCATGGCCTCCGATCTGGGTATTCCCTACACCACCGACAACCTGCTGCGCAGCGACCTGTATCTGGCCGACGAGGCCTTCTTGTCGGGTACGGCGGCCGAGGTGGTTCCCATCCGGTCGGTGGACGACCGCGAGATCGGCGATCCCGGCCCTATCACCCGCAAGATCCAAGAGGTGTTCCAGGACGCGGTGCGGGGCCGACAGGCCCAATATCGGCACTGGAACGAGCATGTCGACCGTTGAGGCGACCGGATCCCGGTCCCTGCCCGCCGCGGTAGAGATTTACGACACCACCCTTCGCGACGGGAGCCAGCTCGAGGGGATCTCCCTCACGGTGGAGGACAAGCTCCGCATCGCCCGTCAGCTCGACTCCCTCGGCGTCCACTACATCGAGGGGGGCTGGCCCGGCTCCAACCCCAAAGACGACGAGTTCTTCGCCCGAGCCCGCGACGAGCTGAACCTGGAGACCAGCACCCTGGTGGCCTTCGGCTCCACCCGAAAGGTGAAGGGGCGCACCGATGAGGATCTCACCCTGGCCAACCTGGTGGCCTCCGGCACCGAGGTGGCCTGCATCGTGGGCAAGTGCTGGGACTACCACGTGGTGGAGGCCCTGCGGACCACCCTGGACGAAGGCGTGGCCATGGTGGCCGACTCGGTGCGGTTCTTGAAGGACAACGGCATGCGGGTGTTCTTCGACGCCGAGCACTTCTTCGACGGATTCCACCACAATCAGGAATACAGCCTGGCGGTATTGGAGGCGGCCGCGGTGGCCGGAGCCGACCGGCTGGTGCTGTGCGACACCAACGGGGGTTCGCTGCCCACCCGGGTGGAAGACATCGTGGGCGCGGTAGTCGACTACCTGGACACCCCGGTGGGAGTCCACCTCCACGACGACACCGGCTGTGGGGTGGCCAACGCCCTCGCCGGCGTGCGAGCCGGGGCCATCCAGGTGCAGGGCACCATCAACGGCTACGGCGAGCGCACCGGCAACTGCAATCTGGTGCCGATCATCGCCAACCTCAGCCTGAAGATGGGGGTGGAAACCGTTCCTCCCGACCGCCTACAGCGGCTTACCGCGGTGTCGCACCATGTGGCCGAGTTGGTGAACTTCACGCCTGATCCTCAGCAGGCCTACGTGGGATCATCGGCATTCGCCCACAAGGCCGGCCTCCACACCAGTGCCATCGCCCGCCGCCCCGATGCCTATGAGCACATTGATCCGGCGGCAGTGGGCAACGGCACCCGGTTCGTGGTGTCAGAGATGGCGGGGCGCTCCACGGTGGAGCTCAAGGCCGAAGAACTGGGCCTCGACCTCGACGGCAAAGCCGTGGGCGAGATTGTGGAAACCCTCAAGAGGCTGGAGCACGCCGGCTATCACTTCGAGGTGGCCGACGCCTCCCTGGAGTTGCTGATGCGAGGGGCGTCGGGATGGGCGCAGCCGTATTTCGAGCTGGAGTCGTTCAAGGTGGGCACCGAGCACCGGTCGGGCACCGGGGCCCGAGCCTGGAACGAAGTAGCGGTGGAGATGGAGACCGAGGCCATCGTGAAGCTTCACGTGGGCGGTGAGCGCATTGTGGCCACCGGGGAGGGCAACGGCCCGGTCAACGCCATGCACGCCGCGCTGATGACGGCGCTGGGCGATCGCTATCCCGCGTTCCGGTCGATCTCGCTCATCGACTACAAGGTGCGGGTGCTGGACACCGCGGCGGGCACTGCGGCGGTAACCCGGGTGATCATCGATTCCACCAACGGCGACCGGGTTTGGACCACCATCGGTGTGTCCACCAACATCGTGGAGGCCAGCTGGCAGGCCCTGGTGGACAGCCTGGTGTTCGGGCTCCTCCACAGCGAAGACGGAGGATGACGGTGGCTGCACCCGACTACGTACCCAACAAGACCGCAGCAGCCGACCGGCACTATGTGTCGCCACCACGGCGTCCCCAGCCGTGGCTGGCCGATCGCCCCGGAGAGCTGACTGAGGGCCAGCCGGTGGGTGCCGGCTTGGGCGTGCCCGGACCCGACCAGGGCTATGCCCTGCGCCTGGCCCGGCGCTTTGAGAGCCAATTGGTGTTGGACGCCGGCGAGCACGCCGCCGATGCCGTCGCCGGCTGCGTGGGCGTGGCGTTGAAGCGAGCAGCCGTATTCGGACGGGCGCCGGTGGCCGCCGATCTGGAGGTGGCCTTCAGGGTGTTCGGCTTCCTGCCCCCCGCCCCCGACGAGTCGTTGATGGCCTGGCGCAAAGAACTGTTCGCCGGTGTCAGCCATCCCCACCACTATGCCGAGGCCCGGCACATAGTGGACCTTGTTCCCGAGGCGGCTCTGCGGCTGCCTCCCAGCGAGGTCGAGGCCGCCTGCCTCAACAACAGAGCTGAGCTGTTCGCGGTCAGCATCAACCGGTGAGTCCGGCTGAGCCACAGACCTCGGCTGATTCGCCACGGGTACGGTTCGCACCGTCGCCCACCGGCTACCTCCACGTCGGCTCAGCCCGAACCGCCCTGTTCAACTGGCTGTACGCCCGCGCCACCGGCGGCACGATGGTGCTGCGCATTGAGGACACCGACGAGAGCCGCAACCGCCCCGAGCTGACCGACGGCATTTTCGAATATCTGGGTTGGCTGGGTATCGACTACGACGAGGGGCCGTTTTACCAGTCGGAGCGCCGGGAGCGGCACCGCGATGCAGTGCAGCAGTTGCTGGACAACGGCCGGGCCTACCTGTGCGACGCCGACGACAACGAGCTTCCCGGCACTGAAATGGGCGACGGCCGAGCGGTGCGTTTCCGGACCCCGGAGGGCACCACCGTGATCGACGATGTGGTTCGAGGAGAGGTGGCGGTGGACCACGCCCAGCTCGGCGACTTCGTGATCTGGCGCTCCGACGGCTCGCCCACGTTCGTGCTGGCCAACGCGGTGGACGACGCCGACATGGCCATCACCCACGCCATCCGGGGAGAGGATCTGCTGTCGAGCACCCCTAGGGCCGTGCTGGTGGCTGAGGCGCTGGGAGCCACACCGCCGATCTACGCCCACCTGCCCCTGCTGGTGAACGAGCAGCGCAAGAAGCTGTCCAAGCGCCGCGACGATGTGTCGTTGGAGAGCTATCGGCAGCGGGGGTTCCTGGCCGAGGCGATGGCCAACTACCTGGCCCTGTTGGGCTGGGGGCCGCGCGACGGGGTGGAGATCCGCCCCATGGCTGAGATCATCGATCAATTCCGGCTGGAAGACGTCAACAAGGCCCCCGCGTTCTTCGACGTCGCCAAGCTGGAGCATTTCAACGGGGTCTACATCCGCGAGCTCGACGCTGAGGAACTGCTGGCCGCCCTCGAACCCCATCTGACCAGCGAAAAGGTGCCCTGGACCCCCGAGCGCTACCGCCCCGAAGTGACCGCCGCCATGGTCCCCCTGGTTCAGGAGAAGCTCCGCACCCTCGAAGGCATCGTCCCCCAAGTGGACTGGCTCTTCCTCGCAGAGCCCATCATCGACGAGCAGTCGTGGGAAAAGTCGGTGGTCCGTGGCAAAGCCGCCCCCGAAATCCTCGACGCCACCATCGCGGCCCTCACCGACTGCCCCTGGGATCCCGAAACCGTCAAAGACGCTGTCTTCGCCGCCGGCGAGGCCCACGGCGTCAACCGCTCCAAGTCCCAGGCCCCCGTCCGTGTAGCCGTCACCGGCCGCTCAGTAGGCCCCCCACTCTTCGAACCCATGGTGAACCACCTAACCCGCCAAGAAGTCCTCCACCGCCTCCAAACCGCCCGCTCTCACCTCTAAAGCGTTGCCCCCCCGCCGGGATGGGGGAGTACACTGGCGGCTGCTTTCGGGAGTGGTGTAATTGGCAACACACCGGGTTCTGGTCCCGATATTGGGGGTTCGAGTCCTCCCTCCCGAGCCAACTAATCTGCCGGCATCCTGATTTCGTTTGACATTGACGGCACGCTGGAGTGCGGCGATCCGCCGGGGCCGATTTTGCTGGAGGCAATGCGCCAGGCCAAGGCCAGGGGTTATGTGATCGGCAGCGGGTCTGACCGTGTGCGGTCCGACCAGCAGCGGCTCTGGGACATCCATGGGATTGACGTTGATTTTGTGGGGGGCAAGCACCACTTGGATGAAGTGCGGAATCAATTTGAGGCCAGTCGCTACATCCACATCGGCGACACCGACGTCGACCGGTACTACGCCGAGGCGGCGGGATTCGAGTTCCTGCACGTGGAGGAACTCAACGGCGTCTCCAACGCGCTGGCCGGCGCTGATTTCTTCGACTGGCTGGGGTAATTCCCCCTTTTCGCCGACGCGTGGTGGGGGTACAGCCGTTCACCTGGTGGGCAGGATACGAATGGGAATGGCAATGCCCATGAACGAGCTGTCGTCAATGGGGGGATATTCGCCGACCAAAAGGCGGTAATCACCAGGCCCGACGTCTTGGATGGTGAACTCGAAAGCGCCCCATACTTCAAGCCAGTCGGTGGCGGTCATGCCCCATCCGCTGCCGGGTCCAGGGTTGAACACTTGCGGCCCGGTGACCCTGGCGGTAGCGGGGGAGCCATCAGCGTGCTGGAACTCCACCACGCCGCTGGCCTCAAACCAACGGGAATAGCCCCGCACAATCAAGGGCATCGCAACCTCGGTGGGGCGCTCGGCGTCAATCGGTCCGGGCCATACGACGAAAGTCGATAGACCGCCGTGGAGCTGAAGGACAGGGGGAGGGGCCGATTCGGTGTCGCCATCGGCCGCGGGTATGACGTCTACCAGCAGGCGGGCGGGATCGCTCAAGACTCGGGCCGCGAACAGAGACGGTTGAGGCGCATAGACGTCGATCACCACCGTTCTGTCGGTGGTGCGCGTCGTAAACGAGATGAGGTTCCAGGTGTCCTCCGAAGCCGCATCGAGGCGCGCCGCGCTGAGCCCGGGTATGGTGACGCGGGCCCAAGTTCCGAATGCCTCCACGGTTGCGCCGTCGGGCACTGCCTTGGCCAACGGTCCGCCGCTGTCGTAGTCCCATGCAGTGCCCAGCGCAATGTGAGCACGGTCGCAGCCCGGCCCGATCAGGTGCCACAACTGGGCCACATGGTCGGCGGGTTCACCGCCGCCTCTGGTCTCCGACTGTCCCGAGACCGACACTGGACCCTCGGAGACGCCTTCCGTGGCACAGGGATCGTCGAAATACGAAGTTTGTGCCGCCGAGTTGATCTTCAGGCGGTCGGCTTCAACCCAGCCAGTCCGTTGGAGTCCGGTGTACAGCTCCCGCCATGAGACACCTTGATCGTCAGATCGCACCGCCCCCGTGCCCTCGATGACCAGTCTCGGCATGGTGATCCTGGCAGCTTCTCCGTAGCTCTTGCCCGGGCCAGAGCGAAGGATCGCGAATTGCTGACCGTCCTCGCCTACCAGTAGGTCGAACAGCAACGGCGCTTCTTCGTGTCGCTGTGGCGTTGGGCCGGCTGTGGGCGTTGCGGAGGCGGGTTGCAGGGCGGCAGTTGGGGTTGGGACGGGCGCAGCAGTGGCTGTAGCGGGTTGCGGGGCGGCAGTTGGGGTTGGGACGGGCGCAGGCGCTGGGGCGGCTGTCGGTTGCGGGGCGGCAGCCGCGGCTTGTGCGGTGGCTGTGGGCGTTGTGGCGGGCGGCGGCGCTAGAGCGGCGTCAATGGCTTCGTTGCCGGAATCTCCCCCACAGCCCCAAATCAGCAGAATCGCGCCGACCAGGCTAGCAATGCTGATTTGCTGCAATAGGTGCCTCCATGGCCGGGGCGGTCCTCGCATGCTCTATGAGGGCTTCACAGCCCCGAGTCGGCGCAGGTCGGCCAGAGCTTCCTCGAGGGCTTCAGCCGCGGCTTCCACGTCTTCGTCGGTTGTCGACCAGCCCACGGACAGACGCAGCGAGTGGTGGGCGTCTACGCCCATGGCTTCGAGCACGGGGGAAGGCTCCAGCGACTCGGAGGCACACGAGTTGCCGGAGTGGGCGGCCACACCAGCCCGGTCCAAGGCAATCAGCACAGCCTGAGGCTCCACGTCGCTGATACCCAGGCACACCAGGTGGGGCAGGCGCTGGGTGGTGTGGCCGTACTCCACGACGCCCTCGATGCTCTGTGTCAGGTTGCGCAGCTTGTCGGTTTGGGTTTGTGCCCGGCCAGCCTCCTGCTCCAAGCCGCCGTCCTCTAGCGCCGCACACGCCGCTCCAAAGCCGGCGATGGCCGCGCCGTTCTCCAGGCCGGCCCGCCGAGCCCGCTCCTGGTCCCCGCCCTCCAACAGCGGCACTAGGCGCAGGCCGCGGCGCACAAGCAGGGCCCCGATGCCCGGCGGGCCGCCGAACTTGTGGGCGCTGATCGACATCAAGTCGGCGCCTACCTCGGCAAAGTCAATCCGAATCCGGCCCGCGGCCGCGGCGGCGTCCACATGGATGAGCGCTTCAGCCGACTGCTCCCGGCAGGCGGCCACCACCTCGGCCACCGGCTGCACCGTGCCCACTTCGTGGTTGGCCCACTGGCAGTGCACCGCCGCGGTATCGGGCCCGACAGCCGCGGCCATCTCATCGGGGTTCACCCGACCGGTGCTGTCCACCCCGACCACGGTGATCCGGTGGTTCTGGGCTTCGAGCCGCTGGGCCGACAATCGCACCGCGGAGTGCTCCACCGCGCTCAGGACCTGGTGGGCGCCCCGGTGTGACGCCCCCTGCACTGCGGCGGCGATCGACTCGGTGGCGCCGCTGGTGAACACCACCTCTCGAGAGCGGGCACCGAAGCACTCGGCCACCTGCTGGCGGGCCTGTTCGATCTCATAGCGGGCCGCAAGCGCCTCGGCGTGCATTCGGGACGGGTCCCCATGACCGGCCGCCCACCACTGATTCATGGCCGCCAGGGCCTCGGGACGGATGGGCGAGGTGGAGGCGTGGTCGAGATAGCGGCGACCGGTCACGGCACTGGAATTGGGTATCGCACCGGGAGGGTCACGGCACAGGGATTTCTGAGTCGATGCCGTAATCTACCGGCATGGCTGCCGCAGGCGACACCCCCCAACCGCCGCCCCGGACCATCCCATTCGCAAATCCGGAGTCCACCACCCGGGTGATGCTGATCGCTTCGGGCAAGGGCGGCGTGGGCAAGTCGTCGGTCACTGTGAATCTAGGGGTGGCGTTAGCCGCCGCTGGGCATCGCACCGCGGTGGTGGATGCCGATGTGTGGGGCTTCTCCGTGCCTCGGATGCTGGGCATCGGCCAAGAGCCGCAAATGGTCGGCGACATGATCGCGCCTCCTGAGGCCCACGGCGTGCGATGCATCTCCATGGGGTTCTTTGCTGAAGAAAACCAAGCGGTGATTTGGCGGGGCCCCATGCTCCACAAGGCGCTGGAGCAGTTTCTCACCGATGTGGCCTGGGATGATCCCGATTTCCTGCTGGTGGACCTGCCGCCGGGCACCGGCGACATATCCATCTCGTTGGCCCAATTCCTGCCCCGCTCTGAGGTCTACGTGGTGACGACACCCCAACCAGCCGCTCAGCGGGTGGCTCAGCGGGCCGCATCAATGGCTGAGAAGGTCAATCTCACCGTGCGCGGGGTGATCGAGAACATGAGCTGGTTCACTGGCGACGACGGCAAGCGGTATGAGTTGTTCGGCGCGGGGGGAGGCCAAGAACTGGCCGACCAACTTGAAGTGCCTTTGATCGGGCAAGTGCCGCTGATTCCCGCCCTGCGGGAGGGGGCTGACGAAGGCCGGCCCATCGCGGCAGAGGCTCCGGATTCCGAAGCCGGTCGGGCATTTTCGGCCATGGCCGCTCATTTGGTGGACAACCCCCCGCCCCGGCGGATCTACCGCCCAGAGCTCAAGATCAACTAATTCGAGTCCAAGGAGTGAATCAATGAACGTCCGTATCGGCGTGATCCGCAGCCAGAAGGAGATCGAAGTGGAGATGGACCCCGACTCCGATTTGGAGTCGGTGAAGAAGGCCATCACTACGGGTCTGGCATCGGGCGAGATGCTGTGGCTCACCGACAGTCGGGGCCGCGAGGTGGGGGTGCCTGCCGCAAGCGTGGCCTACGTGGAGCTCGACCCCTCATCGGCCAGTCGGTCCATCGGCTTCGGAGGCTGATTCGGCCCGGGCCGTAGACTCAGGCAATGGCGAGCCTGGAGGAATTGGCCCCCGGTCTGGCCAAGTCGCGCCTGAACCACCTCCAGCGGCTCATGCGGACATGGGCGCCGCTGGCTGACATCTCCTTTGCCGATCTGCTGCTGTATGTGCCCGCCGGCCAGACCACAGACATCCCGACGAGCTACGCCATCGCGGGGCAGATCCGGCCCACCACGGCCCGCTCGATCCATCGCAACAACCTGGTGGGAGAGGCATTCACGCCAGAGCAGCGTCCGCTGGTGGACGTGGCCTACCGGGAGGGGCGGATAACCGACGGCGGGCGGATTGGCTACACCGACCAGCCGCGCATCCGCACGCTGACCGTGCCGGTGAACTGCCATGGCGAGGTGGTGGCGGTGATGGCCCGGGAATTCGACCCCGACACCCAGCGCAACCCCGGTGAGCTGGAGATGAGCTATTTCAAGCTGTTCCGGCGATTGGCGACCATGATCGCCGAGGGGGAGTACCCGTTCCCGGTAGACGACATCGAGACCGAGGAGTCTCCCCGGGTGGGAGACGGGCTGATGCTGCTCGACGCCTCGGGCCGAGTTCAGCTCACTTCGCCCAATGCCGCCTCGGCGCTTCACCGCATCGGCCTCCACAGCGACGTGGAGGGTCGCCGGCTGGTGGACATCGGCTTGGAGCAGCGGGCCATCCGGGCCGCGTTCGCCTCCCGCCTGCCCCAGACCGAGGAGATCCAGCACGGGGATCGGGGCACCGTGGTGCTGCGCTGCCTTCCGCTGATCGGCCGGGGAGAGGTGACCGGCGCATTGGTGCTGATGCGGGACATCTCCGAGTTGCGCCGCCGGGACCGGCTGCTGATGTCCAAGGACGCCACCATCGCCGAGATCCACCACCGGGTGAAGAACAACCTCCAGACGGTGTCATCGCTGTTGCGCCTGCAAGGGCGCCGGGCCATCGCCGCCGAGGCCCGGGACGCCATCGAGGAATCGGTGAGGCGCATCCGGGCGATCGCCATTGTCCATGAGATCTTGTCGCGCGACGCCAGCAGCGACGTGCCGTTCGTGGAGATCGTGCGATCGCTGGTTCGCATGGTGGAGGAGGGTCTGACCGGTCCCGACCGGCCGGTGGAGTTCAAGGTGAGCGGCGATGCCGGAGAGCTGGCCGCCGACGTGGCCACACCGCTGGCGGTGGTGTTGAACGAGTGCTTGCAAAACGTGATGGACCACGCCTTTCCCGAGCCTCCTGGCGGACAGGTGCGGATCGAGTTGGACAACGACGGCGATCAGGTAAAGGTGCGAGTAACCGACGACGGCGTAGGCCTGCCACCGGGTTTTGACGTAGACAGCGCCGACGGGTTGGGAATCGCCATCGTGAGGAATCTGGTGAGTGCCGATCTACGAGGGAGCATCACCATGAGCAACGGTGAGGGAGATCAGCCTCGTTGTGGAACCGTTGTGGAGGTGGCCATTCCCCTTTTGGGGGCCGCTCCTCGACAGAGCGCTAAGCCAGGATGATGGCCGCCTCGCGCTGCTCGGCCACCCAGCGGCGACGGAGCAGGCGGCGCTCATCTTCAGAGGTTCCGCCCCAGATACCCGAGTCCTGGTTGGTGGCCAATGCGAACTCCAAGCAGTCGCTCTTGGCGTCGCAGGTCTGGCACACCACCTTGGCCGACTCGATCTGCTCAAGTGCCAGCCCGGTGCTGCCTACCGGGAAAAACAGGTCGGGATCGGTGTCGCGACAGGCGGCTTGGCACCGCCAATCATCCGCACCGTTTTCAAATCTCTCCAGCAAAGTCTTCGATATCACGCGGGCACAAGGATAGGGGTGGTCTACTGGTGTGGCAAGAGGGGCTTATGGTGAACATGTTTATTGCTGATAATCGTGTTGTGGTTGTGGGGGAGTTCTCATGCGGGTGATCGCTCATCGGGGAGCCTCGCAAGCTGAGCGAGAGAACACGCTGGAGGCATTCCGCGTCGCGGTCGCGCTCCATGCCGACGGAGTTGAGTTGGACGTGAGGCGCACGGCCAACGACGTGCTGGTGGTACACCACGACGCCCATTTGGCCGACGGCCGGGCCATCATCGATCTGCACGATGACGAGTTGCCCGATTGGGTGCCGACGCTGGCCGAAGTCATGGATGTCTGCCGGGACCCGGCCTCAGAGCGGGAATTCGTGATCAACATCGAGATCAAGAGCGCGCCGAATGATCCCGACTATGACGCCGAGCACCAAGTGTCAGCCGCGGTGGCTGGACTGGTGATGGGGTGGGGGATCGGAGAGCACCTCGGAGAGGTGATTGTGTCGTCGTTCGACATCGAGGCCCTCAACCGGATCAGGGCCATAGACCCCGGCATCCCCACCGCCTACCTGACCTTCGAGGTTCTGGCCCCCGAACTGCTGGTGAACCGGGTGATCGCGGCCGGCCACAGCGCCATCCACCCCTACTTCGCCTCAACCAGCAAAGCCCTCGTCGACGCCGCCCACGCCGCCGGCATCGAGGTCAACGTGTGGACCGTCAACGAGCCCGACCAAATTGCCCAACTAGCCGCCATAGGTGCCGACTCGGTCATAACCGACGTCCCCGACGTGGCCCGCGAAGTCTTGGGCAAGAGCTAGCCCTTCCTTCGCTAAACCGCGGATGCTGCCACCAAGAACGCGGTAATGACGGCGACGGACATCAGAGCGATCGCCTCGATGACGGCTGCTCGTCGCAGGCGCTGATGAACGGTGGCATTTTCGTTCTGTTCGACTGCGGGGATTAGCACCCAGCGGTTGTGGCCACCTATGGCCGCGGCCACCGCGACGAGGGCGATCTTGGCCAGCAACAAGCGACCCCACTGAGTCGACCACAGGTCGGGGAATCGGTCGAGCACGAAGATCGCCATGACCGTGCCGGCCACGCCGGCCAGTACCAGCGCGGTGGCCGCCATTCGGGAGAATCGCATCAACGGCCGGAACACGTCCGCACCGCGGCGGTGTCGCCGCCAAAGGAGGTCGGCCAGCAACACGACGCCGCCGCTCCAAACCGCCGCCGCGCTCGCATGGCTCACGCTGGCGATGGAATGCAGCCACCTCGGTCCTTCGGTGACCGTGTGGCCGTCGAAGGCAAACGAAGCGATGACGAGCGCCCCGCCTATCAGCGCGGTCACAACCGTCGCCATCCTCGGTGAGTTAGCCACCGCACGGAACAAGGCCAGTGCTACGACGAGCCCGCCGAGCAGGCGAAGCCCTGCTGCCACACCGAATTGAGTTGATACGGCATCGGCTATCTCATCAGGTGACCAGAATGCCGACCATTCCCGTTCGATGACCACTGCTCGGTTCAGCGCCGCCACGGCGGCACTGGCAGTGAGCACGATTCCGTTCCCGCTCACCCATCTCCGCACCCGATCCGAGTCCAGCGGCTCGCCCCGAACGATGAACGCCAAGAATGCCAGCCCACCCACGACGCCCATGGTGGCCAGGAAGATCAGGATGCGGGTTACTTCAGCGATGCGGTGCGACCCTGTGGCTGCCGTGTTGCCTCGCCTCGCGAAGGAAGAGGTACTAGGGACTTCGGCGGTGAATTCTTCGGGGGCCGCGGTTGGAGATGATGGTGAGCTCTCCAGGGGAGTCGAGTTGACCTTCGGTGATGGAGTGGCGTGCGAAATCGAAGGAGCTTGGGTGTCGCTGGGCCCCTCTGGAGTCCCAGTCGTGCTCGCGGCGGGATCGACTTGTGCGACCGCTCCGGATTCGGTGGGTTCAATTGGGGGTTCCGGGCTCGTTGCATCCGATGAGCCAGAAGGCGGAGCCATCGCGGGTTCGCTTTCAAAAGCGGGGACAGTGAATGAGAACGATCCCTCCAGAATGTGGGCGTCGGCTGCCGTCACCCGCCAGTAGACGTGATAGCGCCCGCTGCCCAGTGGTGTGTCGTAGTACATGTGCCAGGTCTGCCCATCAGCAGAGACGGTTGCGTCGGGCCTGTATTCGAGGCCGTGCTCGTCGAAGGCCGTCAGGCCGTCAGAGACCGGCTCAACTGGACGAGTGAACGTGAGTGAGATTTGCGATATCGGTTCGCCGACGACCTCGCCATCTGATGGTTGCGACGACTGCAACTCTGTGTGAGCTGCGGCAGTAGCGGGCCAGACCGTCGTCAAGGCAAGGCTGCCCAACAACACCAACCACAGCGCGAATACCGCCCGGCAAGAAATTGGACGCCTTTGCCTGATGAGTTGCGATGCTAATAGCCCAGCGGCAGGGCTAGGGCTAGGGCGTTGGCGGCGTGGTGGAACTCTAGGCGGGTGGTTTCGCCGAGGTAGTCGCCGTCGAGCTGGTAGGGGAAGGGGGTGTCGCTGGCCACCACGGCGCTAGTAACTCCGTTGCGGGAGTGGACGTGGCGGTGGGCGGTGACGGGGGGGCCGTAGCCGAGGGCGCTGGCTGCCGTCCGAAGGAGCCTGCTCGCCCGCAGCGAGCGCACGGTGACCAGCGATAGGGGCACATCCAGGGTGGTGTCGGGCATCACGTCGAAGGGGCGCGAGCCCAGGTAGGTATAAGGATTGGTGTTCAGGCAGATGGCGAACTGGCCGGTCACCGCCTCGCCGTCGGCGTGGTAGACGGTGAATCGGGGACGCGACCGGTCGTAGTGGCGCAGCCAGGTGTCAATCGCGGCGAAGGCGAACAGGGCGTGGTTGGCATAGCGCTTCAGGCCGGCTCTCCGCTCCACTTGCTGCACCACGGCGGCGTCGTACCCCACGCCAGCGTGGAACAGGAAATATCTGCCGTTCACCTGCCCCAGGCCCACTCGCTTGATGTGGCCGGCGGCCAGCGTCTCCAGCAGCATGGCGGCCGCCTCCACCGGATCGTCGGGCAGGCCGATGGTGCGGGCGAACACGTTGGTCGACCCTCCCGGCAGGGGCGCCAGCGCCACATCGGAGCCGGCCAAACCGTTGATGGCCTCGTTCAGGGTCCCGTCGCCCCCCAGCACCGCCACCGCGTCGCAGCCGTCGGCCACCGCTCCATGGGCCAGGCGCGAGGCGTGGCCCCGACGATGGGTGGCGGCCAGGGTCACCTCGTGGTCGGCGGCCAGCGCCTTTTGGATTACAACCTGAGTCCGGGCCGTGACCGACGAAGCGTGAGGGTTTACGAGGAGGAGGACTTTCAGGCTTTAAACGCTACCGTCTTCGCCCTGAAGTCGATAAAACGCGATTGACGGAATTCGCCTCAGTTCTTCGGCTCCGTTTGGTTTTGCACCGCTGGGGACGGGTGGGAGACTTGCACGCTATGGACATTGTGGTCTGTGTGAAACAAATCCCCGATCCTGCCGATCCAGGGGAGCTCGATCCGGAAACCAAAACCCTCAAGCGGGACATGAAGCTCATCTTGGACGAGTCCGACTCCTACGGCGTGGAGATGGCCCTCCAGCTGCGCGATGCCGCCGGTGAGGGAGAGGTGACTCTGGTATCGATGGCGCCCAATGAAGAGGTGAACGGTCTGCGCTCCGCTCTGGCCATGGGGGCCGACAAGGCCATCCTGGTCAGCGACGAGGCATTGGCCGGAACCGACGCCCTGGGAACGGCCCGAGTGTTGGCCGCGGCTATCGGCCGGGCTCAGGCCGATCTGATTCTGGCCGCCACCGAATCTTCCGACGGCTACACCGGCACCGTTCCCGAGCAGGTGGCCGAGCTGTTGGGCCTGCCGTCGGTCACCTTCGCCAAAGAGATCCAGGCCGAGAGCGGCGAGGTAGTAGTGAAGCGCCAAACCGAGGACGGCTACGACGAGGTGCGGTGCCCGCTGCCCGCGGTGGTCTCGGTTACCGCCGGGGTGGTGGAGCCCCGCTACCCGTCGTTCAAGGGCATCATGGCGGCCAAGTCCAAGCCGATGGACCAGGTGGGCGTGGCCGACCTGGGCATCAGCCCCGACCAGGTGGGCTGGGCCGGCGGCGGCCAGGAGATCACCGACGTCAGCCCCGCTCCTGAGCGGGAGGCCGGCGAGATCATCACCGACGAGGGCGACGCCCACGAGCGCATCATCGCCCTGCTCGAAGAGCTTCGGATCGTCTAAGAGCCGGGACGCTAGGAGACATCATGGGAACCATTTGGGTTTATGCAGAGGCCTCGGGCGGCAAAGTCGCCTCGATCAGCCTGGAGTTGTTGACCAGGGCCCGCCAGCTGGCCGACACCGTGGAAGCGGTTGTGGGCGGCGACGGCGAGCCGGTGGCCGCCGAGCTCGGCGCTCACGGGGCGACCACCGTCCACGCCACCGGCGATCTGGCCGGCGGCCTGGCTGGACCGGCGGTGGCCTCGGCCATTGCCTCGGCCATCGAGGCCGGCGCCGCCCCCGAAGCGGTGCTGTTCGGCACCACCTACGACGGCCGTGATGTGGCCGGTCGGCTCTCGGTGAAGCTGAACGCCCCGGTCATCACCAACATCGTCGAATTGGACCAAGCCGACGGCGCTTTGGTCGGAACCGAGCCGGTGTTCGGCGGCACCGTCAACGTGAGCACCCGGTTCAACGGGTCGGGCGTCGGGTTGTTCCTGGTCCGACCCAAGTCGTTCGCCGCCGAGGAGTCTGGCGGTGGCCCGGCCGCCGTGTCGGCTCTGCCGGTGCCCGATTTGGGCGCCACCGGTGCGGCCCGGGTGGTGGACCGCTTCGCCGAGG
>JAJEEH010000015.1 GCA_022821105.1 Acidimicrobiia bacterium
GCCGCGTGGGATGAGACCGACGATCCCATCGCGCTGGCCCGGTCGTACATCGGCTCGGCCTCGGTGGTTGCCGTGGGAGACCGCACGTGGGCCGGATTCTTGGTGGACTTGGTCAAACTCCTGCCTGGTGTGGAGTTCCGCCGGGCGTCGGAGGTGACCAGCACGCTGCGCTCAGTGAAGGACGCCGCCGAGGTGGAGTCGCTGCGGGCCGCGGCGGCCGCCGCCGACCGGGTGGCCGTGGATCTCCGGTCGGGCGACATCGAGCTGGTTGGGCGCACCGAGGCCGAGGTGTCGGCCGAACTCGGCCGCCGGCTGCTGGCCGAGGGCCACCAGCGGGTGAACTTCGCCATTGTGGCTGCGGGTGAGAACGCGGCCAGCCCCCACCACGAACCCGGGGAGCGGGTGATCAAATCGGGTGAGATCGTGCTGTGCGACTTCGGGGGCACGATGATGGATGCCGACGGGGTGGGCTACTGCTCCGACATCACCCGGTGCGTGCATTTGGGCGAGCCGCCCGCCGACCTGGCCGAGGCCTACGACGTGCTTTTCGAAGCCCAAGCGGCCCAAGTGGAAGCGGCTGTGGTCGGCCAACCGTGTCAGGAAGTCGACCGGGTGGGGAGGGGCATGATTGCCGACGCCGGCTTCGGCGAATACTTCATCCACCGCACCGGTCACGGGATCGGCACCGAGGCCCACGAAGACCCCTACATCGTGGAGGGCAACACCCAGGAATTGCGCCCCGGCCACGCCTTCTCCATCGAGCCCGGCATCTACCTGCCCGGCAAATGGGGTTTGCGCCTCGAGGACATCGTGGTGGCCGCCCCCGACGGCCCCGACAACCTCACCACCACCGACCACCGCCTGGCCGTCCTCGACGTCTGACGGAGCTTCCATCCGGTGATCGAGCTCCAACCGGCCACGGTTCTGCTCCAGATCGCCGTTGGCGGTCTGGCGTTCACCTGGGTCACCACTCGGCGGCGGGAGGCCGGGCTGGGCTACGGCTGGCTGATGCGGAGCACCTTTGGCCTCTTAGCCGCTGGTGGAGCTTGGCTGGGTTTTGCCACCGACCCAGTGCCGGTACGGGACTGGACCGCCGCTGGAGCCGCCGCGGCTGCGGCATTTGCCTTGGCGGTGTCGGTCATCCGGCGACGCGCTGGTGTGAGCGGGCAGCGGGAACGGGTGGAACGGCGCAGCGCGGAGATCGCCGATATGACCGGAATCGACCGGGAGGAACAGCGATTCGACCGCAGCGTGCCCGAATTTCCCCCTGTGCTGGATCTCATCGCCCCCGCGGTGGGGCTCATCGGGGTGGTGGCCGGAGGCCTCGACGCGGGCGATCCGGCCGCTCTGGCCGTGGCCCGCACCGTGATAGGCGCGTTCTTCTTGGGCGCGGTCACCGATGCCATGCTGTTGGGCCACTGGTATCTGGTGCAGCCCGGCTTGGCTCGTGGGCCGCTGTTGGAGCTGGTGCGCTGGACTGGGCTGCTTTGGCTGCCCGAGCTGGTGGTGATGCTGTGGCCCACCGGAATGGGTTCGGTGCTCAGCGGAACCATCGACGACGGCTACAACGGGCTGCTGGGCTGGTTCTGGGTGGCGTGTGTGGTGACGACAGTGGGTCTGGTGATCTTGGCGCGCGCTGCGTTGCGCGAGCGGTTCTACTCGGCGGTGATGGCGGCGACGGGACTGCTGTACCTGGGGATCCTGACGGGGTTTGGTATGGACCTGGTAGCCCGGGTGTTGCTGGATACGGCTTAGCGGGCGACGAAGTATTTGGCTTGGGGGTGGTGGCAGATCAGGGCTGAGGTGGTTTGCTCGGGCTGGTATTGGTAGCTGGTCTCCTCGCCCACTTGGATGCCGATGCGCTCGGCCTCGAGAAGCTCAGCCACGGTGAGGTTGTCCTCTAGGTCGGGGCAGGCGGGGTAGCCCCAGGAGTAGCGTCCGCCCCGGTACTGCTGGCGGAACAGCCCGATGAGGGTGGGGCCGTCCTCTTCCACGAAGCCCCATTCGGTGCGGATGCGGTGGTGCCAGTGCTCGGCTAACGCCTCGGCCATCTCCACGCCCAGGCCGTGCAGCAGCAGGTAGTCCTGGTAGCGGTTGTCGGCGAACAGCTTGGCGGCGGCCTTGGACACCTCGGCCCCCATGGTCACGATGTGGAAGGCGGCGTAGTCCACCTCGTCGCCGTCGGCGGGCCGGAAGAAGTCGGCGATGCACAGGTACGGGTCTTTGGGCTGGCGGGGATACCGGAAGCGGCAGACCTCGGCGGCGCGCTCGGGGCTGTCCCACACCACCAGGTCGTCACCGCTGCCGTTCACCGGGAAGTAGCCGTACACCACCTGGGGCACCAGCAGGCCCTGGGCCGTGGCCGAGGTGAGCTGCTCGCGCATGGTGGGGCGGATGCGCTCTTTGAAGGCGGCGTCTTCCTCGCCGTCTACGGGGCGGAACTGCCACTGGTTGCGGAACAGGGCGGTCTCGTTCACGTATTCGGCGATGTCGGCCACCGGGATGCCCTTGACCACCCGCGAGCCCAAGAACGGGGGCTCGAACACTGGATTGTCCGCGGCCACCGACGGGGCCCGCTCCGGAAGGTCGTCGGCAGCCCCTGAAGTGTCGCGCCGGGGACGGCGGGGCAGGTCGCGGCCACCGGGGCGGCGGCCGAACTCGGGGTCTTCAACCCCGGTGCGGCGCAGCTCGCCCAAGCGGTCCATCACCGCGAGGCCCTCGAAGGCGTCCTTGCCGTAGAACACCCGGCCCCGGTAGGTCTCCCGCATGTCACGCTCCACGTAGGTGCGGGTGAGCGCGGCGCCCCCCAGCAGCACCGGGAGGTGGTGGAGGTTCCGGGTGTTCAGCTCCTCCAGGTTGTCGCGCATGATCAGGGTGCTCTTCACCAGCAGCCCGCTCATGCCGATGGCGTGGGCGTCCACCTCATGGACCCGGTCGATCATCTCGCTGATGGATACCTTGATGCCCAGGTTGTGAACGTCGTAGCCGTTGTTGGTCAAGATGATGTCCACCAGGTTCTTGCCGATGTCGTGGACGTCGCCCTTCACGGTGGCCAGCACGATCCGGCCCTTGCCCCCGGTGTCGTCGGCCTTCTCCATGTGGGGCTCCAGATACGACACCGCGGTCTTCATGGTCTCGGCCGACTGGAGCACGAACGGAAGCTGCATCTCGCCGGAGGCGAACAGCTCGCCCACCACCTTCATCCCGGCCAGCAGCGTGTTGTTCACGATGTCCAGCGCCGGGGTGGTGGCCAGGGCTTCGTCCAGGTCGGCCTCCAGCCCGTCGCGTTCGCCGTCGATGATGCGCTGCTCCAGGCGCTGCTCCACCGGCCACCCGGAGCGGTCTTCCTTCACCGCCGCAGTGGCGGTCACGTTCTCGAAGGCGGCCAGGAGCTCGGTCAGCGGGTCGTAGTCGTCCCTGTCCCCTGAGGCGATTCCGGCCGAACCCCGACGGTCGTAGATCAAATCCAGGCACACATCCCGGTGGTGGGGGTCCACCCGGTTCAGCGGGATGATCCGGCCGGCGTGGACGATGGCCGAGTCGAGCCCGGCGTCCAGGCACTCGTGCAGGAACATGGAATTGAGCACGTGGCGGGCGGCGGGCTTCAGTCCGAACGACACGTTGGACACGCCCAGCGTGGTGTAGGCGCCGGGCAGCTCGGCCTTGATGCGCCGGATGGCCTCGATGGTGGCCAGGCCGTCCTTGCGCAGGTCGTCTTCGCCGGTGGACAGCGGGAACGTCAGGGCGTCGAAGATCAAGTCGGACGGTGCCAGCCCGTAGCGCTCCACCGCCAGGCGGTACAGGCGGTGGGCCACCCGCATCTTCCACTCCAGATCGCGGGCCTGGCCCTCCTCGTCGATGAGCAGGCACACCACCGCGGCGCCGTATTCCCGGGCCAGCTTCAGCACCCGGTCGAGGCGGGAGCCCTCGGCCTCGCCGTCCTCCAGGTTGGCCGAGTTCAGCACCGCCCGGCCCCCGATCCACTCCAAACCGGCCTGCATCACGTCGGGCTCGGTGGAATCCAGCACCAGCGGGGCGGCCACCCCGGTGGCGAATCGCCGGGCCAGCTCGTCCATATCCGCGGTGCCGTCGCGGCCCACATAGTCCACGCACAGGTCCAGCAGGTGGGCGCCCTCGCCCACCTGGTCGCGGGCGATCTGGAGACAGCCGTCCCAGTCGGCCTCCAACATGGCGTCGCGGAACTTGCGGGAGCCGTTGGCGTTAGTGCGCTCGCCCACGATCAGAAACGACGTGTCCTGGGCGAAGGGCACCGGGCTGTAGATGGAGGTGGCCGATGGGGGCAGCTCGCCGGGGCGGGGCCCGGGGGTCAGATCCGCGCAGCGGTCGATCACCGCTTGGAGGTGCTCGGGTGTGGTACCGCAGCACCCGCCGATCACCGATACCCCCAGATCGGTCACGTAGCGGGCCAGGTAGTAGGCCAGCTCGTCGGGGCCGACGTCGTAGTGCATCCGGCCGTCCACCACCTGGGGGAGCCCGGCGTTGGGGATGCAGGCCACCGGCACCGGGCACTGCTCCGACAGCACCCGCAGGTGCTCGCCCATCTCGGCCGGTCCGGTGGCGCAGTTCAGCCCGAACACGGCGGGGTCCAGGGGGGCCAGCGCGGCCAGCGCGGCGCCCATCTCGGTGCCGGGCAGCATCCGGCCGGTCATCTCGATGGTGACCTGCACTTGCAGCGGAACCTCGCGGCCCACGGCGGCCATGGCCCGGCGGCACCCGTTGATGGCCGCCTTGGCGCCCAGCAGGTCGTACTGGGTCTCGATCATGAACAGGTCCACACCGCCATCCAGCAGCCCCCGGGCCTGCACCTCGAAGGCGTCGCGCAGCTCGGCGTAGCGCATCTGGCCCAGCGAGGCCAGCTTGGTGCCCGGCCCCACCGACCC
>JAJEEH010000238.1 GCA_022821105.1 Acidimicrobiia bacterium
GGGCCGGCCGCATTGGGGGACCATCGGGCTGACCGGTGAGGTGCGTCAGCCCTGCGAACGCCACGGCGTTGTGGTCGAAGCCGTTGTACAGGGATTTGGGCCCCTGCTGGCCGTAGAGGCTGATGCGGGCTGTGACCAGCCTCGGGTCGAGCTGGCTCGGGTCGATATTCCAGCGCTCCAATGTGCCGGGCCGGAAGTTCTCGCACACCACGTCGGACACCGAAGCAAGGCGCCGGAACAGATCCTGGCCCTCGGGGCTTCGAAGGTTGATGGTCACCGACTTGCGGCCCCGGCCCTCCACCGACCAATACAGGGAGTAAGCACTGCCGTCGTCATCAACGATGAAAGGTCCGTTCAACCGCGTCTTGTCGCCGCGGTCGGGATCCTCGATCTTGATCACCTCTGCGCCCTGCTCACCCAGAATCCCGGCGCAGAACGGGGCCGCCACACGAGTGCCCATATCGAGCACCCTGATCCCGGCCAATGGCTGCCTCAATGTCTGTCTCCGCTCATCGTGACAACCCCCCTGATGTTGCGGCCCGCCACCAAGTCGGAAAAACCTATGTTGATCTCGTCGAGGCCGTAGTGCTGGGTGATGAGCTTTTCGAGCGGCAGCCTCCCGGCCAAGTAAAGGTCGATCCAACGCACGACGTCTCTGGCCGGGTCGGGCCCACCGATTGTCGTCCCGACGATCCTGCGCTGGGCCAAGAGCAGGTTTGGGGAAACCGGTATCGAGTCCATGTCGTGCGAGGTGCCGCCCACCTGCACAATCACCCCGGCTGCCCCGAGGCAGGCTATTGCTGTTTCATAGTGCTCGGGACGGACCCGGTCCGGGGCGAGGAGAACCGCATCCACTCCCCAGCCGTCGGTCAGCTCGCCCACCGCATCGGCGACATCGACGGCACTGGCATCCACCACGTCGGTTGCCCCATACCCAGGGGCGAAGGCGAGCTTTTCGGGCTTCACATCGACGGCCACGATTCGCTCCGCGCCGGCCAGAGCCGCCCCCATCACCGCAGCCGCTCCCACACCGCCGATGCCGAGAACCATGACCGCGTCGCCGGGGCGCACCTCAGCCACATTCACCGCGGCGCCGACACCAGTCGATACCCCGCAGGACACGAGGGCGGCAACCGCCGGCTCTACTCCTTCGGGAATCTTCACCAGGTGGCGCTCGGGCGTGACGGTGTGGCGGGCAAAGCTCCCGAGCCCGAGATGGGTTCCCACTGCCGCGCCCGACTCGTCGAACATGCGATAGGTGCCGTCGCGCAGCCGCCCCGAACTGTCCATGCCTGTAGGGCAGAAGGTTTTAAGACCGCGCAGGCAGGCCCGGCAGGTACCGCACGGTCCCTTGAAAATCTGGACGACGCTGTCACCCACCTCCAGCGACTGCACTCCCGGCCCCACCTCTACCACCACACCGGCCCCCTCATGGCCGCAGACGGCGGGCGGTTGCACGGGATACGTTCCCTCAATCACGTAGCGGTCGGAACCGCATATCCCCGCGGCGCCCATCTCCAAGATCACCTCGCCGTGAGCGGGAGAATGGATATGAATCGGCTCTATCGACAGCGGCTCTGCGACCGCCCGCAAAACGGCCGCCTCCGTGGTTATCGCCATCTCCACAAACTAGGCCGTTGGAAGCCCGTGCCGTTGGGTCTTAGCTGGTGATGGAGCCGCCGGCGAGGGGGATGGTCTGGGCGGTCATCCAGGAGGCCTCCTCGGAGGCCAAGTAGGCGCACAGGGCGGCGACGTCTTCGGGGAGTGCCCAACCGGCGAGTGGGGATGGCCCTGGCCAGGTTATCGGTGACGCCGGTGTCTCCCGTGTTGGACATCAGGCCCAGGGCTATGGAGTTAACCGTGACACCCGTTTGGGCCACCTCCAGCGCAACCGAGCGGAGCAATCCCGCCGCGCCGCCCTTGCCGGCCGAATAAGCCGCCACTCCGATGTTGACCCCGACGGTCCCGGCCCCGGAGACGACGGCAATAACCCGGCCCCAGCCCCGCTCGATCATTCCGGGCAGCACTGCGTGGGTGCAGTTCAATACCCCTCCGAGGTTGACGGCGAGCGGCCCGATCCACTCCTCGGGCTCGGTCTCCGCGAACGGCTTGACCGCCATTTCCCCGGCCCCGGCGTTGCCGGCGTTGTTGACCAGGATGTCGATTGGCCGGTCGGCAATGGCCTCTCGCACTGCTTCGCCATCGGTGACGTCGAAGGGCAGCGCTTCGGCAGAATGCCCAGCGGCGGCAATGGCCTCGGCCACCTCATCGGCCCGGCGCGCCACTATGTCGTTGACCAGAACACGGGCGCCCTGGGACGCCAGCGTGCGGGCAACTCCGGCGCCGACGTTCTGGCCGGCGCCAGTGACCAGCGCGGTTTTTCCGTTGAGATCAAACATGGGTGTCGTCTCCTTCGGTCGGTTATCCCAATTGGGCCTCTAGTTGGCGGCGCAAAACCTTGCCGACTTCGCTTCGGGGGATCGCGTCGATCCGCTCGAAGCGCACCGGCACCTTATAGGGCACCAATGCCTCTCGGCAGGCTTGCTCGAGAACCTGGTCGGCCACCGGCTGTCGTTCGACAACGAACGCCACGGGCACCTGGCCCAGACGCTCATCGGGCGCGGCTACCACGGCGGCCTCGCTCACTTGGGGCAAGGCGGAGAGAACCTCCTCCACCTCGGTGGGGACCACCTTGTTCCCACCCCGGTTGATCACGTCGCCCACCCGGCCCTCGATCCACACGAACCCGTCGTTGTCGATGCGGGCCAGGTCGCCGGTGCGGATGTGGTCGTCTTCGGTGAGCCGACTGGCCAGCACGGCCCGGCGGGTGTCGTCCCACACCAGCGGCGGGCGAACCAACAGCTCGCCCACCCCGTTGGCGTCGGGGCTGTCGATGCGGGCGCTCACCCCGGGATGGGGGCGACCGGCCGCCCCCAGCTTCTCGGGGTGGGCTCTGGCATCGGCTGCGGTCCACCCGATCACCTCGCCCATCTCGGCCTGCCCGTATCCGTTGAGGACAATGGCCCCAAACCGGTCGGCAAACCGCCGGGCCTGGAACGGCGACAGCGGGGCAGTCACCGACCGCACATATCTGAGCGGTCCCAGATCGGCTACCTCGGAATCGTCGTTGAGCATGGCCATCGCCGCGGGGGGAAGGATGGTGGAGCGGATCTCGTGGCGGCGGACCAGGGTGGCGAAATCGGCCGTGTCGAACCGGTCCATCACCACCAGCTCTGCGCCGGCCCGCAGTCCGAACAAGGCGTTGTAGATGCCGGCGTTGAGGGCCATAGACACCGGGATCAGGTTGGGGGTCGGCTTCTTGGCCGGTCGATCGCCAGGGTCCTGCTGGCCCCGCAGCGGTCCCAGCACCCGGTCGATGAGCTCGATATAGCCGTCGTGGGTGTTGAGCACCGGTTTGGGGTCGCCGGTGGTGCCCGAGGTCCACAGCACGAATGCATCCCCCTCGCTGTAGACATCGGCCTCTGCCCCGACAGGGCGGATTCCGTGGGCGTCGATCATCAGCGCGGGGCGAAGCTTGTCCACCAGTTCGGCCACGGCTCGCTCGGGGAGGCGGGGATTCACGGGGATGAACACCGCATCGGCATGCCAAATTGCCGCCATGGACAGCACCACATCGGCACCCCGGGCCAGGTTGACGGCCACTCCCCGGTGAGCACAGCCCATCGACTGAAGCTGCTCGGCCAGCGAGCGAACCTCGCGGCGGACCTCGCCCGCGCTCCGCGACCGTTCAAGGTCATGGAGCAGCGGCTCATCGTCGTCGAATGGATGGTCCAGGATCAGCTCGGCCAGGTTCATCTTCTGTGCCCGACTACCTGGGGACGTCTTGCCACGCCATGTCGTGGTAGGGGTCGGGCTCGCGGGGCAGGCCGAGCACCTTCTCGCCGATCACGTTCTTGTTTACCTCGGTGGTGCCCCCCTCGATGGTGTTGGCCCGACTGCGCAGCATGCCTTTGACCACATAGGGCATGTGAGCGGCCCAGGCTTCGATGGAGTCTTGCTCAGCGGATGGCTCGCCGGGCATCCAGGCCACCGATGCCATGCCCAATGAGTCGGCCGCGGCCAGTTGGAGTGCCTGGTTGAGCTGGCTTTGCTGCACCTTGCCGATGGAGGCCGCTGGCCCCGGCGTGCCTCCGGCCTTGACCGTGGCCCGAACCCGCTCGTTGGTCCACGCCCGGATCTTCTCCTCGGAATAGAGCCGCATAAGCCGGTCGCGCTCCACCAGACCGACGCCATCTTGTCGAGCCTGGTTGAGGAGGCTGTCGATTCCCCCGCCGCCTATGCGGTCGACGCCGCCCGAGCCGGCCCCGGCCACCATCTGGCGCTCGCCGGCCAGGGTGGCCCCGGCCACCCGCCACCCGTCGCCCGCGGTGCCGACCCGGTGGAAGTCGGGAACCCGGACCTCCTCCAGCCACACCTCGTTGAAATCGACCTCGCCACCGATGTGGCGTAGCGGTCGCACCTCCACCCCGGGCAACGACAAGTCGACCAGGAAGTAAGTGATGCCCCGGCGCTTGGCGACGGTGGGATCGGTGCGGGCCAGACAGATAGCGAAATCCGATTCGTGGGCCCATGTGCTCCACACCTTCTGTCCGGTGAGGATCCACTCGTCTCCGTCTTGTTCAGCCCGCATGGCCAGCGAGGCCAGATCGGAGCCCGCGCCGGGCTCGCTGAACATCTGGCACCACCGCTCTTGGTTGGCCACCATGGGGGGAAGGAAGCGCAGGCGCTGCTCCTCGGTGCCGTGGGCGAACAGCGCCGGAGCGGTGTTGTGCAATCCCAGCGGGTTCAGCCGACCAAGGTTGAGCGGGGCTATCACGGTTTCGGCCACCCGGGCCTTGGCCGGTGGGAGATCGAGACCCCCGTATTCGACCGGCCACGTGGCCACCGCCAGCCCGGACGCGGCAAAGACCGGGTACCAGGCCTCGTAATCCTTTCTCGGCCTCACTTCCCGGATGGCCCGCCGCCCGCAGGGAGCGGCGTCTCGCCACGCCTGGGGGACGTGCTCGGCCACCCACTCATTGACCGCGGCCCTGATCTCACCGTCGCTGCTGTACGTGTCGATCAGAAGCCGCTCGGAGTTCATTCCGCCGACATCGCCTCAAACCGCTCGACAAGCGCATCGAGCGCTTCGGCCGCGGTGGTGGCCCCTCCCGGCGGGGTGGGCAACTTCACCGGTCCGTGCTCCCGGCTCGGCAGCAGAATCGTGGCGTGTCCGGGGCAGGTGGTCTCGCCCCGCTGGTTCTCGCCATATATGTCGAGGTCGACGGCGGGGGCGCCCTCGTCGGTGCGGTACTTGCGGGTCACCGTGCCCCGCATCCAGTGGGTGTCGCCCACATAGTTGAACCGGCGGAACTCCACGTCGAGGGCAGCTAGCCAGGCGTTGTCGCCCATCCAGTCGGTACACAGGTGTACCAGCCAGGTCTCGCGCATCCGGCCGTAGTCGTAGATCGCGGGGTTGCCCGCCCGCCGGGCCCACTCGGGATCCCAGTGGACCCGCTGCTGCACGTCGGGAATGTTGAGATTGTCAGACCGGAAGAACCCCGGCACCCGCTGGCGCTGCTGCACACCCAGCCGCAGCGCCTTCACCCCGTACAGGCCCATGCCCATACCGGTGTGCCACACCACCATGTCGGTGACCCGCATCGGCCCCTTGACCAGCGGCGGCAGCTCGTCGCCCTCGTCGGTGTCCTCCCACCAGCGGGGCTCAGCGCCCCGGCGGCGCTCGGGCTCGCTGCGAATCGCCTCGGTGATCTCGGCGATCTGCTCATCGGTGTAGGGCTCGATCTCGATGTCGCCGTACTTGCCCTTGCCTTCGTCGGCCTTGCGCTCCACTGCCCCCCGGTCGGTTCGGATCATCAACCGGTACTGGGCCGACAGCACCGCGCCCTCAGTGGCGAACACCTCCGCGGTCCACTCGTGCACGGTGCGGGCCGCGAACTCGCTCTTCTTGTCGTGCACGCCCACCAGGGCATTTCGCCGGGTGACTCGCATCCCCGGGCGCAGCGGCGCCCACCACTCCCGGTGGCTGCCCGAATAGTAGGCGTGGGCGCCTTTGAGCGGATCACCCTTGAGCAGCGCCTTGGTGTCGGGGTCGAGCTTCTCAACCTCGTTCTCCCCGATAAGCGTGTCGCCCCCGTTCATGTTGGGCGACGAGATCGGCCCACCCCACACGGTGCCCGCCCCGTAGTCGGGGTCGCACCACAGCGGGTTGTCGTCGCCGAAAGCCTCTGCCACCTGGCGAAACGCATCGGCGTTGGGCTCGCGATACCAAGGAGGCTGAGGATGCGGCTGAGCAATCCCAATCCGAGACCGCAACCGGGCAATGGCCTCGTCGGTTATCGCTCCCCCATCCGACACGCATCGGACTGTACCCGACTCCCTAGCCCGCTTCTCCCCTGAAGACAGGGTCCAAACTCACCTAGCCGGGATCGACAATTGGTTCCAGAGCGTCGGCCATGTTGTGGACGGAGGCCGGGGGGACGGGTGAGAAGGGGTAGAGGATGGCTAGGTCTAGGCCGGCTGCTTTGTATTGCTCGGCTTGGGTGATGACGTTGTCGATGGGATCTTCAGCTCGGTAGATGAGGTGGGTGGAGGTGGTGATCTCGGCGGGGTCGCGGCCGATCTCCTCGCAGCACTCCGCCAACCGGGCTTTGACCTCCGCGAACTTCGCCACCTCGCCGCCGGGGAAGTTCCAGTGGTCGGCCCATTTCGCCACCAGGGGCATGGTCCTGCGGGGTCCGGCCCCGCCGATGACGATGGGTGGGGTGGGCTGCTGGGGGCCCTTTGGCTCATTGCGGGCGTTGGTGAATGTGTAGAAGCGGCCCTGAAAGTCGGTGATTGGCTGGCTGAGCAACGAGACCACGCACTCCAGGTACTCCTCAAACCGGTCGAAGCGCTCGGCGAGGCTGATCCCGTAGGCCCCGGCCTCCACCTCGTTCCAAGCGGCGCCGAGCCCCAGGTCGAGCCGCCCGCCCGACACGATATCCAGCGACGAGGCCATGGCCGCGCAAAGCCCGGGATGCCGGTAGGGGGCGGCGTTGACCATCGACCCGATTCGTATGCGCTCGGTGGCCTGGGCCAGCGCGCTCAGGGTCACCCATGCCTCCAAGCACGGGCCCTCATCGCTGCCGTAGATGGGGTAGAAGTGATCGAAGACCCAGGCCGACTCGTACCGGGGATCGGCGTCGAGTTCCTGCCAAGTCTCCAACATGGCCGACCACTCGATGTTCTGCGGCATGGTCTTGAACGCGAGCCTCATAACTTGCCTCCGACGCTTCTGTCTTCCTCAGTGAGCACACATAGAGTGAGCGCCGAGTGGAGAAAGGTCAAACCATGACGAATGAGGCTGCGGCACGCGACAGGTTGATGAGCGGAGAGGCGTGGAACGACTTCTGCGACACGATGCGAGCCGCAGGCCAGGTGGTGGTCGAACGCACTCCCGACGCCAACGAGCAAGACCGGGTGGAGGGGTTCCGCTACCTGACCCGCATGTCGCTGATGGCCTATATGCGCTGCATCGAGAACCTCCCCCCGATGGAGAAGAGGGCGATTTGGATCATCCCGCCGCCCATGAAGGGCGGCCAAGGGGTCCAGTCGCCCGACCAAGACCACGTGGTGCAGCCCATCGACGCCACCAAGCGGTACCGGGTCACCGGCCAACGGGGCTCGGCCCCTTACGTCCACATGTCGGCGTGGACCCCGAAGGTGCCCGACTGGGTCGGGGTGGAATCGGTGGGCGACCGGGCCGTGGCCGTGCTGGAGGAATTCAATCCGAGCTGGTCGCAGACTCCGTTCACCGCCCTGCTCGACGAGTTCACCGACGGCGCCGGAAACGTCGATTTCGTGCTCTCGGTGGACGATCCCGGCGTTGACAACTGGATGCAGGTCGCCCCGCAGACCCGAGAGCTGATGATGCGAATCGTCTACGACGACCGCGACGCCCAGTCGGCGCCTCGGCTGATGATCGAGCCACTCGAGCCCACCCCGGTGATTGAAACGCCGGACGCGGCCGAGATGTCGAAGCGGCTGGCCCTCGCGGCCCAAATGGTGCTGTCGGTGCAGTCCGACTACTCCGACTGGACCGACACGCTGCTCAAGGAGGAGAACCGGCTACAGCTCACCACCGAGCACTATCTCCGGGTGGGCGGCTCCCCCGACGACCGCCACTTCGAGTTCGGCTACTGGCGCATCGGCGAGGGGGAGGCACTGCTGGTGGAGTTCAAGCCCCCGGTTTGCCGCCATTGGAACTTCCAGCTGTGCAACCACTGGATGGAGAACCTGGCCAACTACTTCACCGGCCAGGGCTACGCATCGTCTCAAGACGTCGAGGCCGACGCCGACGGGGTGGTGCGGCTGGTGGTGGCGGCCGAGAAGCCGGCAACGGGTGTCTGGGTCGACACCGCGGGCCGCGACCACGGCGTGATGGGGTTGCGTTTCGTGGAGCACGAGTCGGTCCCCGTGATCATCACGAAGCTGGTGCGCCTCTCCGATCTCGGCTGACGCGGCAGCGGCGGCTGATCAGTAGTCGAACACCGAGGGCAGAGCGTCCATGGGACGGGCCTCGGGGTAGTTCTCGGCGATCATGGCCGCGTGGTCGGGGTCGTCGTCGATGCGGTTGGGATCGAAGCGAGCGTCGACCCCCCGCTCCTCAAGGTCGGCATTGAACCGGGTGGCGATGTCGTCGCGGCTCAGGGGATTGGAGGCCAGTCGGTTCTTGTGTTCGGCGTCGATGTACACATCGGCCTTCCACAGCACGCTGATCCGGATGTCGGCCAGTGGCGTGCGGTACACCTCTTCGCCGTGGTCGGTGACCACCCAGTCGCCGTCGGGGCTGCCCGCCGGGGCCAACTCGGCCATCGGAGTGACCATGGGCGTGCCGATATCGAAGGGGCCGATGGCGTTTACCTGGTGGAACATTCCGTGGTTGTCGCCCATGAGCGCGGTGTTGGCCATGTTGCCCACATGCTCTTCGGGCGGCTGGTCGGGACCGTAGGGCCAGTAGCGGATCCCACCACCGTCCACATCGTTGAGCCACCAAATGGCGGTGGCCTGCGGGAACGACAGGTCTTCGAACAGGCCCGACCACAGCATGGCCCTAAGCAGCCACATCGGCGTGTTGGTGCGGTCGCGCCCGGCGAAGCGGGGGTTGTCGGTGTGGGCCGGCCCGGCTTGGGGAATGGCCATCATCTGGTTCACGTACACGCTGTGGGGCTCCACGATCTCGGCGCGGTAGAACGCCTTGGCCGAGTCGATGTAGGCCGGATTGTCCAGAAACACCTCCGACCCCGGCACGGCGATGGTCTCGTTCACCCAGTCGTCCCGGAACCAAAGCGGACGGGTGCGAGCGTGGGGATCAGCCCCGGGGTTG
>JAJEEH010000002.1 GCA_022821105.1 Acidimicrobiia bacterium
TGGCGGCGGCTGCGCTGGTGGTCGCCCGGTGGGCGGCCCTTGTTGGGGCCGCCGCCCCGACCCCGCCGGTTTCCGCCTCTCGGTCCTGGCCCGCTCACTGGCGCTCGATGAGGGCCACCGCCCAGCAGGCCAAGCCCTCGCCTCGGCCCAGCGCCCCCATCGCCTCGGCCCGCTTGCCCTTCACCATGACCGGGGCGCCGACCACGTCGCCGAGCCGGGCTTGCATCTCGTCCCGCCGGGGGGCGATGCGGGGGGCCTCAGCCACCACCGTGCAATCGGCGTTCACCACTCGCCAGCCTGCATCGGCCAGCCGGGCCACGGCATCGGCCAGCAGCCCAAGGCTGTCGGCACCGGCCCACTTGTCGTCGGTGTCGGGGAACAGAACGCCGATGTCGCCCAGCCCCGCCGCGCTCAACAGGGCGTCGGTCACCGCATGGGCCACGGCATCGCCGTCGCTGTGGCCCACCAGACCCGGGGAGTCCTCGAACCGAACCCCGCCCAAGATCAAGGGGCGGTCGGCGTCATCGCTGAACCGGTGGGTGTCGAACCCGTGGCCGACCCGCATTTCTCCGCTCATGTCGCCAACCATGCCTCAGCAGCGGCCAGGTCGTCGGGATGGGTGATCTTGATGTTGCGGGGATGGCCCTCAACTGCAACCACGGAATAACCGGCCGCCTCCACCAAGCTGGCATCATCGGTGGCATCGGCGGCATCAGCATGGGCCATCCGCAGCAGTTCGGCTTGAAACGCCTGCGGGGTCTGCACTGCTTGCAGTGTGCTGCGGTCCACCGCTCCCCCGTCCACCCTGCGGATGGTATCGGTCACCGGCACCACCGGCACCGCACCAGCGGCACCCGATCTCACCTCGTGAACCACCCTCTCGTAGACGTCGGCGTCAGCCAGCGGTCGGGCGGCGTCATGGACGCAGATGATGGCCGCGTCATTGGGCACCGCGGCCAACCCGTTGCGGACCGAGGCGGCCCGGCTCGTCCCGCCGGCCACGACTGCGCTGGCGGCCAACCGGGCCGATTCGGCTTCTACGTCTCCAGCAGGAACCACCACCACCACCCCGTCACTGGCCTGCGCGGCTATTGCCACACTGCGGTCGACCACACGGGTGCCGGCCAATTCCAGGTACTGCTTGGCACCGCCGAAACGGGTGCCCGAACCGGCGGCCACGATCACCGTCCAAACCGAGGGCCGGGTTGCCATAGCCGCGGAGTCCCTATTGGCTCAGGAACTCGATGACCCGAGCCCAGGCATGGGCGGCGTCTTCGGCGCGGTGAGCTGGTCGGTCGGGATCGTGGACAAAGCCATGATCAGCGCCCTCATAGACCACAGTCACCGCACCAGCGGCCTCCAGGGCGGCCACGTCGTCGGGCGGGGTGAACGGGTCTTCGGTGCCGATGATGGCCAGCAGCGGACACGGATCGCCTGCGGCCAAGAGCTCCAACGGCTCGCCTTGGCCCGGACCCCTCCAATGCTCGGGGAGGCGGATCATCCCGTAGAAGGCCGCCGCCCGGCGGAAGCGCCCGGTGGCCGCGGCCTTCATGGTGTACATCCCGCCCATGCAAAAGCCGGTGAGCACCACCGTCTCACAGCCGGTGGCATCAGCCGCAGCCAACACGTCGGCCAGCACCTCTTCGTCGTTCAATTCGCAGACTGCGGCCAGCCGCTCCTCGGCGGTCAGCTCCTCACGACCAACGAACACTTGGGGAGCGCACACTGTCCATCGGTGATCGGCGGCAAGTCGGGCTACATGGTCGTCGAACAGGGGACGCAGTCCCATGAGATCGGGGATCAGCACCAGCCCCCGCTCAGCCCCCTCAACCCGTATCAATTCAGCCGCCGTCCCTGTCGACAACTCAATGCGCATGACCCTTGTCTAGCGGATCAACAGTGCGCAGCGAAGACAGAGATGGGAGCATTGTGGGCATGGCGCATCCCCATTTGGAGCTCACCGCCCGGCCCCGGCGCAACCGCCGCACCCCGGCCATTCGCGACATGGTGCGAGAGACCGAACTCAGCCCGGCGCATTTCGTGCTGCCCCTGTTCGTCCACCGAGGACCCGACGAGCCCATCGACTCGATGCCCGGCGTGAACCGCTGGAGCGTCGACGGGCTGGTGGGCGAGGTGGGGCGGGCCGCCGACCTGGGGGTTCGGGCGGTGGTGCTGTTCGAAGCCGCTCCCGACGAGCTGAAGACCCCCACCGGCGACGAGGCCTGGAACCCCGACGGGCTCATCCCCCAGACCATCGGGGCCATCAAGGCCGCCCACCCCGACACGGTGGTGATGACCGACGTGGCCCTCGACCCCTACAACAGCGACGGCCACGACGGGATCGTGGCCCCCGACGGCACCATCGTCAACGACGAAACCGTGGACGTGCTGTGCCGCCAGTCCCTGACCCACGCCGACGCCGGGGCCGACATCGTGGCCCCCAGCGACATGATGGACGGCCGGGTGGGCGCCATCCGGGAGACGCTCGACCATCACGGCCACACCGAAGTGGGCATCTGCGCCTACACCGCCAAGTACGCCTCGGCGTTCTTCGGGCCGTTCCGCGGTGCGCTCGACTCGGCGCC
>JAJEEH010000086.1 GCA_022821105.1 Acidimicrobiia bacterium
GCCACGGCCGCGCCGATGCCGGAGGCCGCACCGGTGATGAGGACAGAGGACTTGGTCATGGCTTTCCCCCCTTTGGAAGGCCGACCTTCTTTCCCACCTTCTTCAGGATCTTTCGGTAGGCCTCGATCTCGACGTAGTCGGCGTGGCGATCGGTGTCGATGTACCGGCGGCCGCCCCTGAGGTCGGGGTGGTGATTGGCCTTCAAGTCTTGGAATGTATTGGCCATGGCTGATCCAGCGGCCGCGGTGGCGTCGGCCACTATCAGCTCGGCCATCTTGTCGAAATGGGAATAGGCGGCCGAGGCGAACTCCACATAGCCCAAGGCGGCGAGATTGGGGCAGTTGCGGGCGAATATGCCCAGATAGAGCTGGGGACGCCCCCGCTTGAACTCCAACAGCCCTTCTTCAAGGAACGGGATCAAGCGCTTGAATCCGGTAGCGGCGATCACCAGGTCGATCTGCTCCCGGCTCCCGTCCACGAACACCACATGGTCGCCGTCGAGCCGCTCGACATCGGGCTTGGCGATGCAGTCGCCGTGGCCCAAGTGGTGCAGGATAAGGGAGTTCATCAGCGGGTGGGTCTCAAAGAGCTTGTGGTCGGGCTTGGGGAGCCCGTAGCGGCGAAGATCGCCGTTGATCATCCGCAACAGGACCTGGAAGAACCGCACCTCCAGCCAGTGGGGCAGGCTGGGACCTCGCTCGCCGAAAACGTCAGAGGGCGTCCCGGCGATGTATTTGGGGATGAAGTGATAGCCCCGGCGCACGCTGAAGAAGGCCTGATCGGCGCTGACCGACGCGTCGCAGGCGATGTCGGCGCCCGAGTTGCCCGCACCCACAACCAACACCCTTTTGCCGGTGAACTCGTCCGGCGACCGATAGGTGACCGAATGGCGCACCTCTCCGTTGAACTGCCCCGGCCAGCTCGCGTCATGAGGTATCCAGTTCACCCCGTTGGCGCAGATCAGATACCGGCTGTGGCGGGTCTCGCCGGTGCCGAGCCGAAGCTCCCAAAGACCGTCGGGGGTGAGACCAGCCCGGTCCACCGATGTGTTGAACCGGACATTGCGGCGGAGGTCGAACTCGTCGGCGAAAGATCGAATGTAGGCCAGTAGCTGCTGGTAATCGGGGTAGTCCGGATAGTGGTCGGGCATGGGAAAGCCGTCGAATCCCGACAAAGTGCGCGACGAGATGAAATGGGCCGTCTCGTACATAGGCGAGCCCGGCGCGTCGATGTTCCAGATGCCGCCCACATCGTCATTGCGCTCGAATAGCTCGAAGGTGGCCGATGTCTGGGCCAGGCGCCGGGCCAGGATGAGGCCGGCCGGGCCCGCTCCGACGACCGCAACGTCTAGTGGCGCCAACGAGTCGCCCTCAGGACTGGTTGAACGATGCTGCCGCGTCGCCGGGGCGCATCACGAAGAACTCCATGCCGTCGGGTCCGCAGGTGAAGGAGTACTTGTGGTTGGCAGCCAGGATGACCGAGTCCTTCGGCCCCAGCTCCATCGACGGGCCGTCGGCTCCGTTGGGCCACACCTCGCACCCGCCTGACACCACAATCAACAGCTCGTTCTGGTCATGGCTGTGGGGAGGGACGTGGTAGCCGGCGGGCATGGTGCTGTACTGGCACCAGAAACCCCCTTCCCCCTGGGCCACTCGCTTGCGCCCGGCACCGACCTTCTTGGCCTCTTCGATCAGCTCTTTGGGAGCATCAGTGTTGGCAGACTCGTCCACCCACTCGATGTCGTTGAACTTCAGCACCTTGGGTTCTGTGCTCATGGCGCTCCTTCGCTATTGGGCCGGTGGGCCGTGGACAAGTTTGGCGAATTCGGTGGCGAACAGCTCCGAGGTGCCCGACTGGTGGGTGGCCCGCCATTGCCGCCATGGGCACACGTCGTCCCACCGGTGCAGCACCTCGAAGTCCAAGTCGGCGACCACCAACCCCTCGGTGTCGCTTCCCTCGGCGTAGATGTGGCTGAAGTCGGGGAAATCGGGGCCACAGATGAGGCTATGGCCGGCGTAGTTGGCGGGCAGTGCCCCATCGAAGCTGTCCTCCAGGCTGTCGCCGTCGTCGATGCCGCCCACCTGGTTGGCCGAGATGGTGAAGACGAAGTTCTCCTGGCCGCGGGTGGCGGCCACCCGGCGCATGGACTCCACCTTGTCCGGACCGCCCGCGAAGGCGGCGGTGGGATTGACGATGATCCTGGCCCCTTGCAGGGCCAGAAGGCGGCTGCCTTCGGGGTTAAGCCAGAAGTCGTAGCAGATCTGCACCCCGATGGGCCCGTAGCGGGTCTCGAAGACGTCCAGGCTGGTTCCGGGCCGAAAAGACACCCCCTCGGTCACGAACGGGAGCGAGCCCAGATGCAGCTTGCGATAGGTCCCGAGGATTCCCTCGGGTCCGATCACTGCGGCGGCGTTGTAGAGGGCGTCGGGATCGTCGGGGTCCTGCTCGATCATGCCCACCACCAGGTACATGTCGTGGTCGGCGGACAGCCGGGCCAGAGCTGCGGTTGACGGACCGGGCACGGTCTCGGCCAGTGAACGATGCAGTTCGCACGGCCCGCCCAACCGCTCACATTCGTCGCAGTGGATCGCCCCGGTCAACGCCTCCTCGGGGAAGACCAGCAATCCCACCCCCGCCTCGGCGGCCTCGGCAATCCAGCCGGTGATCTTTTCCAGGTTGGCGGCCACGTCACCGGGAACGGGGGTGAAATCCACCGCCCCCGCCCGAAGCCGGGTCTCGTAGGGGGAATAACGCTCTGGGATCACGGTCGTATTATCTCCTGATTCCCGGTCAGCCGCCGCCGGGTGAGGTTTTGGCCGCGGGTCGGACTTTGGGGGCGTTCTTCCAGTGGGGCACACCGTGCTCCTCGGTGGCGATCCACCACTCGCCGTTGGTGATGGAGGCCCAGTGGGAGTGGTTGAGCTGGTGAAGGGTGAAGCACGCCGACAAAGCGGTGTTGAACCCCTGGGCGTCCATGGTCTGGTTTACCGCCTCCTTGATCAACAGCGCGGCCATGGTGGGAACCGCGGCGATGCGCTGGGCGAACTCCAGGGTCTGCTCGTCCAAGGTCTCATTGGGGAACACCTTGGACACCATCCCCATGGCGTGGGCCTCGTGAACGTCGATGGAGTCGCCGGTGAGCAGCAACTCTTTGGTCTTGCGGGGGCCGAACTCCCATGGGTGGGCGAAGTACTCCACTCCCATCATGCCCAGCCGGGTGCCCACCACATCGGCGAAGGAGGCGTCCTCGGCGCCCACGATCAGATCGCAACTCCACATGAGCATCAGCCCCGCGGCCAGCACCGGCCCCTGCACTTGGGCAATGGTGATCTTGCGGAGGTTGCGCCACCGCTTGGTGTTCTCGAAGAAGTAGTGCCATTCCTGAAGCATCAGCTTCTCTGAGCCCCGGCGCTGCCCCCCGTTCATCTGCCAGGTGGGGTGCTGGTTGGGACCGGGCATGCGCTCTTCGATGCTCTCCTTGGTGCCCATGTCGTGGCCAGCCGAGAACATGGGTCCCACCCCGCCCAGGATCACCACCCGGACGTCGTCGTCGGACTCGGCCACCAGGAAGGCCTCGTTGAGCTCCACCAGCATCCCCCGGTTCTGGGCGTTGCGGGCCTCGGGGCGGTTCAACATGATGCGGGCGATTTTGCCGTCGTCCAGCGTCTCATAGGTCAAGTACTGGTAATCCATCCCCTTAGTCTTTCCCATTCGGGGATGCTGTGCGCTGCCGGGCGCGGCTCTAGGGTCCCTGGTTCTATTGTCACTGTTGTCAACCCCCACCATCGGAGCGGCCATGGCTGAGCAGGCGAACATCGAATCCCACCACATAGACACCGCCGGTCTGCGATTCCACTATCTGGCGGCTGGCGACGAGGGGGCCCCGCCGGTGGTGCTGCTGCACGGCTTTCCCCAGACCTCTCACATGTGGCGGCACCAGATACCGGTGCTGGCTGAGCACTACCGGGTCTACGCCCCCGACACCCGGGGCTACGGCGGCACCGACAAGCCCCGAGTCCGGGTCACCCGCGATCTCTTGGCCCGAGACATCGTGGACTTCGCCGACGCCCTGGGCATCGAGCAGTGCTCGCTGGTGGGCCACGATTGGGGCGGGATCATCGCCTTCAAAGCTGCCTTGGAGCACCCCGACCGGTTCACGCGGCTGGGCTTGGTGGACACTCTGTGCACGGTGTGGATTCCGTGGGGCATCCACGGCTACTGGTTCAAGTGCGAGCCCGACGCCGAGCAATTCTGGGAGCGCCATGCCAGCGAGTTCATCAACTCGGTTTTCGGCGGCGTCGAGGGCAGCTACGGCCCGCCTCCCGATTCACCGTGGAAGGCTCCGGTGGCCGACAACGAGGCCCAAGACCCCGGCGGGGCCATGTCCGACTGGGATCCCAGCAAGTACTGGAACGCCGACGACGTGGAGCACTACCGGGCTGCGTTCGACCAGCCTGGATCCCACTTCCACGCCGTGTCGTACTACCGGGATGCCCTGCCATTCCACTTCCCCGACGCCGACGGCAACCTGGTGTATCGGACC
>JAJEEH010000191.1 GCA_022821105.1 Acidimicrobiia bacterium
GGTCTTGGAACCCGTCCCTCATGACCGGCTGATCGGTTGTCGGCTTCGGCGGCAGGTCTCCTATGGCATGGCGCACTGTCTGGACTGGCTCCTGGCCGATTGGGCCATCTCCATGGGTAGGGGGCGGAGGCCAGGGAACCCCATTGCCCCGAACTGCCACAAAGATGCCCCGGCGCCTGCTCTGCGGCACCCCGTAGTCAACTGCATTGAGCACTCCATAGCTGTAGCTGTACTCACGGAGTAGAGGGTGGGACGACAGCCGACGGCACAGCTCTTCGAACTCCGCTGACTTTTGGAACTCAGGGACGTTTTCGATGACAAAGGCCAACGGCTCTACACGCTCCACCGCAGCCAGATAGTGCTCCCAGAGCGCGTTCAACTGAGAGCGAGACTCGTCATCTCGGTCACGGCCGAGTGGGGAAAACCCCTGGCATGGAGGGCCACCGACGATCAGTTCCGCTTCTGGGTAGGTGATCGGGTCAAACCCTTCGATGTCACCGTCGTACACGCCGACACCGAAGTTGGTCTTGTAGGTCAGCGCGGCAGCGGGGTCATGCTCAACGGCGAAGACGGGCTCAAATCGAATTCCGTCGAGCTGATCATTGGCCAAATCGAACCCCAGTGACAGACCACCTGCCCCCGCGAATAGGTCGATCGAGCGGATGGTTTTGGGCATCCTTGATCCCTCGCTTCCTTGATGTAGACGTTAGTGCGATTTCGACTCACACTGATGTCATTATCAAGAGACGAGCGACAGTTTGTGAGGCTGAGGGGCTAGACGGGATCGGGCCACTGCCACCAGGGGTGGAGAGGAGGCTCAGATACCCTCGTGGCGTGAGCTGGGCGGTATAGGGGTGTTGGGATTGCGACTGAGGCCGGCGATTCTGGGAATTGCCGCCTTGGTTGTCCTCACGGTTGCTTGCGGGGGAGCCGAGCAGTCGGTGTTGCCGTCGGACACGGCGCAGCCGACTACTTCGGAGACTGCCGCCACGCCTGCGTCAGGTACACCGGCTCCAACGGAGGCTTCCAGGACGCCAGTGCCAGTGACACAGACACCCACGGAGACCGCCGATACCCCGACTCCGCTGGCGTCGCCATCAGCTCTTCCGACCGACGCGTCGACTACTCCTACCGCATCGCCGCAGCTAGACAATCCGACCCCGTCTGCGCCAACAGATGCATTTGTGGGGGGCACTGATGACATCACTTGGCGGGTGGTGGAGGTATTGGGCTCGATTCCGTCGGCCGAAAGTATGACCGCCCTCGGTCACTTGGTGGCCAGCGCCCTTGTCCCTGATGAGGGAGAGGGGGCACCGCAGATTTCAGTAGTCGAGGGGCCGGTTGTCGGCGATCTGGGGGAGATCACGTTGGACGCGGTGGGGCTGGCGGATGACTCGGTTCTCGGTTACCGGCTGCGTATCTTCGCCCACCTGCCGGAAGCCGATGGTGGTTTCACCCTCAAGACAGTGGAGCGCACTCTGCTGTGCCGACGTGGGGTAAGCGGCGATCTCTGCCTCTGACCTCGCTACCTGACACTCTCGGCCAAATATGACCGGGAGGTGTGCATTTTTCGTCCGTTGACATAGGGGTGCGCGAAGCTACGGGGATGAGCACTTGGGTTGATGTGACCACGTATGGCGATCTGGTGGTGCGGGGGTCGGCGCTGTATGGGGATCAGGACGCGGTGGTATTCCCGGACACGCGCCACAGCTTTGCGTCGTTGGAGGAGGCCGCCCGGCGATCGGCTCGGTCGCTGCTGGGGCTGGGGGTTCGGCCCCACGATCGGGTGGGGATTCTCATGCCCAACTGCATGGACTTCATCGAGGTGATGTTCGGCGCTTCCCTCATCGGTGCCGTTCCGGTTCCCATCAACGCCCGCTTCAAGGGGCGGGAATTGGCCTACGTCACCGAGAACGCCGACCTGAAGGTGCTGGTGACCAGCGACATCATCGACCAGTTCACCGACTACGTGGTGATTCTGCACGACTGCCTGCCCGGCTTGGCCGAAGCCCCCGACCCGGCCAATCTCGAACTCGACGTCGCTCCCGAATTGAAGGCAGTGGTGCTGTTGGGCAGCACCTCCCCCGCCGGAATGGTGGACCGAGGCGCATTCGAGGCACTCGCCGACAGCGCCACCGACGACGAGGTGGAGTTGCTCCGCAGCCAGGTGGCCATCCGGGACGAAGCCCTCATGATCTACACCTCGGGCACCACCGCAGAGCCCAAGGGCTGCCCTCTGAACCACGAGTCGCTGGTGCGCACTGCGGTCACCGCCTGTCGGACCCGGTTCGAGCTGACCAACACCGACGTGTTCTGGGACCCGCTCCCCCTGTTCCACATGAGCTCGATCCTGCCGCTCATCGGCTGCCTTGACGCGGGGTCGTCCTACGTCACCATCACCCACTTCGACCCGGCCCAGGCCATCGCCCAGATGCGCGACGAGAAGGCCACCGTGTGCTTCTCCACCTTCCCGCCGGTCACCCAGGCCATGATCAACCATCCCGACTGGGACTCTGACGAGTTCCAGCGCATCCGGCTGGTGAACAACGTGGCGCCCCCCGACGCGCTGCGGGCCATCCACGCCCTCCTCCCCTGGGCCCGCCACATGAACGCCTACGGCCTCACCGAGTGCGGCGGCGTGGTGGCCTTCTCCGGCCCCGAAGACCCACCGGAAACGTGGGCAGTGTCGTCGGGCCGCCCATTCCGGGGCATCGAGGTCAAGATCAAGGACCTCGAGACCCGAGAAACGCTCACCGAGCCCAATCAGGCCGGTGAGATCTGGGTGCGGGGATACAACGTGTTCGAGGGGTACCACAAAGACCCGGAGAAGAACGCCGAGTGCTTCGACGACGAAGGCTGGTTCTTCACCGGTGACATCGGTTCACTCGACCCCGACGGGCGTATCAGCTATCTGGGCCGCACCAAGGACATGCTCAAGGTGGGCGGCGAGAACGTGGCCGCGGTGGAGATCGAGAGCTACCTCCAGACCCACCCGGCGGTGGCCATCGCCCAAGTGGTGCCCCTGCCCGACGAGAAGTACTCCGAGATACCGGCCGCCTTCGTCGAGCTCAAGCCCGGGGCTGAGGCCAGCGAGGACGAGCTCATCGAGTTCTGCCGAGGCCAGATCGCCAGCTTCAAGATCCCTCGCCACGTCCAGTTCGTCGCCCCCAACGAATGGCCCATGTCCGCCACCAAAATCCAAAAGTTCCGCCTAGCCGAAAAACTCCAAGCCGAACTGGGCCTGTAACCCTCTACTCCTTATAGCCGTCGGGCAGTTGGTCGACGTGCCAGATTTGGCTCCTCCACCAGCGCCATTTCCCGGCGATCACATCTTCCACCGTGCAGTGCGGATGGGGCTCCAGCCAGTCGATGGTCGAGTCCACGATCTGGAACAGGCAGCCGTGCCCTGACCGGGGCCGCACATAGGTCTCCCGCCAGTGCGGCTCGCTCAGGTCGGTGTCCACCACCTCATAGCCGGTGGCTTCCAAGTCCCCAATAGCGGCCTCCACGTCGTCCACGAAGATGGTCACGTGATGGAACCCCTCGCCGTGCTTCTCGATGAAGCGGTGAAGGTAGCTCTGCTCGTTTAGCGGCTCCAGCAACTCCACCTTCACGGTGTCGGGCAGCTTGAACATGGCGGTGCGGATGTCCAGCGGCACGTCGTCGCCCCCCATCACGAACTGCCCGCCGAACACGTCGCGAAACAACGGCACCGCGGCCTCAATGGAGCGCACTGCGATCCCAATGTGGTCCCAGCGTTGAATGCGGGGCAACTCCGCCCGATTGGTGTCCAATCCGGCCGGATAACCGGCCTCGCCCATCGTTCTCCAGCCCATAACCAGCTCCTCTCAGCGATCTCTCATTCTTCCCGAACGTTCCCGGTGTGCTATCTAGCAGGGAATGGGCAAACTAGACGAAGCCATCGCCGGACAAAGCGGATTTCCCCGGGTGATGCCCGGACTCGACCAGCCGCTCACCGCACCCCAGAAGATCGCCTGTGCCGCCCGCATCCTCGACGCCGAGGGATACGCCCTGGATGTGGCCGGCCACATCACGGTGGTGCGAGACGACGCCGACGACGGCTCCATGTGGTGTACCCCCTACGGGCTGTGGTGGAACGAGATCACCGCCTCCGACCTCTTGATGATCGACGCCGACGGCGAGGTGCTGGAAGGCCGCTGGGACGTCACCCCGGCGGTGTTCATCCACACCGAGATGCACCGGGCCCGCCCTGATGCCCGAGTGGTGATCCACAACCACCCCTACTACGGCAGCCTGCTGTCCACCATGCACAAGCTGCCCGAGATCACCGATCAGCAGGCCTGCATGTTCGACGGCGACATCGCCCTGTTCGGCACCTACACCGGCGGGGTGGACGACGCCGCCGGCGGCCAGGAGATGGCCGACGCGGTGGGCAGCGCCACCGCGGTGATCCTGGCCAACCACGGGGTGCTCATCGCTGGCGAGACCACCGAGCAGGCCGTCTACCGAGCCTCCAACTTCGAGCGGGTGTGCCGCCTCAACTACGACGCCATGCAGGCGGGCCAAACCCCGGTACCGGTGCCCCCCGACCAGCGGCCCACCCTCAAAGCGGCCATCAACAGCCATCACATGGCGGTGAGGTACTACTGGGAGGGAGCGGTGCGGCGGTTGCTGCGCGAGGCTCCTGAGGTGCTGAACTAGCGGGACCAGCCATGAGCACGAATTCCAGCACTGCCACCCCGCGCACCATCGGAGCGTGGATCCGCCACAAGGCCGATGCCAACACCGACCGGCTGGCCCTCACGGTGGAGGGGCGGGACAAGACCTACGCCGGGGTGGATCTGGACTCTGACCGGCTAGCCGCCGGTTTGGCATCGCTCGGACTGGGGGAGGGCGACCGCTCCTGTCTGATGATGCAGAACTCGCTGGAATGCATCGACGCCTGGTTCGCCATGAACAAGGCCGGGGTGGTGGAGGTGCCCATCAACCAGGCCTACCGGGGTCACCTGCTGGAGTATCTGATCAGCCAGTCGCGCTCTTCGGCGGTGGTTTGCGATGCCGACTACCTCGACCGCATCGCCGAGGCGGCTCCGAGCCTCCCCGGCCTGGAGCACGTGGTGGTCAACCGGGCCGAGGGCACTCAGGAAACCGGTACCCCCGAGTTCCCGAAGCACGTCACCGTCCACGAACTGGCCGACTTGTACCTCGACTCCCCCGCTCCCGAGCCCGATGTGGACTACCGGGACACTGCGGTGATCCTGTACACCTCGGGCACCACCGGCCCGTCCAAGGGCGTGATGCTGTGCCACGAGGCCAACCTCAACCTGGCCCGCCACACTGTCGACCTGGTGGGCTACGACGCCGACGACGTGCTCTACACCGCCTTCCCGCTGTTCCACATCAATGCCAAGTACACCAGCGTGATGTGCGCCATGGAGGCCGATGCCCGGCTCGTCATGGACCGGCGATTCTCAGCCAGCCGGTTCTGGGACCGCTGCCGGGCCGACGGGATCACCGCCTTCAATTATCAGGGCGGGTTGATCATGATGCTGTGGAAGCAGCCCGAGCGGCCCGACGACGCCGACAACCCGGTTCGCAACGGCTTCGGCGCCCCCTGCCCTATCGAGATCTGGGAGCCGTTCGAGGAGCGCTTCGACGTGCATCTCAGCGAGGTGTACGGCATGACCGAGGTGGCCATCACCACCGAGAACCGCCGAGGCATGCGCAAGATCGGAACCGCCGGTCGGGAGTCGGCCCTGTACCACGTGCAGGTAGTGGATCCCGAAGACCGGCCGGTGCCCCCAAACACCGCGGGCGAGATTGTGGTGCGGCCCAAGAAGCCCCACATCATGATCGACAGCTACTTCGACATGCCCGAAGTCACAGTGGAGACCTTCCGCAATCTCTGGTTCCACACCGGCGACCGGGGCCGCCTCGATGAAGACGGCTACCTGACCTTCATCGACCGCATGAAAGACTGCGTGCGCCGCCGGGGAGAGAACATCTCCTCCTACGAGGTAGAAGCGGTGATCAACACCTGCGACGCGGTCTTGGAGTCAGCAGTGATCGGCGTGCCCTCTGAGCTGGGCGAGGAAGAGGTCATGGCCGTGGTGGTGCTCAAACCTGACCAGGAGATGACCGAGACCGAGCTGCTCGACTTCTGCGTTCCCCGCATGGCCCACTTCGCCGTCCCCCGATTCGTCCGCTGGTGCGACGATCTGCCCAAGACCCCCTCCGAGCGGGTGCAGAAATTCAAGCTCCGCGAGGAGGGCATCACCCCCGACACGTGGGACCGCGACGACGCGGGCTATGTCGTACCCCGCTAGCCAGCCACAAAATCGGGATTTGGCGTAAACGTCAGCGGCAGCGAGGTCAATCCCCGGGTATAGACCCCGGTCTCCTCCTGCTCATAGCCGTCGGCGTAGGCGATGTCGTCCATGGCGTCGAGCAGGGCGTCCATGGCCACGGTCAGCTCGGCCCGGGCCAGCATCGATCCCACGCAGAAGTGGCGGCCCAATGCGAACGCGGTGTGATCGGCCGCCGCGGTGAAGGCCTTGTCGAACTCCATGTCGGTGCGGTGGATGTTGAACCGGTCGGGCTCGTCGAAGGCCTCCGGATCCCGGTTGGCCGCGCCCAACAGAAGCTCCAGAGTGTGGCCCGCAGCCACCGCGCCACCGGAGAACTCCACATCCTCATCGGTGTGGCGCATGATCATCTGCACCGGTCCGGTGAACCGCAGCGTCTCGGCGAAGGCCGAGCCGATTAGCTGGCGGTCGGCCCGCACCTCAGCCATCTGGTCGGGGTTGTCCAGCAAGTTCCGCATGGTCAGCGTGATGGCCTTCTCGGTGGTCTCTCCTCCGGCGGTCAACAGCAGGCTGCAAAAGCCCCGGATGTCGTCGTCGGTCATCTGCACACCGTCGAACTCCTTGGTCACCATGGCGGTGAGCAGGTCGTCGCCGGGGTTGGCCCGCCGCTCGGCGATCTTGGGCATGAGGTACTCCCCCATCTCCACTCGGGCGGCCATGCCCCGGCGGTTCTTCTCCTCGTCGCCGGTGATGTTGGACACGAAGTCCATGATCATCGTGTACCACTCGTAGAACTGGGGAACGTCCTCCATGGGGAGGTCGAGGAGCTGCACGATCACCCCGATCGGGTAGTAGGTGCTGAACCGCTTGCACAGGTCCACCTCCCCGTCGGCCAGGAACTCGCCGATCTGCTGGCGGGCCGCTGTGGTGATGGCCGGCACGATGCTCTGCTCCAGGTAACTGCCCCGAAATATCGGATTGACGATCCCCCGATAGGAGGAGTGCTCTTTGCCCTCCATCTGCAAGATGGTGCGCCCGTGGACCGGCTCGGTTTGCCACTCGTAGTTGCGGCTGGAGATCTGGGGGTTGCGAAACGCCCCGGCTACATCCTCGTAGCGGCTGATCACGTAGGCCTGGGTGCCCTCGTGCCACATCACCGGGTACTCGTCGCGTAGCACCTCGTAGAAGGGGTAGGGGTTGGCGTCGTACTCGGGCGAGAGGATGTCTGGGGCTTCGGTCATGGGCCGTATAGTACGGCGGGCTGCAAGAACTTCAAGAATGGCCAGCCGGGGGGAAGCGGAAGATCTCATGAGCAAAGTCACCACACTGCAAGAGGCGGCGGCGTCGATTCCCGACGGTTCCACCGTGGCCATTGGCGGGCTGTCCATGAACAGCGCCCCCATGGCCTTGGTGCGCGAGCTGGTGCGCCAGCAGAAGAAGGACCTGGATTTGGTGGCCATCGTGTCCGGCATGGCGGTGGACTGGCTGGTGGCCGGGGGCTGCGTGCGCCGGGTGCTCGCCGGGCTGGTCAGCTTCGAGGGCCTGGGCCTGGCCCCCAACTTCCGAGCGGCAGTGCAGTCGGGGCAAGTGGCAATCGAGGAGTACAGCGAACACCTGTTGATCTGCCGACTCCAGGCCCAGAGCTACAACCTCCCTTTCATGCCCACCAAGGCCGGTTTGGGCACCGACGTGCTCGGCCTGCACGCCGAAAGCGGCGCGGTGCGCGAGGAGAAGGACGGCCCCACCGGCGAGCACTACGTGGCCTGCACCCGCCTGCCGGTGGATGTGGCCCTGGTCCACGCCCACGAGGCCGACGATCGGGGCACCACCAGGGTCAATCCCAAGCTGGTGTGGATGGACAACGAGATCGTGAACGCGGCCACCCGCACCGTGGCCTCCGTGGAACGGGTGGTAGACACCTCGGCGTTCACCGCCGAGCCGGAGCGCACGACGTACCCGAGGTTCATGATCGACACGGTGGCCCCGGCCCCGATGGGCGCCTACCCCTGCTCGAGCTTTCCCGACTACGGCCATGACTCCGGATTTTTCACGGAGTACTCCCAGGCGGCCCGAGACCGGGAGACGTTCACCCAGTTCTTCCAGGAACGAGTGGTGGGGCCGGAGACCTGGGAAGACTTCCTGGCCGTCAACAGCGTCGCGACAGGGGCCTCAGCATGAGCACCCCCGTACCCGGCTACGACTGCACTATCGACGAGTTGATGGTGGTGACCTTCTCCCGGGCCATGGCCAACGACACCCGGGCGTTCAACGGCGCGGTGTCGTTCATTCCGGTGTGCGGTTACCTGCTGGCCCGGCGCACTCATGCCCCTGAGTTGGTGTGGGGGGCCAGCTCTATCGCCGTCGACGCTGATCCCGACGAGATCGGCGACTCCACCCTGTCGGACTCGCTGTGGGGCGGGGCGTCGATGCTGAGCAACTCCCCCTTCGACTTCTGGAGCTACGCCCAGGGGGCCCGCTACAACACCTTCGCCTTTCGGGGCGCGCAGATGGACGCCTACGGCAACGTGAACAACACGGTGATCGGCCCCTACGACGCCCCCAAGGTGCGACTGCCCGGTGGTGGCGGCATGGCCGATCTCGGGGCCATGATCCCCCGCATCTACCTGTGGTCGTCCACCCACGACCCCCGCACCTTCGTAGACCAGCTCCACTTCCGCTCCGGCATCGGCTGGGGCGACGGCGGCGACCACCGCGAGAGCATGGGCATGCCCGGCGGGCCACAGCTGTGCATCACCAACCTGTGCGTGTTCGACTTCGAGCCGTCCAGCAAGCGGATGCGGCTGGCGTCGCTGCACCCCGGCGTGACCGCTGAGCAGGTGCAGGAAGCCACCGGATTCGAGGTGGTGATGTCCGATGGCGACATTCCCAC
>JAJEEH010000068.1 GCA_022821105.1 Acidimicrobiia bacterium
CCCGCGGGCGTGCCCTCTTGGGGCATGTCCGCCGGGGTGATCTGGTTGTCTCTCCATTGGGCGAATTCTGCGGTTGGGAGCGCCACGGCCACCATCTTCATGTAGCCGTGGGACAGGCCGCAGAACTCGGTGCACTGTCCCCGAAAGCGGCCGGGCTCGTCGGCCTGGATCACCCAGTCGTGACTACGACCGGGAACGGCATCGCGTTTGCCGTTCAGCTTGGGGATCCAGAAGGAGTGGATCACGTCGCGGGATTTGATGTCCAGGGCGATGTCCACCCCGACGGGGATAACCAGCTCGTTGGCGGTCACGAAGTCGGGCGGGGAGTCGGTGTTGCCGTCCAGGTGATACTGGTACTCCCACCACCACTGCTGGCCGATCACGGTGACCACCACATCCTCGTCGGAGGCCTTCACATCGTCGAGGGCGAACAGCGCCACCAGGGTGAACACCGAGATGACGGCCAACAGCACGGTGGGCACGATGGTCCAGGCGATCTCTAGGCGGTTGTTGCCGTGGGTCTGCTCGGGGAACTCGTCGTCGTCGTAATAGCCGAACTCGCCGTCGCCGGTGTCGGAGCCCGTCACCCGGTAGCGCCACCACAGGGCCAGCACCGCTCCCTGAACCAGGAAGAAGACCACGCCGGCCACAATGAAGATGGGGTTGATTAGCTCGGCGATGTCGCGTCCTTGGCGACCGACCGGCGACAGGGTGGACAGCGGGTGGTCGTCGGTGACCACGATGCTGACCACGATCAGCACGACGGTGCCAGCCGTGATCAAAAGGCTGGTCAGCCAGACGAGGGCCTTGAGCCGTTTGCTCATCGGACTGCGCCCCTAATCGGTGTTTGCGCCCCCACTAGTGGCCTCCGTTTTCGGCCGCCGGAGCGCCGTGATCGGCGGCTGGCCCCTTGTGGTGGAACTCTCGCGAGCCCATGGCGGCGGTAATCACACCGGCCACCAGCACACCGACGCACACCAGCGCCACCGTGCCGGCTATAACCGACCGGCTGATCTTGGGGCCGACGGCGAACACAACCGCGATCAAGAAGATCACGGTGGCCAATACCCCGGCCACGATCACCGCGCTGAACTTCGACACGGTCAAGAACACCCGGGATAGCGCCAGCACCAGCACAGCCACGCCGAGCGCTGCGGTCACCGGGTACTCGATGGGCCGCATGATGCGATTGCGCAGATTGCGGTTTACCTCCGGATCGGCGGTGGCCCGGTCGGCCCACGCCGTGAGCATCCACTCGAACAGCGCCGCTCCAACGATCACCAGTCCGACCACGAAGATGGTGGCGTGGGTAACCAGCCCCACGATCATCGCCCCCGCTCCGAAGGCGGCCACGGCCGGCCAGTAGTTGGCCTCCAGATTGGCCTGGGTCTCGGGGGTCTGGCCGTCGTCCATCAGCTCGCCCACCGACTCGGCGTCGGCGTCGCGGAAGGCCACCAAGAACAGGGCCACCAACGCGGACAGAACCGCGAAGCCCATCAGCACCACATAGCCCACGTGGTCGCCAATACCCCCCTTGTAGCCCAGGCTGAGCACGCCCACCCAGGTCTCCACGTTGAGCACCGCGAAGTACTCGGTTTCGCCCGCGCTGCCGCTGGCCACCCCATATACAGCGGCCGCGGCCACCGCGGCGAGAGTGAAGCCGAAGAACAATCGGAAGCCAGGAGTAAACACTAGAAACCTGCCTGGCTTCGGCTGCGGCGTCTCATGGGGATCGTCTGCACCAGCGCCTACTTCAGCACGAAGATCGCCGTCCAGATGACGACATAGACGAAAACAACGGCGTACCAGTAGATGGACGCGGCCACGAAGCCGTCGGTTTGACGGCTGCTGTACTGGCCGGCCAAGGCCCGGAAGGCCATCAGGAGCAAGAACACCAAGCCGATGGCGATCATGACCAGGTGCGACCCCGAAATGGCGTAGATCAACACGGCGGCGATCGACTCGTCGGCCACCAAGCCCATCTCGGTGTACTGGAACGAGGTGGTGACCACCACTGAGAGGCCGAACAGGGTGGTCAGCGCGGTGGCCATGATGGCGTGGGTGCGATCGTCGCGGGCAATGGAGTACACCGCCCACTGCATGGTGACCACCGACATGAGCATGGTCCACGCCGCCACCGTGGGCGGGGCCAGCTGGATGTTGGCCCCCGAGGGGATCCACTCCCCGCCACCGGAGAGCGCATCGGCCCGCTCCCGCAGGTACACCGCCAGCAGGGCGGCGAAGTACATCAGCGTGGCGGCCGTACCGAACACGGTGCCCACCAGCAGGGTGCGCTGGCGGGGAAGCGGGGCGGCCAGGGGCGTTCCGACCGCGATATCGGCCATCAGGCATCCTCCCCTTGGTCGGCCTCTGCCGAGGCGGGCAGCGTCAGGCTGCGGGCCACGTTCAGCGCCACCAGCGCCAAACCGCCCAGCACGGCGATGTAGCCGATCAACCCGATCACATTGAGGGCTTCCACGAAGCCGAGGGCGTCGATTTGGCCGATGCCGGCGGTTTCGAAGGGCCGACGGGGCTGGTCGAAGAATCCGCTCAGCACATCGGTGGCTCCAACCAGGATTGCTCCCCCGGCCAGCGGCAGCACCGACAAGAAGCCCAGCGGAGCGTTGAGGGTGCGGCCCAGCAGTCGCGGCGCCCAGTGGAAGAGCCCGGCCACTGCGGCCAGCAGCCCGCCCAGTATCGCGAGGTTCATCATCCCGTTGACCAGGCTGGAGGCCTCGAGGTCGTCCATGGCGTCGAAGAATCCCCGCCAGATGTCGTCATCGGCCTCCCGCAGCACGCCCAGCGCGGGCTCGGCTACCCGAAGCACACCGGCAACGGCCGCGGCGGTCAGCAGGGCTCCGGAGACGGTGACCAGGGCGAACTGCGGGGTGATCTGCGGGCGCTGCCCCGCCGAGTAGGCGTTGAACGCCAGCCAACCGCCGTAGGCCACCACCATCAGGGCGATGGCCAGGGCGAACGCGGTGAACAGCACCTCGTTGGTCACGATGTGGGCATCGACGGCATTCGGGTCGGGGCTGTCGAAGAAGCTCTGGGCCCAGGCGCCAAATGAGAAGAACCCGAAGGCGCCCACGATGAAGGCCATGGGCTCGAACATCTTGGGGCTGCTGCGGTGGGCAGCGGTGAACACCTCGGCGGTGATGCCGAGCAGCGGAATCGTCCAGGCGAACACCTGGGGAGCGTCAAACGCCCAGGCAACCTGCTCGAAGGGGGCGCCTCCGCCGCCGAAGCCCAAGGCGTTTGCCCCCCGCATGTCCACCCAGGAGATCACCAGGTTGGCCAACAGCACCGGCAAGGAGAACAGCCACACCCCGGTGGCCACCAGCATCGACCACGAGAAGGCGGGCACCTGGAGCAGGTCCATCCCCGCGGGGCGCTGGGTGACCAGGGTGGTGAACACCACACCGGAACCGACCAGTAGGCCCACGCCGATCAGGGCCAGGGACAGAACGGTGAGCTCCACCGACTGCTCGCGGGCGGCACCGGCTTGGATGGAGCCCAGCCCGCCGTAGGAGAAGGTGGCCACGATGTGGGTGACGGCGCCCACCAGCCAGGTCCAGAACGCCGCCGCCGCCGCCCGGGGGAAGGCCACCGAAGAGGCATCGAGCTGGCGGGGGATCAGCGCAGTGGCCAGGCCCAAGAACAGCGGCACCAGTCCGCACAGAATCAGGGTGGTCCGGTAGAGGCCGAACACCTGGAAGACCTCATTGGCGTTGGAGAAGACGCCGAAACCCCCGTTGATGTCGGCCTGCTCGATGCCGATCAGCATGCCAAGGGTGAGGGCCAGCCCCGACAGGACCAGCGAGAAGACCACATACAGCTGGCCGATGGTCAGGTGGTCGCCGGTGCTCAAGAAGCGAGCCAAGCCGGTGGGAGGGGTCCACTGGGGGGCCGACGACTGGGTCGCCGGCCTCACGTCGTCGCCTGCCGCGACCGCTTCTGCTTCTGGCCTCGAATCGTCGCCTGCCGCGACCGCTTCTGCCTCTGGATTAGTTTCAGTGAGGGTCATCGTGTTCCACGAAGGCAAGTGTGCGTGCGAACTTTACACATCGCCTGGGCCCGTTCTCGCATCAGACAACTCTGCCCAATGGGCACCGGGGATCGGCGGAAATCTGCATCAAACACCGGTGCGAACCACCTGATCTACAGCCATGGCGGCGAACAGCAGGGTTATGTAGGTGATGGAGTAGGAAAACAGCCGCATCGCCGAGGCGGTGGCCTGGGTCCGCAGAACTTGGACGGCGTAGAACAAGAACACCGCGCCCAGCACCGAGGCGCTCACCAAGTAGACCAGGCCCATATCCCCCACCGCGCTGAACAGTACCGACAGCCCCCACAGAACCACGGTGTAGCCAATCATCCGCACCGCGGTGGTGCGGGTGCTGGCCACCGCTGGCAGCATGGGCACATTGGCCGCCCGGTAGTCGTCCCGATAGCGGATGGCCAGCGCCCAGAAGTGGGGCGGAGTCCAGTAGAAGATCACGCCGAACAGCACCAGCGGCGCCCAATCGAGGCTGTTGGTGACCGCCGACCAACCCACCAGCACGGGCACGGCGCCAGCGGCCCCGCCAATGATGATGTTGCGGGTGGAGGTGCGCTTGAGCCACAGCGTGTAAACGAACACGTAGAACGCGGTGGCCGATACTGCCAGCACCGCGCTGAGCAGGTTCACGAACCCCCAGAGCCAGATGAAGGCCAAGGCCTCCAAGACGATGGCAAATACCAGGGCTCGAACGGGGGCGATCTCCCCGGTCACCAAAGGGCGGTTCTTGGTGCGCTCCATCAGCCGGTCGATGTCGCGGTCTACATACATGTTGATGGCGTTGGCCCCGCCAGCGGCCAGTGTGCCGCCGATGACGGTGGCCGCCATCAGCCACACCGAGGGGATGCCCCGGTCGGCCACCACCATGGTGGGCACCGTGGTCACCAGCAGCAGTTCGATTATGCGGGGCTTGGTGAGAGCAACGTAGGCCCGCGCCGTGCGCGTCCGATCGCGAGGAGACAGCTGGGCAACACCCATGACCTGTTCAGAGTACGGTTTCGGCGCGGGGCAGGCCAAGGTATCGGGAAGGGCCCTTGCCCGCGGCAATCGGCCCGAAAACCACCAGCTTGGGATGACCGGCTGTCACAGGCGACCCGTACAATTCGAGGCGTGATCCAACCCCGGGTTTCTCCCGCTACCTACCGCAAGATCACCATTTGGGCGCTGGCCCTTTTGGCGTTGATCATCGTGAGCGGAGGCGCGGTCCGGCTCACAGGTTCAGGGCTGGGCTGTCCCGACTGGCCGGCGTGCGACAACGACCAGTTGGTGGCCCCGCTGGAAACCCACGCCATGATCGAGTTCATCAACCGGCTCATCACCGGGCTGGTATCGGCCATCGTCATCGCCGCGGTATTGGGCTCCCATTGGCGGAAGCCGCGGCGAGCCGACTTGGTGTGGCTGTCGTGGGGCTTGGTGGCCGGAGTGCTGGCCCAGATCGTGTTGGGCGGTCTGGTGGTGCTGTACGAGCTGCCCCCGGCTCTGGTGATCGGCCACTTCCTGCTGTCGATGGTGCTGCTGTGGAATGCGGTGGTGCTGCTGTGGCGGGCCTCGGAGGACCATGAACGCCAAAGCGTGCCGAGGCCTCGCCCCCATTGGCTGGGCAACGGGGTGGTGGCCATCACCTCGGTAGTGATCGTGACCGGCACCATCGTGACCGGAGCAGGGCCGCACAGCGGAGATGAGGACGCCGAGCGCATCGACGTGGCCGTGAGGGACGTGGCCCAGATTCACGGGACCACGGTGGTAGTGCTGTTGGTGGTGTTGGCTGCGGTGGTGTGGTGGCTGCGGTACCGGGGCGCACCCGAGCGGATTCAGTTGTGGGGTCGGACCGTGCTGGGGGTGGCCCTGGCCCAAGGGCTCATCGGATACGTGCAGTACTTCACCGGTGTGCCGGTGCTGCTGGTGGGCGCGCACATCGCCGGCGCCGCCCTACTGTGGATAGCCACCGTGTTCTTCTGGCTCAATGTGAGAGGCCCGCTGGTGCGGGCCGACGCCGACATCGCCCAGCCGGTGCCGGCATGACTCCGCCTAGCCCTGTCGAAGTTGCCCCTGCCGGCATGACTCCGCCCGCAGCGCCGGTGGAGATCGCGCCCTCGGAGGTGAGGGAGACCACCGATGACACCGACGTGCGGCCCGACCGGCCCTGGAAGGTGATCGTGTGGAACGACCCCATCAACCTGATGTCGTATGTGACCTTCGTGTTCCAGAAGCTGTTCGGCTACAGCAAGGAGAAGGCCACGCAATTGATGCTCGACGTCCACTACAAGGGCCGGGCGGTGGTGTCGGACGGCCCCAAAGAGAAGGCGGAGATGGACGTGTTCCGCCTGCATGAGCACGGCCTGTGGGCCACTATGGAGCACGACGACTGATGGGCTGCTTGTCTGTGCCTGCGCTGGGGAAAGGGACCTGATGGCGCCGCGACAGCCGGTGATGCCCAACGGCGACGGGACGTATTCGCTCAACCTGCGAGAGGAGGAGCGGGCGCTGATTTCCGCCATCGTTCCCGATCTGCGGGGGTTGCTGGCCGACGACCCCAACGACGAGATGCTGACCCGGCTGTTCCCCACTGCTCGGCCCGACGATCCCGAAGCCGAGGCCGAGTTCCGCGACATGGTGCGAGACGAGCTGGTGACCAAGAGGCTGAGCCGTTTGGACATCGTGGCTGAGCTGGCCGAGGCCACCGTCTTGGACCAGGAGCAGCTGGCCGCGTGGATGGGGGCGGTCAACGACATTCGGCTAGTGCTGGGCACCCGCTTGGGGGTGACCGAAGACGACGAGTTCGAGGAAACCGATGAGGCTGATCCCGAATCGGTGGCCCGATCGGCCTATTGGTACTTGGGCTGGCTGCTAGAGCATCTGGTGGAGGCGTCAGCCTCCGAGCTTTAGCCGGCTACTCCTCCTCGGCCCGGGCGGCCGGCTCGCCTTGGCCGGCTCGGGCGATCTCGGAGAGGGAGGCCATGGCGTTGGTGAGGCCGCTGGTGTCTAGGGGCAAGAAGATCTTGGTGGCATTGCCGTCGGCCACGCTCTTCAGCGCTTCGAGGTAGCGGATGGCGATGAGATCGGGGGTGGGGTCGCCGGTGTGGATGGCGCCAAACACCTGCTCGATGGCGCTGGACTCACCCTGGGCCACGGTTTCGAACTGATAGCGCTCGGCGTCCGCCACCCGTTTGATGGCCTCGGCCTCGCCCTCGGCCTCCAGAATTTGGCTCTCCTTTTGGCCCTCAGCCCGCAAGATGGCAGAGCGCTTGTCTCCCTCGGCCTCGGTGACGATGGCCCGACGGTCGCGCTCGGCCTTCATCTGGCGGTGCATGGCCTCGGTCACATCGGGCGGCGGCTCGATGCGCTGGATCTCGACTCGCACCACCCGGGTCCCCCATTTGTCGGTGGCATCGTCGAGGATCTGGCGCAGCTTGCCGTTGATGAGCTCCCGCGAGGTGAGGGCGGCGTCAAGATCCAGATCGCCTACCACGTTTCTCAGGTTGGTCTGGGCCAGCTTGGTAACGGCCAACTGGAAGTTGCCCACGTTGTACTTGAGCTTCACCGGGTCGGTGGCTTCGAAGAAGATCACCGCGTCCACGGTGACCACCACGTTGTCTTTGGTGATCACCTCTTGGGGGGGCACGTCGATAACCCGTTCTCGCATGTCCACCTTGCTGAGGCGCTGCACGAACGGGAGGATCCAGCGCAAGCCGGAGTCCACCGTGCGCTGGTAGCGGCCCAGAATCTCGATGAGGCCCCGCTCATAAGGCCGAATGATTCGGATACCCAACGCGGCGATAAGGATGAGCACCAGCGCGATGATGATGAAGAGGGCGACCACGGCTTCCATGACTGCTACCTAGCTTTCTGTGCTCTCAGCGGTTTGCTCTTGGGGGATGGGAATCACCACCAGGTGGGTGCCATCGATTTGGGTGACCATTACCTTGGTGTCGACTTCAATGGTCTCGGCGGCGGAAGCCCGCCATTCCTCGCCCCCGATCCGCACCATGCCGGTCTGCGCGTCGTCATCCACCCGCTCGATGATCTTGCCGTGGGCATCGAGGAGCCGGCTGGCCCCCACTCGGGGCTGCTCGTCTTTGTCGAGGCGACGGACGAACCGGCGCAAGTAGACGAAGCTGACTGCGCTGCCCACAAAAAACACCAGCCACTGCCACAAGATGTGGACGTCCACCCAGGCCAGAACTGCGGCCGCGGCGGCGCCGATGGCGAAGGGGAGCAGGAAGAACCCGGCGGTAAACACCTCGGCCAGCGAAAAGACCACCGCGGAGCAGGTCCACAGCCAGCGCCAGACTTCGTTCTCCACCCAATGCTCCTTTCGCGGTCAAGGTCATGGTATCTGTTTTTCGATGCGGTTCCTCTTAGGAGGGCTGCTAACGTAAATCGGCCCTCGCGGGTCGAGAGCCCCCATCGTCCAGCGGCCTAGGACGCCGCCCTTTCAAGGCGGTAACACGGGTTCGAATCCCGTTGGGGGTGCTAGTTCGGCGCTTCGTTTCATAGCGGGCGGCGACAAATCTGCCCCGCCGGGGCAGCGACAACAAGGTCCCGTGGTGCAGTTTGGAGTGCACGCCGGCCTGTCAAGCCGGAGGTCGCGGGTTCAAATCCCGTCGGGACCGCACAACAGAACATGGTCGGGTAGCTCAGTTGGCAGAGCGTCCGCCTGAAAAGCGGAAGGTCACCGGATCGACGCCGGTCCCGACCACCACCCACCCCCCAACGGCCCGGAGCGAAGCCCAACCCCGCTCCGGGCCGTGCCCTTTGTGCGGAGCCTCTTCTCAGCCGTAGTGGACGGCGACGTTTTCGGGGTAGCTGCGGGAGAAGTAATTCCAGAGCTGCTCGCCGTAGGTGGAGGGGCGATAGGAGCTACTCATGTCGGCCACACCGGCCTCGGTCTCGGCAATGCTGGCCATGAAGCCGGCGCTGTTGTGGTGGGGGCTGGCGGCCACGGCGGCGGCGAATCTCTCATCTAGGGGCAGCGGGGCCAGGGCCACGTCGAGCGAGGGGCCGTGGAAGTAGCCCGCCGAGTAGCGCTCTTCGGTGGTGATCACCTGGTGGGCGGTGGCCACCAGGTAGTTGCCGGTCATGGCCTGGAGCGTCTCGCCCAGGTTGATCACGTACGACCCCTCCACCGAGGGCACGTCGATCCATTGGCCTTCCTGGTTCTGCACTTGCAGCCCGGCGGTAGGGCCGGGGTCGAGCACGGTCAAAAAACCGGTGTCACGGTGGGCGTTGACCCCGGCCGCGCCTTCGGGGGTGGGGGGATAGTGGATGAACTTGGCCAGTGACATGGTTTGGGTGCCGAAGAACCGCTCGAGGTAATCCTCGCCAAGCCCCAGCCCCAGCGAGAGAGCCCCGAGGAGGCGGTTGGCCAAGCCACCCAGCTCGTCGAACCACTGGTTGGTTAGCTCTTGGTGGCCGGGCAAGAGCCCGTCGGGCAGCCACTGGTTGGGGCCCAGCAGGCGCAGATAGTAGGGCTCGACATCTTTGGGCTCGGCGGGCCACTCGGTCCACCAGTCGATCTGTTCTCGGATGTCGGGGCGGTTGTTGGTGTACTCGGCCCCCTCCGGCTCCCAGCCCCGGAAGTGGCGGGAGCGCCGTTTGTCGATCAACTTCTTCTGCTCTTCGGAGAAAGCGAAGAACTTCCGCAGCATGGCGAAGATGTTGTCGCTCAGGTCGTGGGAGACCCCGTGGTTCACTACCAACAGGAAGCCGACCTCGTGGCAGATCCGGCACAGCTCCTCGGCCAGGGCCTCTCGCTCGGCCAGCGACCCCGACAGCGGGCCGAGGTCTACCACCGGGATCTGATCGAAGGCGGCCGGAGCGGTCACGTTGTCCAGCGTAGTGGTCATTTCTGAGGCTCCCAGAATGAGATCAGCCGAACTCCCCGCCCGCGAACCAGCTGTCGAAGGCGGGGCGCATGGCCACGTCTATCAATTCGATCCTCAGGCCGGTGGTGGGCGGAACCAGAAAGGCGAACCCCTGAAGCCCGCCGTCTTCGCTGGCCCCGCCGTATATGAGCTCGCACCCCCCGGCTTGGAGCGAGGCGATGTCGGCGTGGAGGTCTTCGGTCCAATAGCCCATGTGGTTCAGACCGCCGTAGAGGTCGAAATCCCAGAATGATCCTTTGGGGCCAGCGGCCAGCTCGAGCTGCACCGGGCCCTCCACCGTGTAGGAGAACTGCACGCTGGTGGACACCACCTCGCCGTCCACCAGCAGATCCAGATCGAGGGACTGCAAGGAGTGCCAGGTGAGCCCGGTGGCGGCCGAGATGTGGGCCATGGACTCCTCGACATCGGCCACCACGATGCCGGTATGGAATGGGTCGGTGATCAAAGCCATGGCGGCACGGTAGCCGGTGCTACCGAGGGTGCTCTAGGTCGTCGATGTCGGCAACGAACTCGCGGGCGTTGTCGTTGAACTCAGCGACCGTCCCGATGGTCTTGGCCTTGGCGGTGCCTCCCCGCAGCGCGGCCAACGGGTCGGTCTGATCGCCCACATAGCCCAGGGCGAACGCCCCTTGGGTGTAGCCCATCATTCTCAAGAGGTCGTCGTCTAGGGTGCGGGCGATCTCGGGCGGGCAGGCCAGATACTGGTTCTCCTCTTGGCGCACCCAGCCCACCGCATAGGTGATGTTCACTCCTCGGCGCACTCCGCCGCTGGTGTTGGCCCCGGCGCCGTGGAGCACCTTGCCGTCGTAGAACAGCACGCTGCCCCGGCCCATCTCGGCTTGGGCGTCGGGCATTTCGAGGGCTTCGTCGTCGCCCACACCTGAGCTGCCGGCCAGGATGTGGGTGGCGCCGTTGGCCGCGGTGAAGTCGGTTAGCGCCCACATGGTGTTGCACTGCACGTGGTAGTCGGCCCCGAACGGGAAGAAGTCGAAGGCCATCTCGTCGCGGTGGAGCTTTTGGCGGGTCTCGCCCGGTTCCACGGAGATGATCTGGGTGAGGTGGAGTTGCACCGCGCTGACATGGCTGAGGAAGTGGCTCACCACCCCGACCACGACGGGGTCCATCACCAGCTCACGGGCGGTGGGACAGCGGGCCACCAGGGCGCCGGTGCGGCGGGTAAAGCGACCGTCGTACTCGTCTCGCCCGGCATCGGATGCCTCGATGTACGGCATGGCCTCGGCTTGGAGTCGGTCCATGGTGGCCGCGTCGGCCACGTCGTCGATGATGGCGTAGCCAAAGCGGCGCAGATGTTCGCTGACGGTGGCCGGGTCGGCGTCGGGAGGGAAATGACTCAGGGCCACGCCAAGATGGTAAGCGGACTAGTTTCGAAACGGTGACTCGACTGGTGATCCACGCCGACGACGTGGGGATGTGCCACGGTGCCAACCGGGCCTACGTGGAGTTGTCGCACTTCGGGACGATCACATCAGGCTCGGTCATGGTTCCGTGTCCGTGGTTCAGTGAGATCGCCGAGGTCGCGGCGGGCGACGATTCCCTCGACTGCGGCATCCACCTAACCCTCAACGCCGAGAAGACCCACTACCGCTGGGGTCCGGTGAGCTCGGCCGGGCCGGCGTCGGGGCTGGCGGACGAGCACGGCTTCTTGTGGCGCACTGTGGCCGAGGTGCGGCGCAACGCCCACCCCGACGCGGTGGAGGAGGAGTGGCGGGCCCAGATCGACCGGGCGCTGGCGTTTGGGGTCAACGTGACCCACCTGGATGCTCACATGGGCTCGGCGCTGGCCCCGGAGTGGTGCGACCGCTACGTGGCGGTGGGCATCGACTACGGGGTGCCGGTGCTCATTACCGGTTCGCTGGGCGCCTACGGCCCCAACCGCCATGTGGCCGACTCGGATGAGGCCCAAGCGGCCGACGAGGCCATCCAATCGGCCGCGGCAACCGCTCGGGCGGCGGGAATGCCGGTATTCGACGCCGTGCTGGAGACTGATTTCTCTCGGGCACCGCACCAGCCCCCCAACTACCAGAAGATGCTCGACAGCCTGGAAGAGAACTTGGTGTTCTGCGCCTTTCACCCCAACGCGCCGGGTGGCGCCGAGATCGAGGTGATCGAGCCCGACTCCTTCCATGTGCGCACCTACGAGTACGAGCTGTTCGGCACCGATGGCTGGAAAGAATGGTTGATGGACCAGTCCTACGAGCTGGCCTCGATGGCTGACTTGGCTTAGCCGCGGCTAGCCGCGCTTAGCCGGCGGGATGGGCCTCCAGGTGGCGCTGGCCCTGGCGGCGCATGAGGGTCCAGGTCTGCTCAAGGTATCCGGCTTGGTCGTCCACCAGCTTCTTCAGGCCGAGCCGCAGGTGCTCGGGAATCTCCGGGGCATCGGTGGGCTCAAGAGTCACGTCAAGCTGGGCCTGGTCTTCCAAGGTGGCGTGAAGGGCGGCAGCACGGGCCAGGGTGGCCCCCACGGTTATGGCGCCGTGCCAAGGGATGATCACGGTGTGGTTGGTTTCGATGGCGGGCCCGATCGACTCGAAGCGGTCGTCAGGGCTGAGCACCTGATCGTCGTGGAAAATGCAGCACAGGTTGTGGCGCATCTTCAGCGGGCGGGCCAGAGAGGCCAGCGCGGTGATCCACCGCCCGTGACTGTGGACGATGGCATGCACGTCGTTGCGGTGCTGGTACACCCCGGCGTGGAACTCGAAGCCCAGGCTCACCTCCCGGTTGCCCTCCAGCAGGTTGCCTTCGTAGTCGAGCTTCATCACATCGTCGGCGGTGATCTCGCCCAGCGTCCGGTCGAAGGCGTTTATCCAGAAGGCGTCTTCCCCTGGTGCCCGCACGCTGACATGGCCGCCGATACCGGTGTCGCACCCTCGAACGGTCAAGGCCCTACAGGCCAACACGATGTCGTCCACAATCTCTCTGGCTTCGCGCTCGGAGGTGCTCATGGCCCCTAGAGTACGGCATCAATGGAACACCGCCAGTGTGAGACCTCGGGAGTGTCTGATTGCGGCCCCAAACGGGGGCAGCATCAATGACGACCGTGGTTGTGCTCGGTGCCGGAGCGCTGGGATCGGTGTATGGGGCCTGGTTCGCCGAAGCGGGCGCCGAGGTGACTCTGGTGGCCCGCCCGGCCCACGCCGATGCAGTGAACTCGGGCGGCCTGAGGATCGACGATCAGCCGCCGGTGACCGTCCGAGCGATCACCGACCCGGCCGAAGCTGGCGACTGCGACATCTTGCTGTTGGCCAGCAAGGCGTTTGACAACGCTGAGCTGTTGGGCGGCTACCGGGGTTCGGCCCAAGCCGCCTTCTCGGTGCAGAACGGGGTGCGCCAGGCCGAGCCGTTGGCGGCCCGATTCGGCTCTGCTGCGGTGGGCTGTGTGTCGCTGGTGGGTGGCACGCTGGGCGAACCGGGCCATGCTTCGCACTCATTTGACGGCCCCACCCTGCTGGGCGACCTGCGTACCACCACACCGGGCACGGCGGCGGCCATCGCCGCGGCCTTGCCAGGGCGCAAGCTGGAAGTCCACGACAACATCGCCCCCGCACTGTGGTCCAAGGGGGTGCTGGCCGCCGCGGCCATGGGAGTGGTGGGGCTGACCCGGCTGGTGTACCACCGCATCTTCTTGATGCCCGAGACTCGGGATGTGTTCTACGACCTAGCTTGCGACGGGGCCGCGATTGCTGCGGCCGAGGGCGTGGAGCTGATCGACGGGCACGGGCCGTTCCAGATCAGGGCGCTTACCCAGGAGAGCCGGGCCGAGGCCCATAGGCGGCTTGCTGCGGTGGGCGAGCGGATGGAGGCCGCCGGGGAGACCGAGGTACGGGTATCTATATTGCAGAGCATCGACCGGGGCCGACCGTTCGAGGTGCAGGCGGTGTTCGGCGATTTGGTGGCCATCGCCGATGGCCACGGGCTCGAAGTGCCCACGCTACGGGCCGTTACCCGGCTGCTCACCGCGGCCACGCCAAGGGGATGACGAGCAGATGAAGCTGCGAGAACTGAGCCGGATGCTGGCCCGAGCCCCCAAGGGGGCGGCCCGGTGGCACACCTACGCCGACTTTCGAGAGGAAGCACGTCGGCGGCTCCCCAAGATGGTGTTCGAGTTTGTGGAAGGCGGTGCCGAGGGCGAGCTGACCATCGCCGCCAACCGGTCAGCCATCGACAAAGTGGATCTGGCCCCGAACTATCTGGTTGACGTGGCCAACCGCGACGTGTCCACCACCGTGCTGGGCCAGCCGGTGTCGCTGCCATTCCTGCTGGCCCCGGCCGGGCTGGCCACGCTGGTGCATCGCGAAGGCGAGCTGGCCGCAGCCCGGGCGGCCGCCGCGGCGGGCACCGTGTTCGCGGTGAGCACCGGCTCGGGCTACTCCCTGGAGGACATCGCGGCGGCGGCCCCCAACTGCCGACGGTGGTTCCAGCTCTATCTGTGGAAGAGCCCCGAGGTGGTGCAGTCGCTGGTGAACCGGGCCCGAGACGCGGACTATGAGGCATTGGTGCTGACGGTGGACGTGCCGGTGGTGGGCAAGCGGGAGCGCGACCTGCGCAATGGGATGTCGCTTCCCCCCCGCATCCGGTGGAACAGCGCCTTGGACACGGTCCGGCGGCTGCGGTGGCTGCGCCAACTGGTTACCGGCCCCGATATCACCTTCGGCAGCCTGGTGGAACTGGGCATCGGCGACGACGCCAGCGCCATCGGGGCCTATGTGGACCGGGAACTGGCCGACCCGTCCCGCACTTGGGACGACCTGGCGTGGCTGCGGCGGGAGTGGGACGGCCCGCTGCTAATCAAAGGAGTGATCTCGGTGGCCGACGCCCAGGCTGCGGTGAACTGGGGGGCCGACGGTGTGATCGTGTCGAACCACGGTGGGCGCCAACTCGACTCGGTGCCGGGGGCCTTCGCCGTGCTCCCCCAGATTGCCGAGGCGGTAGGCGACAGAGCCGAGGTGCTGGTGGACGGTGGTTGCCAGCGGGGGTCCGACGTGGTGAAGGCCCGAGCCCTGGGCGCCCAGGCCGCCATGGGCGGGCGAAGCTGGTTCTGGGGTTTGGCCGCAGCCGGCGAGGCCGGGGTGGCCCGGATGCTGGACATCTACCGCGCCGACATCGACCGCACTTTGGCCTTGGTGGGCCGCCCCCGATTCGACGACATCGGCCCCGATCTGGTGGCCTGACAAGGCGCTTTATCGGTCAAGTGCAACGCGGCGTGCATCGGTTGCCTTGAGAGGGCAATGGGCTTACGCTGGTGATACCTATACGTCAAGAGGCTTAGGGCAAGGAGGGGCTGTCATGGATCGGCTCAAGATTCTCATCAGAACATCTGGCCGTCGTCGGGTGTTTACCGTTGTGATGGCGTTGCTGGCGGTGTTCGCGCTGCTGGCAACAAGCTGCGGAAATGACGACGGCGAGAGCATCGGTGACCGGGGCACCGCCATGGGCGACGGCTCTCTCGGCATTGTCGAGGTGGAATCGGGCGATGCGATTCAGATCCGATCGCTGGAGGCCATCACCGGTGACGTGGCCTTCTTCGGCCTCCCCATAGACCGGTCTACGCAGATCGCGGTGGCCGACTACGGCCTGATCCACGGCTTTGAAGTGGACACCGGCACCAGCCTCGATGATCTGTGCTCCAACGACGGCGGCCAGGCCGCGGCCCAAACCATCGTCGCTGATGAGGACGTGGTCGGCGTGATCGGCACGTCGTGCTCGGGTGCGGCGGTGGCCGCGGCCCCGCTGATCACCAACGCCGGCATGGTGCTGATCTCCGGCGGGAACACCTCTCCGGCACTGACATCGGACCTGGCCGGAAATGCCGGTCCGAACTACAGCGTCGGCTACTACCGCACGGCCCACAACGACCTGTACCAGGGCGCGGCCATGGCCAAGTTCGTGTTCTCCGAGTTGGGGATCAGCGAAGCGGCCGCTATACACGACGGCGACCCCTACACCCAGGGCCTGGCCCAGGCGTTCGCCGACGCCTTTGAGGCCGAGGGCGGCACGGTGACGGGCTTCTCGGCGGTGAACAAAGACGACACCGACATGGTGCCGGTGCTAACCGAAATCGCCGCTGGCAGCCCAGGGGCGCTGTTCTTCCCAATCTTCCAGCCCGCTGGAGACTTCATCGCCGACCAGGCGCCGGGCGTCTCCGGCTTGGAGAACACAGTGCTGCTGGCCGCCGACGGTTTGTTGAACACCAACTACCTGGGACTGCCCCAGACCGCGGGGATGTACTTCTCGGGACCGGACCAGCGCTTCGGCGAGAACGTCAACCAGAGCACCGGCATGAGCGCGGTGGACTTCCTGGCCGAGTACGAGACCCGCTACGGAGAGAGCCCTGCGGCACCGTTCTGGGCCCACGGCTACGATGCCACTGTTCTGCTGCTCGACGCCATCAAGGCCGCCTCGTGGGTGGACAAGGGCACGCTGATGATCGACCGTCAGGGCATCCGCGACTACCTCAATGGCGTGCGGGGATTCCAAGGCCTGATCGGCACCATCAACTGCGACGACTTCGGCGATTGCGGCTCATCCAAGATCACCGTGGTGGAGAACATCGGCGGCGAGGAGAACGCCGAGACCAGCATCAGCAACGTGGTCTACTCCTACGAGCCGTAAGGGCAAAATTCCTTCAAATGGCAGCCTGCGGGCCGGGTCACAATCCTTGTTGGCCCGGTCTCGTAGGCTGCACATAATTGTGTGCTGACTAGTCGATCAGGAGCTGTTCGATGACCCGATGGGCACCTCGGCGCGGGAAGCCCCACACCGGCGTCGACTGGTTCCTCACCTTTATGAGGGTGGCGGCTCTCACCGTGATCGGTTTGGGCCTGCTGGCCTTTATCGCCCAGGAGATCAACACCGACAACCCCTTCGCCCAGTGGGCCAACCCCGACGCCACCGGCCTCACCGGGGCCCAGTTTCAGGGGCTCATCATCTCGGGCGTCACCCAGGGCGCCATGTACGGGCTGATCGCCTTGGGCTACTCGATGGTCTACGGGGTGCTCGGGTTCATCAACTTCGCCCACGGCGAGGTGTTCATGGTGGGCGCCATGACCGGGATGATCACCTCCAACAAGCTGGCCGACGCCGGTTTGTGGGAGAGCAACTTCGTGGGCTCGCTGGTGTTCATCATGGTGGTGTCGATCCTGGTGTGCTCTCTGACTGCGGTGATCATGGAGCGGGTGGCCTACCGGCCGCTGCGGGGCTCGCCCCGGCTGATACCGCTGATCACGTCGATCGGGGTTTCCTTCTTCCTCCAGAACGCTTCAGTGGTGTTGCTCGGCCCCGCGGCCAAGGCCTACCCCGACGTGCCCGATTGGATAAGGACCAAGCACACGTTCTTGGACATCGAGGGAGCCAAGATCCTGGTGATCTTGGTGGCGGCGGTATCGATGATCTGCCTGTACTACTTCGTAGAGCGCACCAAGAGCGGCAAGGCCATGCGGGCCGTGGCCGAAGACGCCGAGATCGCCGCGCTCATGGGCATCGACGTGAACCGCACCATCGTGAAGGTGTTCGCGCTGGGCGGGGCCATGGCGGGAATGGCCGGCATCTTGTGGGGGATCCTGTTCCGCAGCGTGATCCACACCACCGGATTCCTCCCCGGCATCAAGGCCTTCAGCGCTGCGGTGGTGGGCGGCATCGGCCACCTGGGCGGCGCCATGGCCGGGGGGCTGTCGATTGGAGTGGCCGAATCGGTGGGACCGCTGGTGATCCTTGAGCCATTGGGAGTGAGCGGCGTGTCGCAGCTGCGGGACGCGGTGGCTTTCGCGGTGCTCATCGGAGTTCTGCTGCTGCGGCCCTCTGGCCTGTTCGGCGAGCGGCTTCCGGCTGAGGATCGAACATGACCGCCACTCTGCCTCCAACCACTGGGCCTCCGACGGCTGGGCCCCCGCGAGAGGCTCCCCTGTCCGCCCCTCGGCCTGCGTTGGCCCACGATTGGCGGCGAATAGCCCGAATGGGATCCATCGCCTCCTTCGCGCAGGTGTTCATCGCCCTTTCCAACATGCCGGTCCGCCTCGACGAGCGGCTGATCATCAAGCCGGTGCTGAGCTTGGGCTACCTCGTGTTGTTGATATTGCCGTTCGCCGTCGGTTACCGACAGGGCCACCAAATCAAGCGCGAGGGAGTGCCCACCTACGCCCCGGGACCCAATGAGGTGGTGGGGGGGTTCTTGTGCGGTGCCTTGGCAGGCGGGGGCCTTTCGCTGCTGGCGGTGCTGCTCACCCACTTCGACCTTCGCGAGCCCCTGGTCAATTGGAGCCCGATACTCCTCGACCTGCTCGCCTTCGGCAATGCGACCTGGTTCGCCGCGGTGATATGGCTGGTGATCGGCGGGGGAATGGGAGCGGCGGGAGGGGTGCTGCGACTGCTCGGACCTCGGAGCCGACGGGCGGTTGTGACCATGGTCCTCGTGGTGCTTGGCGTGGCGGTGCTGGAGTCGTTGGTGGTGGATTTGGCCGAGGGATTGGGGCTGGAGCCGCTTACCGACCGCCTGTATGCCCGGCGGGGCGGGGTGAATTGGCCCAGTGCGGTGGGTCTGGCCGTGGTCTCGGGCCTGCTCGCCGTGGTGGGCCGGGGACGGTTCCGCCAAGCCCGGACCCGCGTCTCGGAACTGGAGGGCGCCAAGCGCACCCAGGCCAACGTGGGGCTCATCTTGTTGACCGCCGCGGTGCTGATCGTGCTGCCTTTGTTCGCGGGCAAGCTCACCAACGAGCTGTTGGCCAACGTCGGGCTGTTCGTGTTACTGGCCTTGGGGCTCAACGTGGTGGTCGGCCTGGCTGGCATCCTCGATTTGGGCTACGTGGCCTTCTTCGCCGTCGGCAGCTATTCCGCGGCGGTGCTCACCGCGGCCACCTCCCCCAAGATCGCCCCTGAGATGCCCTGGCTCGTTGCCCTCATCGTGGTGGTGATCATCACCGGCCTGGTGGGCCTGTTCATCGGCGCACCGGTGATCCGAATGCGAGGCGATTACCTGGCCATCGTCACCCTGGGGTTCGGCGAGATCATCCGGCTGCTGTTCTTGTCCGACTGGCTGTCGGGATGGTTCGGGGGGTCGCAGGGCATCACCAACATCCCCGCGGCGGGCATTTTCGGGCTCACCGATGTGGCCGGCACCGACCCCCGCCGGGTGTTCTATCTGGTGCTGGCATTCTGCGCGCTGGCCATCTACGTGTCATGGCGACTGGAGCGCTCCCGGTTGGGGCGGGCCTGGATGGCGGTGCGGGAGGACGAGACGGTGGCCGAAGCCATGGGCATCAACACCGTGAACGTCAAGCTGCTGGCCTTCGTGGTGGGTGCGGTGCTGGGCTCATTCAGCGGCGCCATCTTCGCCGCCAAAGTGGGCTCGGTATTCCCGGCCAGCTTTTTGATCTTGGTCTCGATCGTGATCTTGGTGGTGGTGATCTTCGGAGGCATGGGCAACATCATCGGGGTGATCGCCGGATCGGCGGTGTTGATCGGGGTGCTGGGCGGGCCCAAGCAGCCCGGCCTACTGGCCGAGTTCTCCGAGTTCAAGCTGCTCATCTATGGGGCGCTGCTGATCTGGATGATGCTGGCCCGGCCCGAGGGCCTCATTCCCAGCGTGCGCCGCACCCGCGAGCTGCGCCAGCACGAGATGGCCCAAGACGCCTGGCTGCGGGGCGAAGTCGACGACGATGACGGCGGAAACGGCACTGGCGGCGCCTCTTCGGCGGTGCTGCCATGACCGATGTCAGCCCCACGAGTGGGGCCGCAGCGCCAGGCGTCAAACAGCCGCTGCTGGAGACCAGGGGCCTCAGCGTGGATTTCGGGGGCCTGCATGCTCTGGACCAGCTCACATTCGAGGTGCGCGAGGGCGAGATCGTCTCGGTGATCGGGCCGAACGGCGCGGGCAAGACCACTCTGTTCAATGCCATCACGGCCACAGTGGAGGTGTCTGATGGCGACATCGTCTTCGAGGGCCAGTCGTTGCAGGGGCTAGACCCCAACCGGGTGACGTCGCGGGGCATTGCCCGGACCTTCCAGAACGTTCGCCTGTTCGCCAACATGTCGGTGCTCGAGAACGTGATGGTGTCCCAGCACTGCCGCACCAAACAGCACGCCTTCGGGGCGCTGTTCTACACAAGGGCCTTCCGCCAGGAGGAGGCTGAGATCCGCCGGCGGGCCGAAGAGATACTGGGGTTCTTCGGCACCCGGTTGATTGGCTATCGGATGGACCAGCCCGCTTTCACGCTCTCGTACGCCAATCGGCGCCGGTTGGAGATCGCTCGGGCCATGGCCACCCAGCCCAAGCTGATCCTGCTGGATGAGCCGGTGGCTGGCATGAACCCGGTGGAGTCGGCCGAGCTAACCGGGCTGATCGGCCGACTGCGCGACGAGTGGGGCTTCGCCATCGTGGTGATCGAGCACGACATGGGAGTGGTGCGCGAGGTGTCCGACCGGGTTGTTGTTCTGGACCACGGGGTGAAGATCGCCGAGGGCGACTACGCCGACGTGGCCAACGACCCCCAGGTGATAGAGGCCTACCTCGGCAAGGGAGCCGGGGAGCGATGAACACGGGCCAACCCGACCCGGCGGCCCCCTCCGGCCCAGGCGAGAGGGGCGCGGCTACCCCACTGCTGGAAATGCGCTCGGTGAACGCCCACTACGGCGCGGTACACGCCCTGGTGGATGTGAACCTGTCCATCTACCAGGGAGAGCTGGTGTGCCTGCTCGGTGGCAACGCCAGCGGCAAGTCCACCACCCTCAAGACCCTGCTGGGAATGCTCAAGCCCACCTCCGGCGAGGTGGTGCTGGACGGCGAGGTGGTCAACGACAAGCCCACCAGCTACCGGGTGGCGCGCGGCGTGACCATGGTCCCGGAAAACCGCCGGCTGTTCAAGCGCCTCACCGTGCGCGAGAACCTCGACCTCGGCGCCTACCTGCGCACCGACTCCGATCAGATCGCCGCCGACATGGAGCAGATATTCGAGCTGTTCCCCCGGGTCAAAGAGCGGCTCAACCAGAAGTCGGGGACCCTGTCGGGGGGCGAGCAGCAGATGGTGGCCATCGGCCGGGCCCTGATGGCCAACCCGAGGGTGCTGTTGATGGACGAGCCCTCCATGGGCCTGGCCCCCGCGCTGGTGCAGCAGAACTTCGAGCTCATCCAGCAGATCCACCAAGCCGGGCTGACGGTGTTCATGGTGGAGCAGAACGCCAACATGGCCCTGTCGATTGCCGACCGGGGCTGGGTGCTGCAAACCGGCCGCGTGGTGCTCGACGACACCGCCGAGAATCTCCTAGCCCACCCCGACCTGCAAGCCTCCTACCTCGGCACCGCCGAGCAGTAGGCGCGACTCCCAGCGGCCAGCACACTCCGGTCAGCGCGCCCGCGCTGCGGACACGCTGGGAATCTTGGGGATTGCCCTTCCGAGATACTTGGTGTTGCGCTAGCATGATCTCTGCCGCTTTGTAGGGGGTACGTATCCGATAACTCGGGTTCGAACCAGGGCACGCGGATTTCATAACAGGTTTGGCGCTGTTTGGCGCCAAGGCCTGGGGAAATCTGAAGGAGCCATTGGTGCGAAATAGCCCTCGGCCCGACCCTTGCGGGTTGGGTTCTGCGACAGCTACCCGAGCCCCCAAATCCAAGAGCATTACCGGCTGCCGTGTGGCCCGGCTCGTTGGTGTCATTGCCCTGGCGGCGGTGGCTTCGTCGTGTCTGCCGGTGGGGAATGCGTCGACGGACACGCTTACGTCGGCCATCTCTGAAGACGGGCTGGCCAACGGTTCGAGTCAGGCCTCGCAGTTTGTCGAGGCATTGGCTACGACGCGTGGGGCCTCATCGGCAACCAGGGGTGGATTGACCCCTGTCGGATTCGATCAAGGAAACGACCCCGGCGCCTCGGTCAATCCAAACCCTGCCCTGGCGACGGCGGTCGCACCGCCCCCGACCCCTTCCCCCACAGCAGTGCCTGAGCGCGTATGGCTGGTGGCCAATGACGAGCAAGCCGCAACGCTGGCGGCCAACGGCCACCAGGTGGGCAACTCAGTGATCGTCGCCACCGACGACCTCCGGGCGCTTTCCCCGCAGGCGATAAAGACCATCCTCGACGCCTCTGAAATTGTGGTGGATCCAAGCCTCGGCGACGACGCTCGGTGGCAGCTCGAAGCCATCTTCGGGGGTCATCGGATTCCCGGGGGCGGCCTGCTCTTATTCGATGGCGGCATTGATCGCCGAATGGTGGCCATCTACGGGCACCCCTCTACATCGAGCCTTGGCGTGCTGGGCGAACAGGGTCCTGAGGAGGGCGCGGAGCGCCTCCGATCCATCGCCGAGGGATACGGGGCCGATGGTTCTGTGATCTTGCCCACCTTCGAGATCATCGCCACCGTTGCATCGGCCGGCGCCGGATCCGACGGGGACTATTCGGCAATGACCGCTCGGGACACGATCAGGCCGTGGATTGAGACCGCGGCCGCCAATGGGATGTACGTGGTACTGGACCTCCAGTCGGGGCGAAGCGACTTCTTGTCGCAGGCCAAGGTCTACGAGGAATTCCTCCGCCTCCCCCATGTGGGCCTGGCCCTCGATCCTGAGTGGAGGCTCAAGCCCCACGAGGTACACCTACAACAGATCGGCACAGTGGACGCGGCCGAGATCAACCAGGTGGTGGAGTGGTTGGCCGAACTGGTGCGCGAGCACGCCCTCCCCCAGAAGCTGCTGATCGTCCACCAGTTCCGCTACTCAATGATCACCAACCGCGGCGCCATCGAGACTCCGCCCGAGCTGGCGGTTCTCATCCACATGGACGGCCAAGGCTCTTTGGGGGCCAAATACAGCACCTGGAACGCCCTGACCACCATGGACGACGCCGACCAATTCCATTGGGGCTGGAAGAACTTCTACGACGAAGACTCCCCCATGGCCACCCCAGAACAAGTCCTAGAACTCACCCCCAACTCAGTATTCGTTTCCTTCCAATAGGGCTTCAGTCGCTGAGGTCGATGCCATGGGCGTCGGTGATGGCAGTGAGGATGGTGCCGGGATTGCGGGCGTCGCCGATTACTTGGACGTTTAGACCCGCACTGGTGAGGTCGGCGGACAGGGGGTCGTGAGGGTGTTTGGCCACGGTGAGGGTGAGATCGGCCTCGGGGGGTGTGTCTACCTTGGTTTGGATATTGACATCTAGGGCTTGAAGACGTTCGAGGGCGGGTTGGACTACCAAGTCGAGCAGGGCGTTGGAGGCTACCCGGCGGCCGGGGGTGGTCACGGTCACGGCTAGCCCTTGGGTGGCTAGCCACTCGGCGAGGCCGAGGGCTTCGTAGCCGCCGAAGCGGTCGTCGACCACGGCAGTGGCTCCCTTGGGCATCGTGCTGGTTTCGGGGAGCTCGGCGCCGGTGGCACCGGTGGCCACAACCACGAGGTCGGGGCGGGCCACGGTGACTGTCTCGACATCGGCGGCTTGATTCAAACGCACGTCGACGCCGAGGCGGCTTAGCTCTCGCTCTTGCCAGTCGCAGATGTCGCCCAGCAAGGCCCGGGTGGGCAGCTCTTGGGCGTTCCGGACCGCGCCGCCCAAGCGATCGCGGGCCTCGAACAACACCACGGAATGACCCCGCTCGGCCGCCAGTCGAGCTGCTTCCATGCCGCCGGGTCCGCCGCCGACAACCACAACCTTTCGGGGCTGGGGGCTCGGGACCGCGGGTGGACAGATGAGTTCGCGGCCCACCGCGGGGTTGACCGCGCACGACAGGCGGCCCCGGTTGAGGCCGCCCACGCAGCCGTCGTTGCCGGCGATGCAGGGGCGAACCTCGGCTTCTCGGCCGTCGATGCTCTTTGCCACCAGGTCGGGGTCGGCGATATGGGCTCGGGTGAGGCCCACCATGTCGGCCACTCCGCCGGCAATCAGTTCATCAGCCTCGGCCAGAGTGCGGAATCGGCCGGTGACTATGGCCGGCAGTTCGACGGCGGCCACCACCGGGGCAGCCGCCTCCAACTCGTAGCCGGGCGGCTCGTGCATCCCGCCCATGATCTTGTGGGGCCGCAGGCAACTGCCGTAGGTGAGGTTCACGTAGTCGATGAGGCCATCGTCGGCCAGCACCCTCACCAACTCGGCACAGTCGTGCTCGGTGACTCCCCCGTCGCCCACGGCCTCTGATCCAATCCGCACCCCCAGCGGTTTCTCGGGGCCGACCGCTTCCCGCACTGCACCGACAACCTCGCGGGCCAGGCGAATGCGGTTCTCCCATGAGCCGCCGTATTCGTCGGTACGCTGATTGGTGGCCGGCGACATGAACTGCTGGAGCAGGTAGCCGTGGGCAATGTGGACCTCCACCCCGTGGACACCCCCCTCGACGCTCCAGCGGGCGGCTTGGGCGAACGCATCGGTGAGCTCGGTTATGTCGTCGGCGGTCATGGCCTTGGCCGGACGGCGGATGCTGGGGCCGGGAAGCTCCGAGGCTGACCACGGCGGCCCGCCGTCGGCGGTCACCCCCTCGTAGCCCAAATGGCCGAGCTGCTGGAACACCGTCATGTCGTAGGGCGCCAGTCGAGCCATCAGCCGGCGGTAGTCGTCGACCACCGACCCTTCGTGCAGCCACAGCGTGCCCATGTCGGTGGGATGGACCGACGCCGCCTCCAAGATAGTGAGTCCGCATCCGCCGGCGGCTCGGGCCTCGTGGTAGGCGATCAACTCGTCGGTAATCCGCCCTTGGCCAATGTTGGTGCCGTGCGCGGTGCGCACCACCCGGTTCTTGATCTCCAACCCATTGATCTCAATCGGCGCCAAAACGTGTTCGTAGCTCATTGCCCCACCTTGGGAAGCCCGTCAGCGAGCTTGGCGGCCGGTAACTCGACGGTCAAGGAACAATGTTGCCCACTCGGTTGGTACGGGCGAAGCAGGCGGCGCCAATCGCGCAGGACAGGGCCATGGCCAGCCAGGCCCAGGTGTAGGTACCCAGCCAGTCGACCAGCGCGCCGAATGTGACCGGCGTGGCCAGCGCTCCCAGGTAGTAGCCGGTCATGGTGACGCCGGTGGCCCGAGCCACGGCATGTGGTGCCCGGTCGACCACCGCGGCGTGCATGATGCCGATGGCCGCCAGCTGGGCAATGAAGCCGACGAACATCCCGATGGCGGCAATGGCCACGCCCAGCGTCAAACCGCTCATGATGACCAAAATGGACGCGGCCAGCACCGAGCACAGCCCGACGATGAGCGGCACGCGCCGGGCACGGCCCAGGTAGTCGGCCCGCAACGCGGTCAACGACATGCACACCGCGCCCAAGCCGGCAGATGCGCCGGCGATTGCCCCGGCCACCGGTTTGGAGGTGCCCAAGCTCTCGTCGAGATACGGCACGGTCCACGAGAACAGCGGTTGCCCCGAGCCGACCAGGAAGAAAGCCGCCACCGCGAACCACCAGAACCCTTTGGGAAGCACCGAGGCACCGGGCCGGGATCCCTGGTGGGTGGCGCGGATGTCGGGAATGACCGCCGATGCGATGACCGCACTGACCCCCGCCGCCGTTCCAGCAATCATCAAGATGAGGTTCCAGCTCCAGCGATCGGACGCCCAGGGCACGAGGGTGGCGCTGATCAATGCAATCATCGGCACACCTGACGTCTTGGCCGACAATGCCAGGGTTCGACGGTTCTCGGGCACCGCGGCGGCCACCGCCTCGTTGGTGGCCGCATTGGCCAGGGCGTAGCCGAAACCGGCGAACACTGCGGCTCCGACCAGCGCGGCGTAGCTGTCGAGGAGTGCGGCGGTCCACGCGGCAATGGCCACGATCAACTGGTCGGACACCACTGCGGCCCGGGTTCCGACCTTCTCGGTGATCCGGGCGCCGATGATCGAGCCCAATCCAGTACACCCGAAATGCAGGCTCACCAACAGCCCTACTTGAGCCCGGGAGACGCCCAGGTCGTCGCGCAACGCGGCAACGAAATAGCCCGGGAAAAAGCCCAGACTTGAACCGAACCCCAGCACCATCATGCTGGCCACCACCACTACCGGTCCCCGGCCAGTAGTTGTCTGTGAGTTCATCTAGCTCGCCCGCCCAACACTCCCGGCGACGTTACTGGGCGGCATAAGTGGCCTCGTGGTTGGGGTCAAGTGACCTTGTGCCACCCCGGTACGCTCATTCAGTGGACTTGTCGCCACCCGCAGTGGGGAGAGCAGTCGCAGAGGTGATGGGCGGTGCAAGTCCCCATCCCCGAATTGAGCGCCTCAGCCGGGGATTTTCGTGGGTGACGTTGGGAGTGGACGATGTGATCGTGCGGGTGGCACCGGCGGGAGGGTCGCTGGACCCGTACGACCCGGAGGGGGAGGCGGCCAACCTGCGCCGGGTTGAGGGGGTGGTGCCCGCGCCCCGGGTGTTGGCCGTGCAGCCCGACCCCGACAACCCCATCGGCCGGCCGTTCGGCGTCCACACCCGGGTGCCGGGCCGAGTGCTGCGGCTTGACGACGTGACCGAGAGACGCCCGGAGTACATCGCCGCCGCGGCCCAGTCGTTGGGCAAGCTGCATTCTCTGTTGGCCCCGGTGACGGTGGCCGAGGCCTACGACGCCGAGCTCGACCGCACCGAGGCCGTTTATCGACGGGCCGCTCCCGACCGGCACCCCGAGTTCGAGGCGGCGTTGGCTTGGCTGCGAACTCACCGCCCCGACTGCGACGAGCCTGCGGTGTGGTGCCACGGCGACTTTCGGTTCGCCAACCTGAGCTGGACCGGACCGGGCGAACTGGGCGGCATCTTGGACTGGGAACGAGCCTGGCCCGGCGACCCGATGTGCGATGTGGCCTTCACCCAACGCTTTTCCGGCTGGTGCTTGATCGAGGACTCCACCGACTACGGCCACCCCCTCGATCAGGAGCGACTGGAATATGCCGCACGATTCGAGCGAGTCCGCTCCTTCACCGCATCGATGCGAGCCATCCGGGCCTGGCTCGACGGCCGCTCCCACAACCCCCGCCTCCTAACCATCGGCCGCCGCGGTGAGGAAGCCATGCAGACAGAATTGGATTGGGCCGCGGACTAGCTAGCCCCGGCCCAGGATCATGATGTTGTGGTACTGGGCGCCGGAGCCGGCGCCGGTTACTAGGGCGAATTCGGCGTTAGGGACTTGGCCGGGGCCGGCGGTGCCTCGCAGCTGGCGCACGGCCTCGACGATCTTCAGGGTGGGGCCGCCCCAGCCGATGTGGCTGTAGCTGAGCAGGCCACCGTCGGTGTTGAGGGGGTGACGGCCGTCGATGCCGATGCCCGCCTCTGCCAGATAGTCGGCCCCCTCCCCCTCGGCGCACAAGCCCAGCATCTCGAACTGGCGCACCACCTCGTAGGTGTTGATGTCATAGAGCTCGAACACGTCCACATCTAGGGGGTTCAACTCGGCTAGCTCGAACGCCCGTTGAGCGGCGTCGGCTCCCAGGCCCCACACCTCGTCGTAGCGGGGCGGATTCACGTACTGCTGGCGGTGCCATTCCGCGCCCCCACCAAGGATGGCCACCGGCGGCTGGGGGAGATCCCGGGCCCGCTCGGCGGTGGTGATCACCATGGCCGCGGCCCCCTCGGTGGCCAAACACAGGTCGAGCAGCCGGAACGGCTCGGCCACCATCGGCGAGGCCAGCACGTCGGCCGCGGTGTAGGGGCCCCGCCCGGCCATCACCGCCGCGGGGTTGGCCGACCCGGCGTTGCGGATGGCGGCGGCGATGGCGGCCACCTGCTCGGGGTCGGGGGCGAATCGGTGCCGGTACACCTGGGCCACCAGGGCGAACTGCGCCGCGGTGAGCGAGCCCCAGCAGGCGATGAACTCGTTGTCGGGCCGGGTGTAGTCGGCCACCGCCGACCCGCCCATGACCCCGGCTTGGCCGCCGAACACCAGCGCTGTCTCGCACAAACCGGCGGCCACTGCGGCCGCGGCGTCCAGCGCGCCGGGCACTCCCTGGGGATAGGTGTCGCACACCCAGCGCAGAGGCTGGCCGAACACCTCGGCCCAGTCGGCCGAGCCGGGCTGGAACACGGTGCCCCCTGGCCCGGACCAGCGGGCGGCCACCCCGTCGACATCGGCCACCATCAGCCCGGCGTCGTCGAGGGCGGCCAGCGCAGCCCGCATAGAGATTTCCGCCGAGGTGGTGTCGAGCTGGCGGGCCATCTCGGTGGCCGCGACCCCGACGATGGCCACTCGGTGCAGCGGATGGGCGCCGCTCACACCCGCCGGCCCTCTCCCCAATAGCGGGCTCGGCTCATACCTGTCTGCCCTCTCCCCAATAGCGGCTTCGCAGCTCCTCCTTGGCGATTTTTCCCACCGCGTTCTTGGGCAGCGAATCGGTGAACTCCACCCGCTCGGGGATCTTGATGGAGGTCAGCTCCGACTGGCGGCACCACAGTCGCAGCTCTTGGTCGTCGGCCGACGCCCCCTGCTTGAGGGCGACCACGGCCACGATGGCCTCGCCCCACTCGGGGTCGGGCACGCCGATCACCGACGCCTCCAGCACGGCGGGATGGCGGTACAGCACGTTCTCGATCTCGGTGGGGGCGATGTTGAGCCCGCCGCGGATAATGAGGTTCTTCATCCGGTCGACGATGTAGATGAAGCCCTCCTCGTCGACTTCGGCCACATCGCCGCTGTGCATCCACCCGTCTCGCAATGCCTCGGCGGTGCGCTCGGGATCCCGGAAGTAGCCCTTCATCACGTGGGGGCCGCCGAAGATCACCTCGCCCCGCTCCCCTACCGCGATGTCGCGGCCGTCGGGGTCCACCACCCGCACGTCCACCGCATACGACGGCTGCCCGCACGACGACAGCAGCTCGGGCCGCTCCTTCAGGCCTCGCACATGGTCTTCTTTGCGCAGGATGGTGCCGATGGAGGCGATCTCGGCCATGCCGTAGAGCTGGTTGAACACCGGGCCGAAGCGATCCACCAAATCGGCCAGGCGGTCGGGCGAAATGGGCGACGAGCCGTAGCCCAACGTGCGCAGCGAACCCAGGCGGTGGTCGTCGGCCCGTTCCAAGCGGTCGAGCAGGCGCATGAGCTGGGTAGGCACCAGAAACGAGTGGCTGACCCCGTGTTCCTCCACGAGTCGGGCGTAGCGCACCGGATCGAAGTTGCGGCTGTCGACAAACCCTTGGGCCGCGCCGATGATCAGGCACGGAAGGATGGTGATGTTCACGCTGGAGTTGTGGGGGATCTGGATGAGGTAGCGGCTGTGGCGGTCGATCTCGTATTCCAGGCAAGCCACGGTGGCGTGCTGGAGCACTCGGGCGTGATCGAAGTTAACTCCCTTCGGGCGCCCGGTGGTGCCGCTGGTGTACACGATGCAGAAATCGTCTTCGGGGCGCACTTGGTGGAGGGTGGTCGGGGGTTCGGCCGAGGCGGCGTCGGCCAGGGTGTCCATATCGCGGTCGATGTCGATGATCGGCAGATCGAACCCCTCGAGCTGGTCGCGGTGCTCGGTGTCAGTGATGGCTAGGGTCGGGTCGGCGTTGTCAAACACCTGCTCCAGCTCCACCGGACCGAGTCGGAAATTGAGCCCCACATAGCACCCGCCGGCCTTGGTGATTCCGCCAAGCACCTCCACCACCTCGGGACGATTGGCCACCAGCAGGGCCACCCGGTCGCCCCTTCCCAGGCGATGGGCTTCCAGCAGGGCGTTGGCGATGCGGTTGGTGCGCTCGTCGAGCTGCCGGTTGGTCAGCTCCCGCTCCCCGAATATGGCGGGGTCGCCGGGATGGCGGGCCGCGTTGCGGGTGAACGCCAAACCGACGTTCACTGGGCCGCCTCGTGAGGGGCGAACGCCGGAAGCTGTTGCCCGTCGGGGCCGGTGATGAACCGCACGCTCACCGGCATGTCAATTGCCACCTGATCGGGTTCACAGCCCACGATCCATGTCAGCAGGTGCCACCCCTCCTCCACGTCCACGTCGGCCAGCACGTAGGGGGCGTCGAACGCAGGGGTGGGCGGCCGATGCACGGTGGTGTGGCTGTACACCCGGCCCCGCCCGCTGCTGGGCTCATAGGTCCAGTCGGTGCTCTGACACTTAGGGCAGGCTAACTGGGGGACGAAGAAGCTCCGATGACAATTCCCGCATACCGGGCTAACCAGTATCCCCTGGTTCACCGCGGCCCAGAATTCCCCGGTCAGCGGGCGCAGACTCCGGTCCTCAAGCTCGCCAGTCAGCCCCTCCATAGGTGATCTGCCTATCAGAACAGAACGGGGTACGTGCCCCACCAGACCCGGGCGATGTTGGGGTCTTGCTGGGGTGGATTGTCGGGGTCGCGCTGGGCGCCGCGCACCAGCAGGCCCCGCAGGATCAACGCCACCGTGCCCAACAGGATGGGCGCCCCGGTGTTCTCGTCGGCGGGCACACCGCCGTCAAGCTCCATGCCGATGCAGGCATGGCGTCCTCCGCCGAAGGTGTGGCCCCATCGGGGCACGTCGTCGCGGATCGAGCGGAGTGGGTTGAAGCTGTCGGCGTCATCCCCGAACACCTCGGTGTCGCGGTTGGCCGACCACAGGTCGAACACCGCGAAGTCTCCCACCGCCATCTCGGTGCCGTCGCGCAGGGTGACCGGCTCCACCGCTTCCCGGCGGGCCACCGGGCTGGCCGGGTGCAGCCGCATGGACTCATGCACGCACTGCTGGAGGAACACCGGATCCTCGATCATGCGGTTGCGGTCGTCGGGGTTGTCGTCGAACCATCCGAATGCGCCGTGAACGGCGTGGGTTGTAGCCGCCCCGGTGGAGTGCATTCCGGCCAGCATGTAGAAGGCCACCTCCCGGCGGACCACGTCGCGGGGGAGATCCAAGGAGTCCTGATTGCGGACCAGCACAGTGAGGACATCCTTGGGCAGGTCGTCCTCGGCGATCTCGCCTGCGACGAACCGCTCGAAGAGGTCGGTGCGGCGGGCCAGCGAAGGGGCGAAGAACTCCTCGTCCCAGTGCTCCAGCGCCTCGGCCACCTCGGCCCTCAACTCCTCGGGGTCCCGGGTGCTGTGGACCGCAGTGGCCCCCTCGCTGAACTTGACCGCGTAGGAGAACAGCCGATCGGTCTCCTCCGCGGTGCCCTCTGAGTAGTCCACTCCGGCGGCAGCCGCGGTGAGGTTGACCACGATGCGCCGGGCTAAGGGCACCACGTCACCCCGCCCATCGGCGGCGGCCGGGTCCAGCACCGTGTCCACCGCAAGCGGGAGCAGATCCCGCTCGTAGTGCTCAAACGTCTCCCGGCGGAACAGCCGATTCTCCAGCCGGCGGCGACGGCGGTGATCGTCTCCCCACAAGGTGAGCAGGGTGTCGGCCATGATCACCCCGGCCGCGTCGTACAGCGCCTGCTTTAGGCCCTTCTGCCGGTAGGCG
>JAJEEH010000067.1 GCA_022821105.1 Acidimicrobiia bacterium
CGTTGGCATCCATCTGCGCCACCGCGTCTCGCAATGTCCACGATGGCCGGGCCGTAGGCAGGTCGCGACGGGCAATGTTCGCCACCAGTGTGTCGTTCCACGCGTCGCGCTCCAGTTCGCTCATCTGCTCAAGTCCGCACATGCCGATATAGACCCCGCCGTCGACCACCGGAACTTCTCGCTCTCTCCGACCGAGAAGGTGGATGTAGACCATCTCGCTCACCGTTGCGTCGGGAGGCACAGTGAGGGTGTCTGTGGTCAACGCGGAGGTGAGTGGGAGGGCCAGCCGCCGTTCCACCAGCCCCTCCCGCTTGTCCAACTGGTAGGAGGCCACGGAGCTGGACCCCGCCACCAGCTGAGAAACGGCGGCGGCTATGAGCGCGGGGACTACGAATGCGGAGGTGCCGGTGCTCTCGGCCACGAACATGACCGCGGTGATGGGCGCCCGGTATCCGGCACCCAAGAAGGCGGCCAACCCCAGCGTGCGGTAGAGCCCGATGTCGGCTGTACCCAGTGCTTGGCCCACGAAGCTGCCCACGATCACCCCTTGGACGGCCAGGGGAATGAACAGCCCGCCGGTGCCTCCAGCGCCCACGGTGGTGAGCGTGGCGACAACTCGGAAGGCCAAGAGGCTGCCGATCAACAGCAGTGTGTGGTCGCCGTCTTGCAGCCACTGCGTGGCCTCAACTCCGGGTCCCAAGCTGAGGGGCTGGTCGAAGACCGCTTCGGTGGCCACCACAAGCCCGGCCAGCACGGCTCCGCCGATCAGGATCCGGATGCCGATGGGATACTGCTGTTCGAGTCCCTTGGCCTGACGTACCAGCCACGCGAATCCCCGTCCCCCCAGGCCGGCAACCAAGCCGAGCAGGGCTCCGCCGCCCAAGTGGATGATGCTGAGGTCGCTGCTGTGGCTACCCAGGTCGATGACCGGATCGGTGCCCAGCGCGGCCACGTACACCAGGTAGCCGGAGGCGGAGGCCAATAGAGCCGGCAATAGCGCCCGACGGGCAACGTCATCGCGATAGGGGGCCTCCAGGGCGAAGATGACGCCGGTGGCCGGGGTCTTGAACACCGCGGCGATGCCGGCCGCTGCCCCTGCGGTGAGGAGCATCTTTGTCTCCTCCCGGCGCAGCCATCGACCGAACAGTCCCTGGGTGCTGTGGCCGACGGTCGCACCGGCGTACACCGAGGGACCCTCCAGTCCCATCGAACCGCCGAGGCCGATGGTGGCCACACCGGCCATCAGCTTGGCCGGGAGCTGGGAAAGCGGCAGCCGGGGGTGGCGCTCATGAAAGGCCCGGACATATTCGTCCGAAGTCGAAGGCGTGGCACCCCGCCCGATGTAGCGAAGAATGGCGAATGCGGCAGCCAGGCCGACGGCGGGAGCTGCCGCCTGCCACCACAGGGGTCCGTCCAGCAGGCGCTTCAAAAGCACCTCGATCGTGAGCTGCTCGAACACGGCTACCAGCAGTCCCACCAGAGCGCCGGTGACGATGGACAGCACCATCATCGCAGGGAAGGCCTGCCGTGGTCGGAAGGAGGACAACAGCTCCACGCCCGACCGGGCGATCCTGCCTCCTAAAAGAGCTTGGAGTGCTTGCATCCCGTGTGACCCACTGCCGGTATTCTACTGGCGAATGAAGTTTCGAAAGGCCGACCCTTTGGTCGAGGATCTTCGACGGGTGCTGCCTCTTGACCGGATAAGGGTGGCTCCCCTCGAGCGATCGCTCATGGGCCGAGATGCCTCGATTTTCGAAGGTGGCCAGGCTGGTCCGGTGTGCTTCCCGATCGACACCGGGGAAGTGCAAGGCTGCGTAGACACGGCACGACGCCATGGCCGGGCGGTGGTGCCTCGGGGAGCAGGGACCGGGCTGGCGGGGGGTGCGGTGCCTTTGGAGGAGCCAGTGGTGGTGGTCACCACGAAGATGAACCGGTTGCTGTCAGTGGATGCAGACAGTCGGGTGGCTTGGGTGCAGCCGGGCATGATCAACCTGGACCTCAGCCGAGCGACCGCGCCCTACGGCCTGCACTTCGCTCCCGATCCCTCCAGCCAACAGGTGTGCTCCCTGGGGGGCAACGTGGGCACCAATGCCGGAGGGCCGCACTGCTTGGCCCATGGTGTCACCAGTGCCCACGTGCTTGCGGTGGAGGTGGTGCTCATGTCGGGCGAGGCCGTGGTGCTGGGCGATCCCGACGGCTGGGCCCCGGGAATGGACCTCCGCGGGGCGTATGTGGGGTCGGAGGGGATGATGGGCATCACCACCGCCATCGCGGTGCGCCTGACTCCCGATCCGCCTGCGGTGCAGACCCTGCTGCTGGCTTTCGACTCGGTGGATGCCGCGGCGCTGACGGTGAGCGCGGTGATTGCCGACGGGATTGTGCCCGCGGCCATTGAGATGATGGACAACAACATCATCAGGGCAGTGGAGGCGTATGTCGGGGCGGGGTTTCCCACCGATGCGGCCGCGGTGGTCATCGTCGAAGTGGACGGCTTGCCTGGTGGTGTGGCCGAAGAAGCCGACCGAGTGGTGGAGTTGGCCACCGCGAGAGGGGCAAGTGTGCGTCGGGCCGTCGACGAGCAGGAGCGGGCCTTGCTGTGGAAGGGGCGCAAGAGCGCGTTCGGCGCCATCGCCCGGATCAAGCCCAACTATTACCTGCATGACACGGTGGTTCCCCGGACTCGCCTGGCCGAGGTGATGAACCGGGTGTACGAGATCGTGGAAGAGCACGATTTGCAGGTGATGAACGTGTTCCACGCTGGTGACGGCAACCTGCACCCCATGTTGCTGTTCGACCGACGGGAGCCGGGGATTATGCCCCGGGTTCATGCCGCGGGCGCAGCCATCATCGAGGCCTCGTTGGCGGTGGGCGGGGTGCTGTCGGGCGAGCACGGTATTGGCATGGAAAAGCGCGACTTCATGCCTTTGATGTTCAGCGAGGCCGATCTAGACGCTCAGGCCCGTCTGCGTCGGGCATTCGACCCCACCGGAATGGCCAACCCCAGCAAAGTGCTGCCGACCGGAGCTAGCTGTGCCGATATCAATGCGCTGGACAAGGTTCCCGATGGGGTGTGGGGCTGAGTGGCTGACCGAGAAGTGCCAGCCGAACTGGAGTTGTTTGCCGCGGAGGTAGGGACAGACGGACCAGTAGCTGTGGTCGGTGGGCGTACTCATTGGGAGGTTGGAGGGCGGTGCCCGGAGGAGACCCGCCTGGTGCGGGCCCCGGCTGGAGTGCGCGACTTCGATCCCGCTGACATGACCATTCGAGTGGGAGCGGGTACTCCGGTCGCCGAACTCGACGCGGCTTTGGCTGAAGCCGGGCAACGGGCGAACCTGCCCCTGACTCCGGGTGCAACGGTGGGCGGTGTGCTGGCGGTGGGCCGCGACGACCTCCACGCTTTGGGCCGAGGGCGGCTCCGGGACGCCCTGTTGGAGGCGGTTTATGTGGCCGACGATGGCCAAGTGGTCACCGCGGGGGGACCGACGGTGAAAAACGTGTCGGGCTTCGACCTGTGCCGAGCAATGGTGGGTTCGCTGGGCACATTGGGGTTGGTGGGCGAAGTGATCCTGCGAACCTGGCCGCGGCCACCGGTACAGCAGTGGTTGGCGGGACCGTGCGATCCGAGGGAGCTGCGTCGCCGGCTGTATTGGCCGTCGTCCATCCTGTGGGACGGCCAGACTGCTTGGATTCATCTGGAAGGCCACGCGTCTGACGTGGAGTCGGAGGCTGATCTTGCCCAATCTCTGGGATGCGAGCCGACCGAAGGCCCGCCGCCGTTGCCCCCTCACCGGGTGCCGGTGGGCGCGCTGGAGGTTGGAGGATTCTCAGGCCGCTATCTGGTGCAGATTGGTACCGGTTCGGCCTTCGTATCCGAGCCGATCCCGGTCCCCACCCCTGATCGGGCTGTGGTTGCTCTCCACGAGCGTCTGAAAGCGGAGTTCGACCCTCGCGGGCGACTAAATCCAGGGCGCGACCCGCTGGCGGCGACATGAGCCCGAAGGCGACCCCGGGAAACGACCGCGAAGGATCGCGCTCAAGACCCACTCTGGGGATAGACACCGAGGAGCTGGCCTCATGCGTGTCGTGTGGGCTGTGCTTGCCCCACTGCCCGACGTTTCGGGTGACTGGGGAGGAGTGGGCATCGCCTCGTGGGCGCATCAGCGCCATGCGCGAGGTGCAAGACAACGGAGCGGCGGTGGACGCCGCGTTCTTGTCGTCGATGGATTCCTGTGTGCAGTGCCGGGGTTGCGAGCCGGCTTGTCCCTCCGGGGTGCCATTCGGTTCGATGATGGAGGCCACCCAAGCTGAATTGGCCCGGCGGAGGCGGTTCGACTGGCGTCGCTGGGGATTTAGAGTTCTTGGCCACAGCTGGCTGCTGAACCTGATGTCTCGGATGTTGGCGATTGCCCAGCGATTGCGGCTGGTGCCCTCCAAGCGACTGGGGCTGCCGCTCATCCCGCTGGCCCAAGAGCGGCTTCGAGCGACCGGCGACGACGTGTGGCTGTTCACCGGCTGCGTTATGGATGCCTGGCAGCGATCGACCCATGCCGCCGTGAAGCGAGTGGTGGAGGCGGCTGGGGCTGGGGTGGCCCTGCCAGGGGTCGGCGGCGGGTGCTGCGGGGCGCTGTCGCTGCACGCCGGTTTGGAGGACCATGCCCGCTCGTTGGCAATTCGAACGATGCAGGCGCTGGAGGGGACAGCCCCGATTCTGGTTGACTCGGCCGGCTGCGGGGCCGTCCTCAAGGAGTACGGAAAGCACTTGGGCACGCCGGAGGCTGCCGCCTTCAGCGAGCGAGTACAGGACGTCCACGAATGGCTGGCGGCCCACACTGACCGACTGC
>JAJEEH010000215.1 GCA_022821105.1 Acidimicrobiia bacterium
CTCACCGAGATGACCGATCACGGCATCCCCCAGCACGCCCCCACTCAGAGCACCACCGGTGACCACGGGTCGGTGGACCTGCCCCGCATCCTGTCGGGAATGACCAAATACATGAGTGTGGCCACCACCCCCAACGAGGCGGTGCACGCCGTGGAGCTGGCCATCCACCACGCCACCTCCGGACGCCCCGGTCCGACCGCGGTGGTGTTCCGCCTCGACGCCATCTTCCGCCGCACTGACGAGGCCCGCCACCCTCGCCTATACGGACGGACTCGTGTTGCATCGGCCGTACCTCCCCGGCCCGATGCCTCGGCGGTAGCCGCCATAGCCGATCTGCTAGCGGAGGCCCAGCGCCCGGTGATCGTGGCCGGCAACGGCATCCACCAGGCTCGGGCCTACGACCAGCTGGACGCTCTGGCCCGCCGTGCGGCGGCCCCGGTGGTAACCACCGCCAAAGCCCGGGGGGTGATCGCCGACGACCACCCGTGGGCGGGAGGGCCGCTCAGCCCGTTCGGCTGGCAGGGGGCGTTCGAGCTGCTGGCCCGAGCCGACGCCGTGGTGGTGTTGGGATCGCGCCTCAACCCCCACGACACGCTGGTGGAGTCGCCCACCTGGCTGGATGCCGAACGCCAGCGCATCGTCCAGGTGGACATCGAGGCCGCGAATCTGGGGGTGAGTTTCCCGGTGGAACTTGGTGTACACGCCGAGCTGGGCGCGCTATTGGCTGAGTTGGTGCCCCAGGTGGGGGTGGACGAAGACTTGGCCGCCAACCGGTGGGCTGACCTTGCCGCCATCAGGTCGAGGACTGAGGATCCCCCAGTACTGCATGAGTCGGCCAGCCCCGTGCTGCCCCAGCGGGTGATGCAGGTGCTCAACGAAGTGTGGCCGGCCGATGGCCGGATCACGCTGGACGCCGGCAACAACCGCATCTTCGCCTACCACTACCTGGAGGCCCGCACCCCCGGACGGCTGCACCTTCCCGGCGGGCACCTGGGCATGGGCTGGGGCCCGCCCGCCGCGCTGGCCGCGGCCATGGTCCATCCCGGTGAGCGGGTGATGTCGATCAGCGGCGACGGTGGGTTCTTGATGTCGCTGCACAACCTGGCCACCGCGGTGGAGTTCGGCCTGCCGGTCACGTTCTTGGTGCTCAACAACCGAATGCTGGGCAACGTCTACGACTTCCAAGGCCCGGACCGCCGTACCGCCGTGGATATCGGCGACCACGACTTTGCCGCTGTGGCCCGGGCTTTCGGCATGGAAGGCCATCGGGTAGACGACGACACCGCGCTGTCTGATGCGTTGTCCTCGTCGCTATCCGCCGACGGCCCCGTGCTTATCGAGGTGTCCACCGACCCCGACCAGTCGTCCGATCTAGTGCGGGTGCGAGACTCCCGCTCGCCGTGAGCATCACCCTCGAAGCCGAGATCAGCCCCGGGATGAGCACCGCAGAGGCGGTGGGGCTGGCTCAATTGGCGGAAGAGGCCGGCTTCGCCCGGCTGGGCATCTCCGATGTGGCGTTCTGGCCCGACTGCTTCATGCTCCAGGCCCTGTGCGCGCAGGCCACCCGCCGCATCGCCGTGGGCGCCATGGTCACCAACCCCTATACCCGCCATCCCGTGGTGCTGGCCGGGGCACTAGCTACCCTCGACGACATCGCTCCTGGCCGAGCATTCTGCGGACTGGGGGTGGGGGCCGGCCTGGAGCCGCTGGGCATCGACTACCCCAAGCCGGTGGCTGCCCTTCGCCAGGCGGTGGCCGACATCCGCACACTGTTGGACGGGGGAGATGTTGGCGGCGAGCGTTTGATCCGCCCGGCCGCGCACCCGGTGCCCATTTCGATCGGCACCCGCAGCCCCCAGGTAATGCGCCTGGCCGGCGAATTGGCCGACATTGCCCTGGTCGGGGGGCGGTTTCTGTCGGCCGAGCTGGCTGACACCTACCGGACGTGGCTAGCCGAAGGTGCAGCCCGGGCCGGGAGGACATTGGACGACTTCGAGACCGCTCCCCGGCTCACGCTGTGCTGTTCGGCCGACGGAAACCTGGCCCGGCGCAGCGTCAAACGCTACGCCGCCCACTATCTGACCATCATTCGCCCGCCTGAGCTGGATGTACCCCCCGACCGCATGGTCGCCATCGAGGCCGCTCTGGCCCGCAGCCGAGGCTGGTACTTCGACCACAATCGATCCGACGACCCCGAGTTGGACACGTTGATCGACAACCTCTTGGTGCAGGCCTTCACTATCGTCGGCACCCCCGACGAGTGCGCCGAACAGCTGGCCGGCGTGCTGGACATGGGTTTTGCCAGCGCCAGCCTGAATCTGGCGGCCACCGCCCGATCCACAGCCGCCGAGGGTTTGGCCGAGACCATTACCAGCTTTGCCCCGGTGGTGGCTGCGCTTTTGGGCGATTAGCTAGAGGCCGGTCAGCCGACTGAGGGCCTGGAGGTAGAAGCCCAGGGCAACGCCGCAGGGATTGGGGTCACCCTCAATCGCCGCGAAAGGCAGCGACGCCCCGGTGAAGGCAGTGTCGTTCCAGAACGGGTCGCCGTGGTCAATCGGCCCCCACGGCCCCACATACAGGTAGGGCTCGGGATGGGCGGCGTCGCCAGGCGATGCCCCGTAGGTGGCCCTGGTCACAGGCTCGGACTCGGCATCTCCGATCTCTACCGCAACATCGAAATGACCCGGCCATAGCTGCACTCTGCTGGGATTGGGGGCGTCAGGAGTGCAGCGCAGCTCCTCCAGCGCCGCGGTGGCCATCCCGAACCAGTCGCTGATGAACACCACCACCTCCTCGTCTACCGTCAGCGGACGATCCAAGTCGCCTAGCGCCACGGTGTCGTGCTCGGCCTGGTCGCTGGTGGCGTCGACGCCGAGAAATTCGGCGGCTGCGGCCAGCGTGGTAATCGTCTCAGCCTCCACCTCGTCCCCGTGCTGTCTCACCAACATGCGCCCTTCCACTCGTACCTGGGTGCCGTCGCCAAAGAACGGGGTGCCGAACCCGCCCAGAGTCCAGCGCAGCCCGAACTTCCCGTTGGCCGCCTTGCGGGTGTTGGACACCACGCCGTAGGCCAAACGGTGGAGGTCGTCGCGCCGCACCGGATAGTGATCGGGCACCCCCACCAGGGACTGATAGTTGGCCAGCCATCGGGGCCGGCAGAATTCGGCCACGGTCTCATCAGCTGCGGCCAGATCGGCCCAGCGGAGATCGCCCGCACTGGTGGGGGTCACCACCCTGGCAGTCGTTTGGTCGGCCTCGCCCACCGCGGCGGGGTCGTCGGCAAACCAGGGACCGGTGACCACGGCGGGGGGTGACGGCTCCAGCACTCTGGCAATCAGACCGTCGCCCACCACGGCATTGGCCTCGGCTTGTGGGTTTCGGTATCGGGGTGTCATGGTGCCTTACTGGAAATTTACCGGCGAGCGGCGGCAATCACACCGCTTGGCCGACAGTCGGTGGTGATTCGCCGACGACCATGATGAGGAGGAGTTCGCTCATGGGAAGACTGGACGGCAAAGTTGCTCTGGTAACCGGTGGTGGAGGCGGGCTGGGCACAGCCATCAGCGTGTTGTTCGCCAGCGAGGGGGCCAAGGTCGTGGTCCAAGACCTGAATGAGGCGGCCGCCGCGGCCACCGCCGATCAGGTGATCGCCAACGGGGGCGAGGCCATGAGCGCAGCCTGCGATGTGTCCGACAGCAAGGCCATTGAGGCCATGTTCGCCGACATCGACGACCGCTTCGGCCCGGTCACCGTGCTGGTGAACAACGCCGGCGTCGATAGCACCCCCGGCGACGGTTCCGGCGAGGGCAACACTGGCGGCGACCGCCAGATCGTGGACATGAGCGATGACGGCTGGCAGCGAATGCTCGACATCCACCTAAACGGCGCCTTCTACTGCACCCGGGCAATGTTGTCCCGGATCATCGACACCGACCTCAAGGGCTCGGTTGTATGCATGTCGTCCATCGCCGGGCTGGCCGGCTGGGGTCCGATTCACTACGCCACCGCCAAAGCCGGCCTCTTAGGGTTCATGCGGGCCATGGCCCGGTTCTGCGCCCCCCACGGCATACGGGCCAACGCCGTGTGCCCCGGTGTGATCGACACCCCCATGGTGGCCGGCGTGGACGCCGCCATGATCGAGGGCCTCAAGATGATCACCCCCGCCGGCCGCATCGGCCAGCCCGACGACATCGCCTACGCCGCCCTCTACCTGGCCTCCGACGAGAGCGACTTCGTAACCGGCGAGACCATCACCCCCAACGGAGGCCTCGTCATCGGCTGACCGGGCTTCTGGCCGATGTTGTCACTCTCCCTGGGTACCTTGTGCTGTCCCCAGCACAGGAGGTTCCATGCGAGAGTGGAAAGGGCATTCGTACGAGAAAATTTCAATCCTTGGTGACTATCTGCCGGTGTTTACTCAAGCCACCCAAAGAGCGCGGAATCGGGTGTACATCGATGCCTTTGCCGGCGATCCAAAAAATCTCATCAAGGGGACGGATCGAGAATTCCCTGGGTCACCGGAATTGGCACTTGAGGCGATGCCGCCGTTCACTCATCTCCGTTTCTTTGAGATGAATCGGAATCGAGTTCGGGGGCTAGAGAAGTTGGCTTCTGGCCGCAGCAATCAAGATGCACGGGTCATCCCAGGGGACTGTAACAAGGAGATGGCTCGCGTGCTACAAGAGCTTCCAGTGCAGGCTCCGACATTTGCGTTTCTCGACCCTGATGGGATGGAGTTGCACTGGTCGACCATTCGAGCGCTATCCGACCACAAGCGCGCATACGCGGAAAGATCGAACGGCACAAAGGTGGAAATGTGGATCCTCTTTTGCACATCGGGCATTGTGCGTATGCTGGGATCGAACCACAAAGAAGCGGTGAAGCGCGAGTATCCACAGAAAGTCGCAGAACTGTTCGGGGCTTGGGGGCCTTGGGAGAGAATCTGGGAAGCCCGACTGTCAGGTGAACTTGAGCCTGGGCATGCCAAGAAGGCATACCTTTATCTCTACATGGACCGTCTAGCGGGATTGGGCTACAAGCATCTACTCGTCCGGCCAATCGTGCCCAATAAGGGGAATGAGCTGTATGCCATGATCTTCGTGACCGACAGCCCAGCCGGGAAGTCGATCATGAGCTGGGCCCAGGAGAAGGATCGTGTTCAGCCCGAAGCAGGCACTCTGTTCGACGCCGAGGAGACTCGACAACAGTACGAAGACCTCCACACTGGGTGGCGAGACGAACTCCCGTTCGAGTTGCCGGAGTGGGAGGATGTGGTATGAGCCGAAGTGGGGACTGGGGATTTCCCCGTGGCTGAATCGGCCATCGAGTGGACCGATGCCACTTGGAATCCCACGACCGGCTGCGACCGAGTCTCGCCGGGGTGCGACAACTGCTACGCCCTGACGATGGCCAGCCGGCTCAAATTGATGGGCCAGGCAAAGTACCAGGCCGATGGCGATCCGAGGACCAGCGGCCCTGGATTTGGACTGACCTGCCACCCTGAGACTCTGGCTTTGCCTGCGTCTTGGGCAAAGCCCCGAATGATCTTCGTCAACTCGATGAGCGACCTCTTCCACGAGGAAGTGCCACTTGAGTTCATCAAGGACGTTCTTGACGTAATGCGGGACACCCCTCACCATGTCTACCAAGTGCTGACCAAACGCTCCCGCCGGCTTGCACGACTCAGCGATGTCTTGGAATGGCCCCCCAATGCGTGGGTCGGCGTCAGCGTGGAGTCTGCTCGCTACTTGTTCCGAGTTAGTCACTTACAGGAGGTCGCGGCTCATGTCCGTTTCGTCAGCGCCGAACCGCTACTTGGGCCACTGGGAGCTTTTGACCTCACCGGCGTCGACTGGCTGATCGCCGGCGGAGAAAGCGGCGCAGGTGCCCGGCGAATGTCCCCCGAATGGGTGACCGATCTTCGCGACCGCTGCGTTGAGGCCGGAGTTCCCTTCTTCTTCAAGCAATGGGGCGGCCGCTCCCCCAAAGCCGGTGGTCGCCATTTGGACGGCCGGACCTGGGATGAATACCCGCTGACGGCTCTAGCCTGCTGAGGGGCAACAGTCAGGTGTTGGACTTGGGCGACAGATGAACTTGCCTTGCCAGTTAATCTGGCGCTCGTACGTGGTCGAATCTGACATGGGCTTGTGGGCAACGCACTTCCTGAGGGTAACGTGACGTTGAAACCAAGCAATGGAACGGACGTGCGCTACCCTGACGGGCCTTTCGCTGTCTGTACGAGATGAGGCTCTATGTCCCTACACGAAAGGCTGGAGAAGATTCGCTCGTTGCCGGTACCTCAAAACGAGGAATCGGCCAAATTCCAAATACTGGCACCGATCCTCCAAGATTTGGGATGGGATCCTTATGGCCCCGAGGTGCTGTATGAGCACCCTGTCGGCGGCGGAGGCGGCGGCAGGGTTGATATTGCTCTAAGAGCGTCAGGTCGAATCTTTGCAATGATCGAGGCAAAGGCACCGAACTCGAACTTGGGTAACCATGTCCCTCAAGTGCTCGGTTATGCATTTCATGAAGGAGTGGACATCTGTGTGTTGACTACGGGATTGGAGTGGTGGCTATATCTTCCAAGAGAGCCAGGAGATCCAGCGAAACGGAGATTTGCCATCCTGCATCTGGCAAACGACCCTCTTGAACGCCTGTCAGATGACTTGGCAGTCTTTCTGAGCAAGGACACTCTGGTCAGTGGACAAGCGGTTCAACAAGCAAAGCTGGTACTGAAAGCAAGTCTAGAGACGGCCAGACTCAACAAGGAAATACCCGGTATTTGGGAGCAAATGTTGAGTACTCCTGACGATGAACTCGTTGAGCTGGTGAGCAAGCGAGTATACGAAATTACAAACCTGAGGCCAGCACATGATCAAGTAGTAGAGGCACTGCAACGGGCACCCCAACCTTCGATTTCGAAATCAAACCCCAAACCCACGGTCCTATCTGCACCTGAGTTTTCTGATGCCCGTACCACATCAAGAAGGTCACAAAAGAAGAAGTCTCCGACGTCAATTGATTTATGGGGACAAAGCCATCCAATAGGAATGTGGAAAGATGTTACATGTAAAGTAGCAGAATTGCTATATGATCGGCATTCTCATGAGTTCCACAAGATGCTTGAGCTGAGGGGAAGAATGCATCCATACGTCGCTCAAGATCCACAAAAGCTGAAGGTTGCAAAACCAAACTCGTACTATCAAGTCGGTTCGACTGGATACTATATTGACATTCACTTAAGCGCTGATCATTGTGTCAAGAGAGCACAGTTGTTCTTGGACTGTTTCGGATATTCGTCTTCAGAACTAATAATAAACTTTGATTAAACTTCAGCGCTAACCTGAGTTGGCGGGAGCCGATCAGTCTTCGGGTAAAGGGACCTCGAGGGCGCCTAGTTCGACGAGGCGTTCGACTTCGGCGGGTTCCATGTTGAGTTCTTCGATGCAGATTTGGCGGGTGTGCTCGCCGAGCAGGGGGGCGGCGTGGACGGGGGGAGTGGGCATCTCGCTGCCGTAGAAGCAGGGGCCTTCCAAGACGAGGTTGCCGGCGCCGGGTTGGAAGACCTCTAGCGGGAAGCCTCGCTGGGTGAGTTGGGGATCGGTCATGTGGTAGAGGGCGGTGAGCATGGCTGAACCGGGGACGCCGACGGCCTGACACGCCTCTTGGACCTCCATCGGTGAGAGGTCGGCGGTCCACTCGGCCACTCCGGCGTTGAGCGCTTCCCGGGCGGCCAAACGGCCCTCAGCGGATCCGTAGGCCGGGTGATCGGCCCATTGCGGGCTGCCCATGGCCTGCTTGAGCGCCTCCCAGTCGGCGTCGTGGCGCACGCACACCACGCTCCACTGCTGGTCGCCGGCGCACTGGAACACCCCCCAGGGGGCGCCTTGGTCGGAGTCGTTGCCCACCGGTTGCACCGAGCCGGCGCTCAGCGACTCGGCCATGAACAGATCGCCCAGCGTGTTGACCAATGCCTCGGCCTGGCTGATCTCGGCTTGCGCCCCATCGCCGCCCCGGCGGTCTCTGCTCAACAGGCCGACCAGCGCGCCCAGGGCGCACAGCCGTCCGGCCAGGTGGTCGGGGTGGATGGCGTTGGACCCCGGCGGCGGGTCGCCGTCGGTGAAGTTCCACAGGTACTTGATGCCCCCCACTGTCTGGATGGTGGGTCCGTAGCCGATCCAGTCGGCATAGGCCCCGGTGGAGCCCATGAGCTGGCTGCTGGCCATGCACACGCCGGGGTTGAGCTCCTTGAGCGTCTCGTAGCCCACCCCCATGGCGTCCATGGTGCCGGTGGAGTTGTTCTCGATCACGATGTCGGCCGTCTTCACCAGCTCCTTCAGCACGGCCAAGCCCTCGGGGATCTTGGAGTTGACCCCGAAGCTGCGCTTGGTGCGGCTCGACGAGGCGAACGACGCCGTCATCTCGGTTCCGATGACCAGCCGCATGAAGTCGGGATAGGTGCGGGTTTCGATCTTGATGACGTCGGCCCCGTATTCGGCAAGCATCCGACCTCCTTCCACGCCCACACCGCCGTGGCCGAAGTCCAGTACCCGCAGCCCGGCGAGCGGTTGGGCCGTCTCGCCGGCGTCTGGCACTGGACCTGTGGGCTCGGCGGCAGCCGCCTCCGTGGCCACCTCGGCACTGTGCTCGCCCAGCGACGGCGCCCCGAATCGAAATCCCTGGCGCTGCCGGTTGATCTCCATGAACCCCGAGGCGGTAGCCGCTTGCGCGCCGGGAGCCACTTCCATAGGCACAAAGGTGGATCGAGATACGTAATGCTCGTTCACCAAGATGTCGGACGGCTTGAGCATCGGGGTGACCACCACGCCCCGGCGCTGGGCCTCGGCCGCGGCCTCCTCCATCAGCATGGGGGCGAAGTGCTCGGCAATCACCGGGTTCAACACGTCGCCGTTCATGATCCGGGTGATGGTCTGGCTCCACATCTCGTCGGCGAATGCCTCGGGGCGGCCCATCCACTCCCAAAGGGCGAACCACTGTCGGGGGCTGAGAACCACCATGGTTATGTAGCCGTCGGCCGTCTCGAACAGGGGATAAACCACGGTGGTGCCCGAGCGGACGATGGGCGGGTCCATTCCCGCGTCCAGGGTGGGCTTCATGTTGGCCAGCTGCCAGGTGTTGAGGTGGATGGCCGCCTCCAGCACCGAGAAGTCCAGGTGCTGGCCTCGCCCGGTGCGCTGCTTGGCCACCAGCCCGATGGCCACGGCCAGCGCACCAACCACGCCGGCGGTGTCATAGGCGATAGCTCCGGGGATGAGCAGCGGCGGCTTCTCGGGGATGCCCGAGGCGGCCAGATGCCCGCTCATGGCCTGGATCACCTCGTCGGTGGCCTCGAACTGGGCGTACGGCCCTTCTTGGCCGAAGTCGGTGATCGACAGCACCAAGAGGTGCTCGAACTCGGCAGACACCTCCCGAGGGTCCAGCCCGTAAGGGGCCAAAGTGCCCGGCTTGGTGGATTCGATCCATACATCGGCGCTGGCCAGTAGTTCTCGCAATTGAGCTTGACCCTCAGCCGCGGTCACGTCCAACGTGATGCCCCGCTTGTTGAAGTTGCGGAAGGCGAAGTACAGGCTGGTGTCGCCGTCGGGGGCGAACGGGGGCATGCGCCGGGACTCGGCCCCGCCGGGCGGCTCCACTCGGATCACGTCGGCACCGAAGTCGGCTAGCAGCCGACCGGCCAACTCGCCTTTGACGTCGGCCATGTCGATGACCCGGAGGCCGCTCAGCGGCAGTTCATTGGAAGACACGATCCGCGACACTACTGCCAGCTTTCCCACCGATTCGAAGAACGTGGTCAACTGGTGAGATGAGCGAGCGGACGAACCTCGAGATACTCCAATCGGTGTTCGACTCGATGGGCGATGCCGATGCGGTGGTGGCCCACTACACCGACGATTACGTGATGGAGTTGCCCTACGCCCACCCCGACAAGCCCGACCGGACCGAGGGCAAAGAGGCAGTGCGCCAACGCCTTGTGGGGGCATTCAAGGTGTTCCGCTTCAGCCTGCACATCACCGAGGTGTACCCCTGTGTCGACCCCGATCTGCTGATCGCCGAGTACACCAGCCAAGGCGAGGTGATTCCCACCGGCCGCCGCTACTCCAACCGCTATATCGGCCTGTGGCGCTTTAGGGACGGCAAGGTCTGCTTCACTCGGGAGTATCTCAACCCGGAAGCAGCCAAAGCCGCCCTGGAGCCCGCCGGGGACTAGGGGTTAGAAGCGGCCCCCGCCGAAGCCCCCGCCGCCGAGACCGCGGCCGCCGAAGCCTCGCATCAGGGGGCCTTGGGACCGCTCGTTGAAAGTGTCGCTGAGGCCGGATTGCTCGAACCCCATAGGCACCTGTCCGGTGGTGGCGTAGAGGTAGAGCGCCATTTGGAAGATGGCGGTGAGCGTGCTGATCACCACCGACACCAGGGCGATCCAGGCGAACCCGATTGTGACCCCGATTATTGCCCCGGCCGATCCGGCTGAGGCCCCGATGGCGATGATGATGATGCCTGGAATCGCGGCCACGAATCCGATGATGCCGAAGCCAACCTGGGCGATCAGGTTCTCTCCCCAGGTGTGGCGCAGCAGCTCGCCCGAGCGGCTCAACGACTGGAACGGCCCGGTCTGCTCCACTACCAGAATGGGCACCACCAAGAAAGTGAGCACCCCCCAGGCCATGTTAAGCAGACTGCCGAGGATGCGGGCGACGATGTTGTCCGAGCTCTGAATCAACCGGATGATCATCCCGACTGTCAGGGCCAGAATCGCCCACGGCACGATCACGTGCAGTCGGGAGAAGGCCCCCTTGATGGCACTCGAGATGGTGGGGTCGCCGCCGCTGAACCGCTCCCGGGCCCCCGACACCACCGCGGCGTTGAAGAACACGGTGATCACGGTGACGGCGAACAAGATGATGATGCCGCCGATCCACAGCATTGGCTCGCTACCACTGCTGCCGCCGTCGTCTATCCCTTCGGTGGAGAGCCAAATGGGCAAGCCGATGCCCAAAACCACCGCCAATGAGGCCAGCGCCCCCAGTATCGGCAGGACGGCCAGTTCCCTATCGTGTTGCAACACCGCCCATGAGGCCTTGGCGGTGTCCATTGTTCGACGAAATCGACCCATGAACTGAACGCTACCAGTGACTGAGGACAGATTTGCGTCTACGAAAATGGGGCCTAGCTGGCTGGCATTACCAGAGGGATTTCGCAGGTTTGGTCGAGGTCGATTTCTACGGTTAGGTGGCTGTTGCCGTGGGGGCCGGCGCCCCAGGAAGGCATGACGGTGGAGTAAAGGCCGGTGCCTCCGGCCACCAGGATGAGCAGGGCTTCGGGGCTGCTCAGGGCATGGACCACCAACTCGGGATCTTCGCCCTGGCTGCGTTGGTGGCGGTCGATCCCCGAGCCCCGGGCCCGCACCGTGGACAACTCCGACCAGGTGCGCTTGGCCCGCTGACACAGAACCTCGGCGATAGTGGCTCGGTCGTAGCCCACGTCGGCCAGCGCGGTGGCGTGGTCGGGGTTGAGCACCAGCACCTGGGTGCCTCGGGCGAAGTGGGTGTTGTTGGCCCCCAGCCCCGACAGCGAGGCGGCCAGCACGTTGAGCAGATGGTCGGCGTACACCTCGGGATCGTCGTCGGGGAAGCACAGCACCGAGTGCGGCCCCTCGGTGCAGGCCACCGTGACGGTGCTCTGGTCGATGCCGAATCCCAGCGAGGTGTGCAGCGGCGGCCAGGGGCTGGCCTCCTCGTCCTCGCCCAGACAGAAGGTGAACTTGCCGGGGTGCCCGAGCAGTGCCATGTCGGAAGTGCCCGGCCGCCCTCCGCCGATGTTGATCATGGCCAGGCGCACCGCCCGCCCGATGCTGGCGTTGGCCCGATGGCCCGGACCCAGCGCGCCAAAGCCCGACGCAATGCCGCATGCCCCCACGGCCGGGCCGTTCACCACAAGCAACGGCCCCAGGTTGTGGGTGGTGGCCTGCACCTCGGTCATGTCCATCCGGGGGTCGGACACCGCTCTAACTGCGGCCACCACCACCGGGAAATAATCGGGCAGGCAACCGGCCATCACCGCGGCGATGGCGGCCTTCTCCACGGTGGCCTCTCCCAAGTTGGGGCCGAGCTGGCCCAGTGATACATCGCCGTCTAGACCCGAGGCCAACACCATGCGCTCCACCCGCTCTGGGGTGGGAATCACCACCGGCAGCCCGTCGGTGCAGCCGTCGGCATGCAGCTGCTCGAGAGCGGCCTCCTCGGAGGCCGCGGTCAGCCGCTGGCTCATCCGGCGGCGCCCAGCGCCTGAAGCACCTCGTCGGCGATGTCGTCGGCCACCATCTTCATGGCCTTCTCTCCAGTGCCGGCCACTGGGTGGGGGAGAATCACCCGGGGGATGTCGGGCATTCCCGCCGACCGGGACACGAAGTCGCCCTGGGGGGAGAACTTGGTGGTCACCAAGGCCACCGCCGGGGTGTCGCGGCGAGCGGCTTTGATGGCGTCACGCACGGTGCCGCTGGTGCAGCTTCCTCAATGGCCGTAGGCGGCCACCACCGCGTCGCACTCCTCGGTGATCTCGCCCATGAGCTGGTCGTCGGCCACCATCGAGGCGTTGCCCTTGTTCCAAGCCCGAATCTCCACATCGGGGCGCACCCGTCGCAGGCTCTCTCCCACCGCATCCATGAACGGCACCGAGTCGGGGAATCCGTTGGCCAAAAGCCCTATGGTTAGCGCTCCGCCCCCTGCGGAGAGCCCGTAAGGGATAACCGGTTCGCCCGGATCAGCTTGTGGGTCCAAGTATTCGATCTCCATGCCTCTACGGTAGTGCAAGTGCATATGTGGAGAGCATGGGCTGTGATCGCATTGGTCGCTGCCGCGGTCGGAGTCATTGCCGTGGTGGTGGATCGGCAGTTCCTCGTTGAGGAGGATCCCGTGCTCACCACTTCGCCGGCACCGATCCGGCCATCGCCCGCCTCCACTCCCGTGTCCCTGCCGCCGCCGTCACCCGAGCCCACGCCCGACCCCACCGCCACCGAGCCGCCGCCCCCCACCCCCACGCCGGTCCCCACGCCCACCCCCTATCCCGGCTGGGTAGATCCGGATACCGCCTTCAAACCAGTCAGCGGGATGCCGGGGCTGCTCACATTTAGGGGCAACCCCACCCGCACCTTCTACGGAACAGGACCGGCCCCTCGTTCGCCCGAAGTCCTGTGGCGGTTTACCGGCAGCCCCGAACGGGATCTGTGTTCCCTCACCACCTGGGAGGCCGGTACCACCTTGTGGTGCGGGGCCGGTTGGACCGGCCAGCCGGCGGTGATCGAGTGGGACGAGCGCACCTGGGTGATTGCGGGCACCTATACCCCGGGAGTCCATTTCCTAGACGCCGCCACCGGCGAGCAGATCATGCCCGAGTTCGTGGTGGGCGACCTGGTCAAGGGGTCGGTGACCGTCGATCCCGACGGCTATCCCTTGGTGTACTTCGGATCGCGGGACAACTATCTGCGGATCATCGCATTCGACCGAGAAGAGCCTGTCGAGCTCTGGTCGGTGCACGCCGAAGACTTTCCACCCGTGCTGTGGAACGACGATTGGGACGGAGCAGGCCTGGTGCTGGACGACTACCTGTTCCAAGGGGGAGAGAACAGCCACTTCTTCATCGCCAAGCTGAATCGCAGTTTCGGCCCCGACGGCCTGGTGGCCATCGACCCCGAAGTGGTGTTCTCCAACCCCGGCTGGGATCAGGAGCTCCTCAACGTAGTGGCCGACGGCAACATATCCATCGAGACCGGCATGACCGTGGTGGGCAACACCCTCTACTTCGCCAACTCCGGGGGGTTGGTGCAGGGCTGGGACATATCCGGGGTGGCCGACGGGCAAGACCCCGAGCGGGTGTTCCGCTATTGGGCGGGCGACGACGTGGACGCCACCGTGGTGGCTGACGAAGAGGGCTTCTTGTACGTGGGGGTGGAATACGAGCGGGGCAATGCCCGCAGCCAGGAGCTGGGCCAGATGCTCAAGCTCGACCCGTCGGCCGAAGAACCCCTGGTGTGGGGCACAGACCTGCGCAACGCCGATATCGACGGGGTGTGGGCCACCCCGGCGCTCACCGACGAGATGGTGTATGTGCCCACCAATGCCGGCTTCCTGTACGGGCTGAGTCGCGAAACCGGCGAGATCGTGTGGTTCAAGCGGATGATCGGGCCGGTGTGGTCGTCGCCGGTGGTGGTCGACAACGT
>JAJEEH010000012.1 GCA_022821105.1 Acidimicrobiia bacterium
AAGCCGCCCTCGCTGAAGAAGCGATCACCGTGCGGTGTTTGCAGCGCCCCGACGGGTCGTTGCCCCAAGATGGCGATGAGTCCGATCTCGTGGCGGTATGTGGCCGCAGCTACTGAAATATGCCCCGCCTGTGCAACGACATACCAGCGTTCAGCGGGTAAGATTGGCGGAGTATCGTCGATCTCCATAGTTGAGCTCTGTAATAGTCAAGCTCTATAGGCAGGTTGGGCGTGGGCTGGTGCCCACGCCTTCTCACTTTGGAGACCGGCCAGAAAACCGGTCCACCGTCGGCCTAGGAAAGGGGCGAGATGTCAGTAGCAGACAATGTGAATGACCTGCTCGCGCCCTTATTCCAGGGGAGGGGCCTAGAGGTGTACGACCTCACCTATGGAGGCGGGGTGCTGCGCATCATCGTGGACAAGCCTGGCGGCGTCAGCCTGGATGAGGTGGCCGACGCCTCCAAGGTGGCCTCCCGACTGCTGGACGACGAAGATCTCGTCCCCGGCCGCTACAACCTGGAGATCACCAGTCCTGGCCTGGAGCGGCCTCTGCGCCGGCCTGAGCACTATGTCCGAGCCATGGGCGAGACCATAAGCGTGAAGCTGGGCCCCCACATCGAGGGGCAACGCCGCATTCAGGGTGTGCTGAGGGAATGCGACGATGATGGGATTACCATAGAAGAGGACGGAGTTCCCCGCAGACTGGCGTTCAGCGACATCACCAAGGCCAAGACCGTTTTCGAATGGGGTCCGGTGCCGAAGAATAGGACTAAGGAGAAGAGCAGCCGATGAATCCCGACATGCTGGAAGCCCTGCAAGCGCTGGCCGCAGACAAGGGAATCTCGGTGGACGCTTTGCTAGCTGCCCTAGCCGATGCCCTTGAATCGGCCTATAAGCGGATGCCCGACAGCGAGGAATACGCCTGGGTCACGATCAACCCCGAGACGGCCGACATCCAGGTTTTCGCACAGAAGCTAGATGACGACGGCGAGCCCATCGGGGAGCCGTTCGACGTGACCCCCGACGGCTTTGGCCGCATCGCGGCCCAAACGGCCAAGCAGGTCATGATGCAGCGGATTCGAGAGGTGGAGCGCGAGCTCAAGTACGAGGAATACGCCGGGCGCGAGGGCGACATCATGACCGGGATCATTCAGCAGAACGATGCCCGCTACACCCTGCTGGATTTGGGCCGAGTGGAGGCGCTTTTGCCCCAGGCCGAGCAGGTGCCCTTTGAGCGCCCCGATGCCAACAGCCGCCTCAAGGCCTACATCGTGGAGGTTCGCAAGACGGCCAAGGGTCCGCAGATCGTGGTCAGCCGCACTCATCCCGGACTGATCAGGCGGCTGTTCGAGTTAGAGGTGCCCGAGATCGCCGACGGCGTGGTGGAGATCAAGGCGTGTGCCCGAGAGCCCGGCCATCGAACAAAGATCGCAGTGTCGTCCAACGACACCAACGTGGATCCCGTTGGAGCGTGCGTTGGCGCCCGGGGCGCCCGGGTGCGCATGGTGGTCAACGAGCTTCGGGGGGAGAAGATCGACATCGTCCCCTTTGCGGAGGATCCGGCCGACTTCGTGGCCAAGGCGCTTTCGCCGGCCAAGATCAAAGAGGTCTCCATCGACGAGGAGTCCGGGGTTGCCGAGGTCATCGTGCCCGACTACCAGCTCTCGCTGGCCATAGGAAAAGAAGGCCAGAACGCCCGGCTGTCTGCTCGATTGACCGGATGGCGAATCGACATCAAAAGCGAAACCCAGCTGGCCCAGGAAGCTGCCTACGAGGAGATGGACTGGGCCGAGGGAGAATGGGTGGTAGACGAGACAACCGGCGAGCAGGTCTGGCGACCAGCCGAAGGGGGTCCCGCGCTTTCTGCGGAGGAATGGGCCGCCGAAGGCACCGAGGGGAGCCCGGCCGAGGAGTTGGGGGAAACAGTGGAAGGCGGTCCTCCAACAGGGTAGAGACCAGCGCCTCGGATTGACTTCGAAATCCGACGGCTGGGCGTGAGAAGATAAATCCCCGACCCGTGTGGGTCGGCCGCGCATTGCGGACGGACCAAGAAAGAGCCATTTGCCAGCAAAAATTCGGGTGTACGAGCTTGCCCGCGAGCTCGGCCTCACGAACAAGGAAACGCTTGATCTCTGCGTGACTCTGGGGATCGGCGTCAACAGCCATTCATCGAGCATCGTGGATGCTCAAGCGGACCGCGTCCGGCGGCGTGCGCATCGTGATGGCCTGATCCGTCCACCCGAGCCGGAGCCGGAACCAGAGCCCGAGCCCGAACCAGAGCCCGAGCCCGAGCCGGAACCCGAACCAGAGCCCGAACCCGAAGCAGAGCCCGAGCCGGAGCCGGAACCCGAGCTCAAGTCGGTACCTGAGCCCGAGCTCGAGCCTGAGCCGGAGCCCGAACCACCCCCGAAGCCGACGCGGGTGGTCACGTCCAGTGGCGGGATGTCTCCCCGCCCCCGCCCGGTAGAACCTGCGGCTGAGCCTCCCCCCGCCGTCCCGTCCCCGCCACCGCGAAGCGCCCCCAAGCCGGCATCCGAGCCGCCCGCGGCCCAGCCGGCCGCCGCTGCTCGAACCAGTCCACCTGTTTCCCGCTCGGGCAAGCCGATTCCCCCGCCCCCCGGCCGACCGCCCACGTCGTCTTCGGGCAAGCCGATTCCCCCACCTCCGGGAAGAGGCGGTCGGGGTCCGTCCCCAAGCCCCCGCAGGGGTCCGCGCGGTCCTGTTCGCCCGGCAGTCGGCACCCAGGGGCCCGGGGTGGCTACCCCCGGCCGGTCTCCGGCACCATTGCCGGCACGCGGCCCGTCTGGAGCCCTAGGAGGGCCTCCCAGCGGCCCTGGAGGCCCAGCAGGTCGAGGCAGAGGGGGCCCCCAGCGTCCTCAGCAGAGGCGGCGCAAGAGTCGACGGCGTCGGCGGGTGGCTGAAGACCTCCAGCCCATGAACATCCCCGACTACACCCCGACGGATGCGGCCGCTCCAACGGGTGAGGTTGTGATCGAGCGGGCGTCCACTCCTCTAGAAGTGGGTCCCAAGCTGAACCAGACGGCGGCCGACGTAGTCCGGTTCCTCATGCAGCAGGGTGAGATGGTCACCGCGACCCAGTCCCTGACCGACGACATGATCGAGCTCTTTGCCGCCGAAGTGGGCGCCGAGGTCCGACTAGTCGATCCTGGTGAGGAGCAGGAGAACGAGCTGTTCAAGCTGCTGGAGGCTGACTTCGACCAAGGTGAGCTTGCCGATGACTCCCCGATCCGGCCTCCGGTTATCACTGTTATGGGTCACGTGGACCATGGAAAGACCAAGCTCCTCGACCAGATCCGCAATGCCAACGTGGCCGAGGGCGAGGCCGGGGGCATCACCCAGCACATCGGCGCCTATCAGGTGGACAAAGAAGGGCGAACGCTGACGTTCATAGACACCCCCGGCCACGCCGCGTTCACGGCGATGCGGGCCCGGGGAGCCGACGCCACCGACATCGTGGTTCTGGTGGTAGCGGCCGACGACGGCGTGATGCCCCAGACCTTGGAGGCCATCAACCATGCCCGGGCCGCCGACGTGCCCATCGTCGTGGCCGTAAACAAGATCGATCGCAACAACGCCGACCCCAACCGGACCATGCAACAGCTCTCCGAGCACGAGCTGGTGCCCGAGCAGTGGGGTGGCGACACCATCATGGTTGAGGTTTCTGCTCTTCAGAACTTGGGGATCGACGACCTGCTGGAACAGCTGGCCGTGGTGGCCGAGGTGGAAGATCTGCGGGCCGAACCGGAGGGTCGGGCCCGGGGAGTGGTGCTGGAATCCAACCTGGACATCGGACGGGGCCCTGTGGCCACTCTGCTGGTCCAGCACGGAACCCTGAGGCGAGGCGACCCAGTGGTAGCCGGGGCATCTTGGGGGCGAGTCCGGGCGCTGCTCGACGACCGCGGCAACCAGATTCAAGAGGCCATGCCGTCGAAGCCGGTGCAGGTGTTGGGACTCTCCGACGTGGCCAATGCCGGTGACTCCTTTGTGGTAGCCCCCAACGAGAAGGTGGCGGCCAAAGTCGCCCAGACACGCGAGCACTCTCAGCGCATTGCCAGCTTGGGCCGGGATGCCGCAGCCACTTCGGGTGGGGCGCGCCTGGAGGACATCTTCAGCCAGATACAGGCTGGGGAGACCGCCACGCTGAACCTCATCGTCAAAGCCGATGTGAACGGATCGCTGGAAGCAGTGGTGGACAGCCTCCAGCGCCTAGGGCGCGATGAGGTGAAGCTGGCCTTCGTCCACCGAGGTGTGGGCGGGGTGACTGCCAATGACATCCAGTTGGCCGCCGCGTCCAACGCCACCATCATCGGATTCAACGT
>JAJEEH010000126.1 GCA_022821105.1 Acidimicrobiia bacterium
GGGGTCGCTGGCCCCGCTGTGCTGGGACAACGTGGCCACCCGGTGGCCGCTGGCGGGCAAGTCCGACGTGTACGTGTACTACTGCGCCGCCGAAGGCGAATACACCCCCGCCGACCTGCGATACGAGACCGACCGCATGAACGACATCGTGTCGGCCTTCTACGCCCGGGAGTCCTCCGGGTTCGCCGACCTAAGGTTCCTGCCCGCCGCCGTGTTGTCGCCCGACATCGACTGGCACAACGCCAGCATCGCGGAGGATTCCATGCCGTGCGTCTCCGTGCACGGCGCGGGCCCGGGGTCCGACACAGGCGGGCACTTCCGCCCCGACTACGCGTCTTTGCTCTGGCTCCTCGACATTTCGCCAGACCCGAGCGGCGTCGATAGAGATGCGTGGGAGTGGTGCCCAGGCGCCTGCGCGCACTACAGCAATAGCCAAGTCGATCTCGGAAGAGTCTGGATGCCCACCGTAGAGGCGCTGTATTCCAGCCCATACATCTGCCCGGGCGGCCAAGCCCCCCGCCTGGTGCGCGAGCTCCCAGGAACCAGAACACCAAGCCACGCAACCAACTATGGGATCGGCAACATCAGACCCGGCCACAACACCAGCTGCCGGGACCTCGCCTACTGGGTATACGACTACCTCGTGGCCCACGAGATCGGCCACGCCGCGTTCAAATTCCCCCACCCGCCCGACTGCTCCATCATGGGCGACCACATATGGAACTGCCCGCCCACACGCCCCCTCAAAATGGACGACAACCTGCGAAACCCAAACCTGCTGGACACCTCCTACATCGGCTGCGCCGAACGCCGCCAAGCCGGCTGGCCCCTCGACCCCCAGCGCTGCCCCCAAGACTCCTAGGCCAGCTCTCGAAACATCTACTCCCCGTATGGAGGGCAGCGGTCGCCCCGTCGGTCATTCTGGGTTTGCGAAGGTGAGAACTAAGGGGCCTACTTCTGATTCATGAGCGTTGAACCATATGGCGATTGCGTCGCGTGCCGTCGCTTTGATCTTGGCGCGGCGCTTGGCCTGTGAGTGGCAGCCGGGCAGATTGTCGGCATTGATTGCCCACCATTTGCCGGAGCGGACGACGGTGAGGCGGTGGGTGTCGCCCACCAGGGGATGGGCATCGGTGTCATGTGCTATCGACATGGCGGTTCCTCCTATACCGCTCATTTATAGAGCAGGCAAAACAGCCGTCCAAACCACTCGGCGCGGTGGATCTGGCGATCGCCGATCGGGGCACCCGTGCCCAGCGCGATCAACTCCTTGCCCTAAGGCAGCGCATGCACGTAGGCACCGTCATCGCCCCGCCCTCCCATCGCATAGGAGGGGCCCGAACCGTCCGAACCGGCCAGCAAGTCCTAGTCGGCAGCCTCGTGGTAGAGGTGACCTCCCACGATCCCCACCTGGCAGTGGCGGTCACCCCTCCAAGCGGCACAGCGCTGGTGCGGCACTAGTGCTTCGAGCTAGAGCAGTAAGCGGTCCGGGATCGCGGGATGGCTATGGTTAGGCTATGGTCGTTAAGGGAGTACAATCAGGTTAGGAGGACGGACATGGCTGCTGTTCCGCCACGGATGATGCCCGCGGGAGAGTTCAAGACCAAGTGCTTGGCCCTGATGGACGCGGTGCGAGAGACCCGCGAGGAGATCATCATCACCAAACACGGCCACCCCGTGGCCCGACTCGCACCCTGCGCGGATGAGCGCCAATACCCGATGTTGTGGGGGATGTGCCGAGACGAGATCAGGGTGTACGGGGACATCGTCTCGCCCCCCCCTCTCGACGAGGAGTGGATGGCGCATTGGGCTGACCAGTGGAACGAGTGGCTGAGCCTGCCCGACGGCATCGACGAACCCAGTGCCATTGAGCACTAGCTTCCATGTTCCTCATGGACACCCATGTGCTGATCTGGATGTACCAGGGCAACCAGAGAATGCACCCCAACGCCAGGGACGAAATGCAGAGGTCCCTCGAGCGCCAGAGCCTGTTCGTGTCCTCCGCCAGCTACGGTGAGCTTGCGCTGCTGATATCCAACGGTGCCCTAGACCTCGGGGCTGACTTGTATGCGTGGCGAGCCCGGCGGCTGGAAAACGGTATCCGGGAGATACCGCTGGACAGCGAGATGTTCATCATGTCCGAGCAGCTGATAGGCCAAGGAGCACCCCCCGACCCCTACGATCGACGGATCATGGCCACCGCCATGGTCAACCGCCTCCAACTCGCCACCGCCGACACAAGAATCCTCACCTGGGACGGCCCCCTCGACCGACTAGACGTCACAACCCGGAAATAGCACACAACGACCCGTCAGAGCCCGGGTGGTCACGCCGTCGGCCTCCCAAACCGTCACTACAGCGGTGTAGCGTCGCCTGCGTGATCGTGGAGCTGGGGCCGCATCGCTATGACGTGTCCACCCGGGCTCTGGTGATGGGCATTTTGAATCGCACGCCCGACTCTTTTTATGACGCCGGGCAGTACTGGGATTTCGACGCTTTTTTGGCAAAGGCTGAGGAGCTGGTGGCTGAGGGGGCCGACTTCTTGGACGTTGGCGGGGTGAAGGCCGGTCCCGGCCCTGAGGTGACCGAAGACGAGGAGATGGATCGGGTGGTGCCGGCCATCGAGGCGCTGCGCAAGCGCTTCGACCTTCCCATATCAGTGGACACCTGGCGAGCATCGGTGGCCCGGGAGAGCTATGCCGTCGGGGCGGTGGTGGGCAACGACATCAGCGGGTTCGCCGATCCCGATTATCTGTGGGTCGCCGCCGAGGCGGGTGCCTCGGTGGTGGCCTGCCATGTGCGCCTGGCCCCCAGGGTGGCCGACCCCGATCCGGTATACGACGACCTGGTGGGCGAGGTGAGCCGGTTTCTGGCCGAGCGGGCCCAGTGGGCGGTGGACGCGGGGATCCCCCCGCAGCGGATCATGCTTGACGCCGGACACGACCTGGGCAAGACCCCCGAGATGTCGGCCGAGCTGCTTCGCCGATCTCAGGAGCTGGCGGATCTGGGCTATCCGGTGTTTCTGTCGGTGTCGAACAAGGGCTTCCTTGGGGAGCTGACCGGTACCGAGGTGGGCGACCGGCGCGAGGCCACGCTGGCGGCCCACGCCCTGGGCGTGGGGTTGGGCAGCCGGATTCTTCGGGCCCATGACGTGGCCGGCACCCGCCGGGTGGCCGACTTCATGAGCGACCTCCTCCAACACCAGCGGAATCACTCATGAGCGCGCTCTTCACCGGCCGGGGGCTATCCCCATGAGCGCCTCCTTTCAGTGTGTGGAGGATTCCCCATGAGCGCGACGGTGGTTCTCCTTCAAGGCGACGACGAGGTGCTGTTGTCTAACGCGGTGCGCGACCGGGTGGCCCAGTTGGTGGGCGATGGCGACCGGTCGCTGATGGTGGCCGAGCTGACCGAGTCCGCCTATATGGAAGACGACGACTACCACATCGCCCCGCTAGTGGACGCCGCCCAGACCCCGCCGTTCCTCACCGAGCGGCGGGTGGTGGTGGGCCGGGAGATGGGCCGGTTCTCAACCGTTGAATCGCTCGGCCCCCTGCTCAGCTATCTGGAGGACCCGCTGGAGACCACCGATCTGGTGCTTGTGTGGGAGAAGGGCCCGGCGCTTCAGCGGCTGAACGCAGTGCCCAAGAAACTGTCAGAAGCGGTGGCCGAAGCGGGCGGCGAGGTGGTAGGCGCCGGGGTTCCCAGGGGGCGCGACGGGGCGGCCCAGTGGATGGACACGCAGATCGCCGCCGCGGGGCTTCGGCTGCGGGCCGGGGCCAAGCGGCTTTTGGCCGACCACTTGGGGGAGGACATGAGCCGCCTGCCCGCAGTGCTGACCACGCTGGCGTCGGCCTATGGCCCGGATCGGGCGTTGGAGGCCGACGACGTGGCCCCGTTCATCTGGGAGGCCGGGTCGGTGCCCCCCTGGGAGCTGACCGATGCGGTGGAGTCGGGCAACATCGCCGACGCCCTGGACAAGCTGCGCCGCATGCTCCATGCCGGAGGCCGCAATGAGATGCAGGTGCTGTCCACCCTCTACAACCACCACAACCGGCTGCTGCGCTTGGACGGGGCCGACGCCGCCGACGAGAAGGAAGCCGCCGAGATGCTGGGCCTCAAGGGCTCAACCTTCCCGGCCCGAAAGGCACTGCGCCAGGCCCGAAAGTTGGGACCGAAGAAGGTCGCCCGGTCGATCGAGCTTTTGGCCCAAGCAGATTTGGACTTGCGAGGGGCCACGGCCATACCGGCCGAGGCGGTGCTAGAAGTGCTGGTGGCGCGCCTTACCCAGCTCAATCGCTAGAAGCTAAGGGTTGGGCCTGGACTTACTCAGCTTGAAGGCGGGCCAAGCGCTTCATCAGGCGGGACTTCTTCCGGGCCGCGGTGTTGGGGTGCAGCACGCCCTTGCTGGCCGCCTTGTCGATGCGCTTGATGGCCAGGCGGGCCGCCTCGGCGGTCTCCTCGGCATCGCCGTCCTGGGCGGCGGCCTCCGCGTTCCGGGTGCGGGTGATGATCTCTGAGCGCACGGCGCGGTTGCGCTGGCGGCGCTTCTCGTTCTGGCGGTTGCGCTTTATCTGGCTCTTGATGTTTGCCACAGAATGGCAACTCTACCGTCCCCCAAACCCTGGTAACCACATGGGAACCTGGGGAATAAGGGCGGTAGCGTTAATCGGTTCCCATGGATCTCTCCCACATTCGCAATACCTCGATCATCGCCCACATCGACCACGGCAAGTCGACGCTGGCCGACCGCATGCTGGAGCTGTGCGGGGCGGTGGACCCTCGGGAGATGCGGGCCCAGTATCTCGACTCCATGGACCTGGAACGGGAACGGGGCATAACCATCAAGCTCCAGAGCGTGCGCCTCGACCATGACGGCTACGTGATCAACCTCATCGACACCCCGGGCCACGTGGACTTCGGCTACGAGGTGAGCCGCTCTTTGGCGGCCTGCGAGTCGGTCATCTTGCTGGTGGACGCAGCCCAGGGCATCGAGGCCCAGACGCTGGCCAACTGCTACCTGGCCCTGGAAAACGAGCTGGAGGTGGTGGCTGCCCTCAACAAGATCGACCTGCCCGCGGCCGAGCCCGATCGCCGAGCTGAGGAGATCGAACAGGTGCTGGGCATCGCCGCCGAAGACGTGCTGCACATCAGTGCCAAAACCGGCGAGGGCGTGAAGGAGCTGCTGGACGCGGTGGTGGCTCTCACCCCGCCGCCGGTAGGCGACCCCGACGCCCCGCTCCAGGCGCTCATCTTCGACTCTCACTTCGACCAATACCGGGGGGTGGTCAGCTCGGTGCGGGTGATGAACGGGCGGCTGCGGTCGGGGTCCAAGATCCGATTCATGCAAGCTCGCACCGACCGGGAGGCTGACGAGATCGGCGTGTGGCGCCCCCAGCCGACACCAGTTGATGAACTGGGACCGGGTGAGGTGGGCTACCTCATCGCCGGCATGAAGAACGTGGCCGAGGCCCGGTCGGGGGAGACCGTCACCACGGCCCGCGACGGCGCAGCCGAGCCGCTGGCCGGCTACCAAGAGCCCAAGTCGATGGTGTTCTGCGGGCTGTATCCCATCGACGGCGACGAGTTCGCCGCCCTGCGCGACTCGCTGGAGCGGCTGCGGGTGAGCGACTCCAGCTTCAACTACCAGCCGGAGTCGTCGGGCGCGCTGGGGTTCGGCTTCCGGTGCGGATTCCTGGGACTCCTCCACATGGAGATCGTGCGGGAGCGCCTCGAGCGGGAGTTCGGCCTCAGCCTCATCGCCACCGCTCCCTCAGTGGCCTACCGGGTGGAGCTGGCCAGCGGCGAAGAGTTGGAGGTGGACAACCCCTCGGCCATGCCCCCGGCCGCCGAGGTGCAGGGCATCCAGGAGCCCATGCTGGCCGCCACCATCATCGCCCCCGCCGACTACACCGGCACCCTTATGGAGCTGTGCCAGGACCGCCGGGGAGAGATGAAGAAAATGGAGTACCTGTCGCCCGAGCGGGTGGAGCTGGCCTATCGGCTGCCGCTAGCCGAGGTGGTGGTGGACTTCTTCGACCAGCTCAAGAGCCGCACCCAGGGCTACGCCAGCCTGGACTACGAGCCCGACGGCTACGCCGCGTCCGATCTCACCAAGGTGGACATCCTGCTCCAACACGAGCCGGTGGACGCCTTCAGCTCCATCGTCCACCGTGATTCGGCCTATTCCTACGGTCGGCGCATGACTGAGAAGCTCAAGGAGCTGATCCCCCGCCAGCAGTTCGACGTGCCCATCCAAGCGGCCATCGGCGGCAAGATCATCGCCCGGGAGACGGTCAAAGCGTTCCGCAAGGATGTCACCGCCAAGCTGTACGGCGGCGACGTGACCCGCAAGCGCAAGCTGCTGGAGAACCAGAAGGCCGGCAAGAAGAAGATGAAGGCCATCGGCCGGGTGGACGTGCCCCAAGAGGCGTTCATCTCCGCCCTCCGACTCGACGACTGAGGCCCCCGGCCAGCGTCTGCTGGGTGGCAGATCGGGTCAGACCAGTAGTATTCAAGCCTTATGGGGACCCAAGGCGAGACGCTTTCGGCCCGCAAGGCTGCGGTGTTGCGGGCCGTGGTGGAGGGCTACATCTCCACCACCCAGCCCGTGGGCTCCTCCCACGTCTCCGAGATCGCCGATCTGGGCGTCTCCCCGGCCACAGTCCGCAACGAGATGCTGGCCCTGGAGCACGCCGGATACCTGAGCCAGCCCCACACCAGCGCGGGGCGTATTCCCACCGAGAAGGGCTACCGCCATTTCGTGGACACCCTCACCGACGTGCCCGGCACTCTGGGCCGCACCGAGCGCCAGCAGGTTCGGGCTTTCTTCGACACCACCCACAGCGAACTCGAGCAGATGCTGGCCGACACCAGCGCCCTTTTGGCCGACCTCACCGCCTATGCCGCCTTGGTGGTGGCCCCCCAGCACTCCACCGCCACCATCCGGTCGGTGAGCTTGGTGGACCTGTCGGAGCGGCTGGTGATGGCCCTGGTGGTGTACGAAAACGGGTCGGTGGACAAGCGCACCATTGAGGTGGACCGGCCTGCCGACTCGGTGGAGATGGCTCGGGCATCAACCCAGCTCACCGACCTGCTAGCGGGAAGCCCGGCCAGTGCCCTTCGAGATCGCGAGCTGGCCCATACCCTGACCCCGCTGGCGGCTCGGGTGCTGGATTCGCTGGCCGATCTGAGCGATGCCGAAGAGCAGCTTTACGTGGGTGGGGCGGCCAGCGTGGCCGGGCTGTTCGACGCCACTGAGACGGTTCGCTCGGTTCTGGGAATACTGGAGAAGCAGTTGGTGGTTGTCTCTTTGGTGAGAGACATCCTGGATCGAGGCCTCACGGTGGCCATCGGCTCAGAGACCGGAGTGGCGCCGTTGGCCGAGTGCTCGCTGATTGTGGCCCCCTACGAGGTGGCCGGCCAGCCGGTGGGCTCCATCGGGGTGCTGGGCCCCACCCGCATGAACTATCCCCAAGCGCTGGCCGCGGTGGCGGTGGTGAGCCAGAACCTGGGCCACAGACTGTCGGCCCCCTAGCCCATGGCTGCTGACTTCTACGAGCTGCTCGGCGTGGGCCGAGATGCCACCGAGGACGACCTCAAGAAGGCGTTTCGGAAACTGGCCCGCCAGTACCACCCCGACGCCAACCCCGACGACGCTGATGCCGAGGCCCGGTTCAAGGAGATCGCCCTGGCCTATGAGACGCTGAGCGATCCCCAGAAGCGGGCCCATTACGACCGCTTCGGCACCGCGCCGGGAGCAGCCGGCGGGGGCGACCCGTTCTCGGGCATGAACCTGAACGACATCTTCGACGCTTTCTTCGGAGGGGCCAGCCCGTTCGGCGGGAGTCCGTTCGGCACCGCCGGCGGGCGGACTCGGACCGGTCCCCAGCGGGGCGCCGACCTGGAGGCGGTGCTGACGCTCGATTTTGAAGACGCGGTGCTGGGTGCCGATGCCGAGGTGACCGTGCGCACCGCCACGGTGTGCGAGCCCTGCGACGGCCGGGGCGCGGCCGAGGGGAGCCAGCCGATTACCTGCGG
>JAJEEH010000260.1 GCA_022821105.1 Acidimicrobiia bacterium
TGCGCCTCGCTGAGTTGTACCGCCTCTTCCACCCCGCACTCCTCGTGGGGGCTGGTGGTGAAGCCCAGGTGGGCGGTGTCCACCGCCTGGCCGTCGGGGGTCACGTTGATCCGGGCACCCGGCGCCGGCACTCGCTTCACGCAGCAGCAGATGCGCATCGTCGCTCCCTCGTCGCCCGGATCCGCGGGCCCTCCCGGTGCCTCAACCCCGCAGCCGGGTGTCGTCGGGATCGAAGACCGGTCCGGTGCCGGCCACGCGGACCGGGAACAACTCGTTCATGTACATCACCTGCAGTTCGGTGCCCGGCCCGGCGAGTTCGCGCGGCAGGTAGCCCATCAGCAGGTACCTGTCCACAGAGGGGCCCGGCCCGGCACTGGTGACCCGCGAGACCCGCCCGTGACTGTCGGTGATCCGCTTGCCGTCGGCGGTCAGGATCGGCTCGTTGCCGCCCTGCATGTAGCGCTTGCGGCCATTCCCGTCGGCGTGGTCCTCCACGGTCAGCACGCACATCTGCACCTCGGGCGGGCCGGCCTCGCGCGCCGCCACGTAGGGCTCCTTGCCGATGAAGTCGGTGGCCTTCACACGTGGGCGGGCCAGGCCGGCCTCCAGCGGGTTGTACTCGCTCTCCAACTCGGCGCCCATGAGGCGGTAGCCCTTCTCGAGGCGGCCCGAGGTGCCGTACACGCCGCCGCCGGTGGGGCGCAGCCCCAGGTCGGCGCCGGCGGTCATGAGAGCGTCCCAGAGGTCGGGCCCGTTGTCCCAGGCGGTGTAGATCTCCCAGCCGGTGTCGCCCACGTAGGAGATGCGGAACAGTTCGGCGCTGATCGTCCGGTCGCCGCAGCGCAACTCCACCGGCGTCACCGAGCCGTAGGGCGCGTCGCCCCAGCGGTGATCGCACAGGGCGCTCAGCACCTCCGGGGCGTTCGGTCCCCACAGGCCGAGCGTCGTGACGTCGTCGGTGATGTTTCCGAACGTGACCGAGCCGTCGGTGGGCATGTGCCGGCGCGCCCAGAACTCGTCGCGCCCGCCGTCGAAGACGCCGGTCACGATGCGCACCTGATCGTCGCCCGTGCGCATCATCGTGAGGTCGGAGTGGAAGCCGCCGTCGGGTGTGAGCCAGGGCGTGTAGACGGCGCGCCCGACCGGCACGTCGATCCGGTTCACGGCCAGCCGGTCGGCGTACTCCACGGCGCCCGGCCCCGACAGCTCGAAGATCTGGAAGGCGCTGAGGTCCACCAGCCCGCAGTTCTCCCGCAGGTTGAGGTGCTCGCCCATGGTGATGGGGCTCCACCAGCGGTTGTCCCACTCCACCTGGCGGTCGGACAGGCCATAGCGCTCCACCAGGTCGGCGTTGGAGGTGAACCACTGGGGGCGCTCCCAGGTGCGGGCCTGGAAGAACTCGGCTCGCAGGTCCTGCTGGCGGGAGAAGTAGGGGCTCACCCGCAGGTTGCGGCGGCTCTCCCACTGCTCTTGGGGGTGGACGATGCCGTAGGTCTTGTTGAAATGCTCCGCGGCCCGGTCCCAGATGTGGTCGTCGCCCCGCTCCTCGGGATAGAAGCGGGACACATCGGCGCCGTGGACATCGATCACCCGGGGATAGCCGAAGGTCATCCACTCGGCCACCACCTGGGCCATGCCCGGCCCCTCCTTGACCCAGATGGCCGCGGCCGACCACAGGTTGCGGACCTCGGGCAGCTCCCCCAAACACGGCATGGCGTCGGGGGTGAGCGACAGCAGCCCGTTTATGGCGTACTTGATCTCGGCGTCGCCCAGCATGTCCATGAGGTCGATGGCCTGCTCCATCTGGAGGTCGAAGTCATCAGGGGTGAACGGCATCTCAGTAGGCGAGAGCGCGGCCTCTTCGTTGGAGGGGATGTCGTCGGGGTGGTGGAAGATGGGCCGGTGGGCGTACGACCCCACCTCCATGGAGCCGGCCGACTGGCGCTCGTAGCAGAAGGTGTCCATGTCCCGCACGATGGGGTAGCCGATCTCATTGTTGGTCTCGGCCAGGATGTCGAGCGGGCCGACGTCGGCCATCTGATGCACGGCCGGCACCAGCGGGATGTAGGCGTCGGCCATATTGGCCACCCGGTTCGACCACACGCCGCAGGCAATCACCACGTACTCGGTCTCGATGGTGCCCTTGTCGGTGACCACCGCCTTGACGGTGCGGTCGCCGGGATTGGGACCGTCTTCGGTGATGATGTCGAGCACCTCGGTGTTGGCCGCCACATGGCAGCCGCCGTTCACCGCCACATTGCGCATCTGGGTGCCGGTCTCCAGCGAGTCGACCACCGAGACCGTGGGGCAGTAGAAGCCCTCCAACACGATGTCGGTGTTCACGAACGGCACCAGCTCCTTGACCTCCTCAGGGGTCAGCAGGTGGGCCTCGATGCCCCAAGCGGTGGCCGAGGTCATGCGCCGCTTGAGCTCGTCGACGCGCTCTTGGGTGCGGGCCACCTCGATGCCCCCGGAGTCCACCGAGAGCCCCAGGTCGCGGTACTGGTTGGCGCTCTGCTCCCCCAGCAGGCACATCTCCTTGTTGTGGTCCACGGGGAATATGAAATTGGAGGCGTGGCCGGTGGAACCGCCGGGGTTGGGCAGCGGGCCCTTGTCCAGCAGCACCAGGTCGGTCCAGCCCAGCTTGGTGAGGTGCCCGACCAGGCAGTTCCCCACGATTCCCGCGCCGATGACCACGCACTTGGCCTTTTCGGGGACCTCAGCCATGTCCTGCCTCCATCATCATGCCCAACTCGCTTCCTCAACAGGCCGTGCTGCCTGCAAGTATTGCACTTCTGGTCCGTATTATGGTACAGTTCCGTTATGCGGAACGACTCGGCCAGTCTATCGCGGTGGGAGGAATCGCAACCGACCGGTCCGAATCCCGACGTTCAGCAGCTTATTCGCAGCGCAGTCTTCGAGATCATCCCGCTGAACAGCGCCCCCGAGGCCATCGACGCGCTGCCCCCGAATTCGAGAGTTTCGGTAACCGCATCGGCCGCCAAGGGCCAACAGGCCACGCTCGATCTGACCCAAGAGCTGATCAAACGGGAACATCATGCCATCCCCCATTTCTCGGCCCGCTTGATGCGAGATCACCGCCAAGTCAAAGATCTGGCCGTCTGGGCCAAGGACAATGGGGTGACCACCGCCTTCGTCATCGGCGGGGATGCCACCGAGCCGGGTGCCTACCACGACGCCCACAGCTTCATGAGGGACCTGTTCGAGCACGACCACGGCCTCGACACGGTTGGAATTGCCGCCTACCCCGACGGCCACCCCCTCATCGGAGAAGACGAGCGGCGTCACGCCCTGTTCGCCAAGCAGGAACTGCTGACCGAGGCTGGCCTGCGGGGCTATTGCAGCACCCAGATGTGCTTCGACCCGGCCAAGATCATCGCCTGGCTCAAGGCCGAGCGGGACGACGGACTGACGCTGCCGGTTCATCTGGGCATACCCGGCGCGGTGGAGCGCACCAAGCTGCTCACCATCGGCGCCCGCCTGGGCGTGGGCCAGTCGCTGCGCTATCTCCGCAAGAACCGCCGCTCCATGGCCAAGCTGCTCGGCTCATCGGCCCACGACCCCTCCGACCTGCTAGAGGCTCTCAGCAGCCAGCTCGCCCCCTTGGGCATCGACGGCCTTCACATCTTCACCTTCAACCAGGTAGCCACCACCGCCGCCTGGCGCCAAGCCCTCCTCCACGGCTGAGACTTGAGGCCTAGGGACGCTGCTCCCTTTAGCTGGGCGCTCCGCCTTCGGCAAGGAGGGCGGCGAGGCTGCGGCGCCATTCTACTGAGGGGCGGTCGGATTGGACGCTTACGGTGGCGGTTAGGTCCATGGGGAGGACGCCTTCGAGTTTTTCCAGCATGGCCTTGTCTTCGGCGCCGATGGCCAGGTCGAACTGCATGATCTCCTCGGCGGGCACCGAGAAGTCGTCATTGCGCCACACCACGAAGTTGAACAGCGAGTTCACGTCGTCCATCGGGGTGGTCAGCAGCAGAAGTATGTGCTCGAGGCCGGATTCGTAGGCGATGGTGCTGCGCACTGAGAACGGCAGCACGTAGCCGGTGGTCATGCGGCGGTGCAGCACGTCGTCGTCTTGGCCGGTGGTGGTTTGGCCCGCATCGCTGGTGTTGTTGGCGTTCACCTCGTAGACGTAGCCCCTATAGCCGTCGGGCAGGTCGCCCATCTCCAAGGGGGGTATCACCGTCTCCTGGGCCAATCCGAAGGTGGCGGTGTGGACGAACGGGAAGTGGGAGAAGTCCATGAAGTTGTCGGTGATCCGGGTGGACGACACCGCCCACTGCTGGAAGGGCGTATTTAGCCGCCGGAACTCGGGGTTGTCTTCCTGGGGGATTTCCGGGATCTGACCGAGGGGCTTGCCCGGACACAGCCATACCAGCCCGTAGCGCTCCTCCACATTGACCAGCTCCAAGTGGGCCTTGGGCGGCACCGGGGTTCCCGGCGGCGAAGATGGCACCAACTGGCAGCGACCCCCCGCTCCGAAACGCCACCCGTGGTAGGGGCACTCCACGCAGCCGTCCACCATGCGCCCCTCCGACAGCGGTGACTCTCGGTGGGGGCAGCGGTCGGGAGCAGCGGTGAGCGACCCGTCGTCGGAGCGCCACAGCACATAGCGGCGACCCAACACCTGGATCCCGACTGGTCCCGGTGCGATGTCTTCAACAAGGGCGATCGGATACCAGTGGTGGTCCAGTGCGGGCTGGCCGACGAGCTGGTTGGAAGCGCCGTTCCCACTCATAGGCCGATGATACCGCCTAGCCCTTTTCCTGTTTCCCTAACACTGCGCCGGTAACGTCAACTGGCGTGTCAACAGCCGACTGGGTGATCACCGGCGACATTGTGACCATGGACGCCGAGCGTGCCATCATCTCGGGCGGCGCGGTGGCGGTGGCCGAAGGGAAGATCGCCGCGGTGGGAAAGGCCGACCACATCAGAGCGCGATATCCCGGCGCTCCCGAACGGGGATCGGCCGACGCGCTTGTAGTGCCCGGGTTCGTCAACGCCCACCAGCACCTGACTGCCGACCGGTTGGTGGCCTCGGCCATCCCCGACGACCTGCCCCCCGGCGCCGCCATCTTCGAGTGGATCGTGCCCGTCCACGAGCACGTCACCGGTGACGACGACGAGCTGTCCGCCACCCTGGGTTTGGTGGAGGCCGCAGCCAACGGGATCACCACAACCATCGACGCCGGCACAGTGGCCCACCCCGACCGGGTGGCCCAAGCCATGGACGCAGTGGGCGTGCGAGGGGCCGTCGCCCGCTGGGGGTCGGATGCCGACGGTTTGCCCCAGTCAGGTCCGGTAAACGAGGTGATCGACGCCCAGCGGGATCTCATCGAGCGCTATCCCTCCGGCGGCCTGGTGGAGGCGACGGTCGCACTGGTGGGCCACGACCTGATGTCCGACGACTTGGTGATGGCGGCCGCCGATCTGGCCCGCTCCACCGGGCGGCGGTTGAGTTTCCACCTCTCCCCCACCCCGAACGACGCCGCCAGCTATCTGGAGCGGACCGGACAGCGCCCGCTGGTACACCTCGACCGCTTGGGGGTGCTGGGACCCAATGTGCTGGTGGGCCACGCCGTACACATC
>JAJEEH010000171.1 GCA_022821105.1 Acidimicrobiia bacterium
CTGGCTAACTTCGCCTAGTTCTCTCAATCAGGGGGTCAATGTGGACGCCGTACCGTATCTTGCCGGGCTGAGCGCTATTCTTGTGCTCGCACTCGCTTTCTTGTTCTACAGGCTGGTGAAATCGGCCCCTCCGGGTAACGACCGCATGGTCCATCTCATGACCGAGATCCAGTCCGGGGCCCGGGCTTTCCTCAAGCAGGAATACACCTGGGTGGCTGGGTTCGTGGTCATTATGGCGATCCTCATACCCCTGCTCACCGGAGTGGAGCTCACGTTCATCAGCTACATCCTGGGCGCGGTGCTCTCAGCGGGGGCCGGGTACGTGGGAATGACGGTGGCCACCATGGCCAACGCCCGCACTACCCAGGCAGCGACCGAAGGCCCGGCTAAGGCACTGCCGCTAGCCTTCCGAGGCGGCGCAGTCATGGGCTTCTCTGTGGCTGGGCTGAGCCTTCTGGGTCTCGCCTTCACCTACCTGCTGTTTGTGGAGTGGCTCAGCGTGGACGATCCATTCGAGATCTTCACCGCATTCGGCCTGGGAGCGAGCTCCATCGCCCTGTTCTCCCGCGTGGGGGGTGGCATCTACACCAAGGCCGCGGATGTTGGCGCCGATCTAGTGGGCAAGGTGGAGGCCGGCATCCCCGAGGACGATCCCCGCAACCCGGCCACCATCGCCGACAATGTGGGCGACAACGTGGGCGACGTCGCCGGCATGGGCGCCGACCTCTTCGAGAGCTACAGCGGATCGATCATCGCCCCCATCGCCCTGACCGCCTTCTCCTTCGCGGTAGCCGGTAGCGAGGCCACCGGCGACGACATCGGCCTCGCCCAGCTCATGTTCCCTCTGGCCGTGGCCTTCGTGGGGATGCTGGCTGCCATCGTGGGATCGTTTGCGGTGCGGGGAAGCGCCCGCGCCGACGTGAAGAGCCTGTCCCGCCAACTCCACATGGGGACCAACGTGGCCATGGGCCTCACCGTCATCGGGACCATCTTGGTCGGGCTGTGGTTCTTCTCCGGTGATGAGTTCGAGAGCTGGTGGGGACTGCCCATCTCAGTGATCGGGGGCCTGGCCGTGGGTTGGGCTATCGGCAAGGTGGCCGAGATCTGGACCAGCGATCACTACGCACCGGTCAAAAAGATCGCTCAGCAGTCCGAGACCGGACCGGCTACCACGGTGCTATCGGGCATCAGCGCGGGCATGGTGTCGGTGGCCGCCTCGGTCATCCTGATAGGTGCCGGTGTGCTGGTGGCCTACTGGGGCGGACAGCAAACGCTGGGAGACAACACTGGAGCCGGCATCTACGGCATAGCCATAGCTGCCATCGGAATGCTCGCCACCACCGGCGTGGTGGTGTCCGTGGACGCTTACGGCCCCATCGCCGACAACGCTGGAGGCATCGCCGAGATGGCGGAGCTCGACCCCAAGGTGCGGGAGGTAACCGACGCCCTCGACTCCTTGGGCAATACCACCGCGGCAATCGCCAAGGGATTCGCAGTGGGCTCTGCGGCTCTGACCGCTCTGGCCCTGTTCAAGACCTTCGAAGTGGCCCTACAGCTAGAGGACCCCGGCTTCGCACTCTCATTGGATGTGGGCCAAGTGGATGTATTCATCGGTCTGTTCCTGGGCGCCATGCTGCCCTTCTTGTTCGCCGCTCTAACCATCGACGCGGTAGGTCGGGCGGCCAACAAGATGATCGAAGAGGTTCGCCGCCAGTTCCGAGAGATCCCCGGTTTGCGGGAGGGTGCTGAGGGGGTCAACCCCGACTCCTCTCGATGCGTGGCCATCTCCACCCAGGCTTCGCTGCGGGAGATGCTGGTACCAGGAGCCCTGGCAGTGGCCGTACCATTGATCCTGGGGTTCATCGACGTGGACACCCTGGGCGGCTTCTTGGCCGGGGCCCTGGTGACCGGATTCGCGCTAGCAATATTCATGGCCAATGCCGGCGGAGCCTGGGACAACGCCAAGAAGTACATCGAGGCCGGTGCCCACGGCGGCAAAGGCTCCGAGCCCCACAAGGCGGCCGTGGTGGGCGACACCGTCGGCGACCCCTTCAAAGACACCTCCGGGCCGTCCATGAACATCCTCATCAAGGTGATGACCATCGTTTCGCTGGTATTCGCCTCGGCATTCGTCTGATCCGGCCCCTTAGCGGCATCGAACGTGGCAACATGACCCGATGCCGATAGCCAAAGTCCGAGACCTCGACCTCTACTTCGAGCTGCACGGGTCGGGGCCGCCCCTGCTCAACATCAGCGGCAGCGGGGGCGACCTGCGCATGACCGCCCCCGACCTGAACCCGCTCAACAGTGCCTTCACCGTGGCCCACTACGACCAGCGGGGCCTCGGTCAAACCTCCACGCCGCCGCTGCCGTGGACCATGGCCGACTACGCCGCCGACGCGGTGGCCTTCCTGGACTTCTTGGGCTGGGAGTCGGTTCCGGTGGTGGGCACCAGCTTCGGCGGGATGGTGGGCATGAACATGGCCGTGCTTCATCCGGGGCGAATCAGCAAGCTGGTGCTGAATTGCACCTCTCCTGGCGGCCCCGACTACAGCTCCTGGCCTCTGCACACCCTGGCCGACCTCGACCCCGAAGAACGGGGCGAGGTGGCGCTAGAGATTATGGACACCCGCTATGAGCGGGGCGGGCCACTGCCTCCCGGCGTGGAGATGTTCGTAGTCAATGCGCGCCCCGACGGCCCCGCCCTGCCCCTCGAAACCCCCGGCGCGCTCGGCCAGCTTGAGGCCCGCCGAGGCCACGACGTGGTCGACCGCCTGGGCGAGATCGACGTGCCCACCCTGGTGTGCGCCGGAGTGCACGACGGCATCGCCCCCATGCGCAACAGCGAACTCCTGCGCGACCGAATCCCGGGCGCCCGCCTAGCCACCTTCGACGGCGGCCATATCTTCATGATGCAGGACCACACCGCCTACCCCACCATCTTGGAGTTCCTGGCCGAAGACTGAAGGTGGCCTAACGCCCTACGGTGGTGTCGTGGACCGAGAGCGGGCGCTCAGGACGCTGGGGCTGGAAAAGGGGGCCCAAGCCGACGACGTCAACCGGGCATACCGGGCGCTGATCCGCCAAGCCCATCCCGACGCAGGGGGCAGCACCGCGGTGGCGGCCCGAATAACCGAGGCTTATCACTGGCTTCAGCGGGCCGGAGTTGAACCTCCTCAAGTTTCCACGGCTCCTCCCCCTCCTCAGCCAGACCCGCCAGCAACCGCCAAAGCCGACGACAGCTATGCACTACGGCTCCCCCCGGGCGACATATTCGCCCGGCTGGTCGAGGCAGGACACCAACTGGGTGAGGTGAGCTACATCGACCGCGACGCCGGAATCGTGCAGGTCACCTTCACCGCCCACAACGGAGTTGTCTGCCAGCTGGCGGCCACGGTCGTATCGATGCCGTCCCGAGCCAGCCGGGGCGAAGCCAGAGTCGAGTTCACCCTCGACCCCCTGGCCAGCGGCGAGGCCCCGCCCATCGACCAAGTTGTCGACCGGTTTGCCCGCCTCTTTCGACGCGCAACTCTCTAGCTCAAGCTGTCGCTGGCCATTCGTGGAGTGGCCGGCTCTTGTCGCGGGGTTAGCTCAAATTGAAAACCGTTCTGATGCCGATGCTGGCTCGAAGGTCGTCGAGGCCGGAGTTGATCTCATCGATGGGCCGGCGGGCGGTGATCATCGGCTCCAGGTCGAGGCGGCCGTTCTGCCACAGGGCCAGCAGGCGAGGAACCTCTCGCTGGGAGTTGCAGCCGCCGAACAGGCAGCCCAGCAGCTTCTTCTCGGCGGTGAGGTACATGACCGCGGGATTGATGGTCACGGTGTGCTCCAGGGCGGGCGCTCCCACCATCACCGTGGTGCCGCCGTTGCGGGTGGCGGCCAAACCGGCCTCCACCAGCGGGCCGGCGCCCGCGGCGTCAAAGGCATAGTCGGCGCCGATCCCCTTGGTGGCCTCCTGCACATGGGCCACCACGTCGGTCTCATTCGGATCGAGCAGGTCAGTGGCTCCGAAAGCAACCGCGGCGTTGCGGCGGTCGGCCACCGGGTCGGAGGCGAAGATGCGGGATGCACCGGCCAAGCGAGCACCCTGCACCACCGACATACCCACACCTCCCAGGCCCATCACCAACACGGTGGCGCCTTCTTCCACCTGTGCAGTGTTGAGCACCGCGCCCACTCCGGTCTGGATGGCGCATCCGATTACCGCAGCTACTTCCAGGGGCACGTCGGGATCGATCTTCACCGCCGCGGTTTCGGCTACCAAGGTGAGCTGGCCGAATCCGGCGACTCCCAAGCCCCGATACACCGGCTGGCCATCCATCGTGAAAGGAATCGAACCGTCGGGCATCGTCCCCATGAACATCGATGCCGCCGA
>JAJEEH010000266.1 GCA_022821105.1 Acidimicrobiia bacterium
ACCGCCGAGGGGTGTCAGATCGGATGTTGGGGGAGTGGGGGTGGGGGCTATTCCAACCAGTCGAGAAGGGTGTGGGAATTGAGCAGTTCGCACTCGGGTGGCGGGGATGTCTCGGTCAATTGCAGATCATCGCCGTCGAGGTACACCGACACCTGAACTTCGACTCCATCGACCACTGCGTCGAATCGACTCAGCAGTTGGATGCCCTCGTCCGGGTACAGCGGACAGTCCTTGAGGTCGATGGCGATGGTTTCGTCGAGTCTGGTGGCGCCCTGGGCGTCCACGAGATCTTTGGCCAACAGCTTCATGTAGTCGACCAGATCAGAGGCGGTCTCGAACTCCAAGTGGGCCTCTCCTGATGTGGGCACAACGTCAGCCGCTTCGTCGGCCATGGCCATCTCCCCGACTTCGGGCTCATCGGCAGCGGCTTCCATTGGTTCTGATTCCGCGTACCCCTCGTCGTCCATGGGGGCTTCCGCGAGTTCGACCGCCACGTCTTCATCCATCATCGCCTCGGCGGGGGCCTCCGCCGCGAAGACTTCCCCAGCGTCATCAGAAGCAGGACCGGCAACCGATTCTTCGGCAGATTCCTGGACGTCGGCTTCGGCGGCTGGAGCGGGCAGTGCCATTTCCTCGGTGTCTGCCGGCGCGTCGGCCGCCACGGGCGCCGACGCCATGTCGTCATCGGCGAACTCGTCTCCTTGCCGATCCAGGACGGTCACGCCCACCAAGGCGATGGCCGCAACCACCGCGGCGGCCGCCAGAATCGCCCTGGCCTGAGGGGGGATGGCCCGCAACCGGCGTCGGGCAGTTTCCATAGACACCACCGGAGCCCGGTGATCCAAGGCCTGAGCGATCATCTGGTCTCGCACCTCGTCGGAAGGCGCCTCCACTGGAGCGGCCACTAGATCCCGCACCGCCCGGAGCTCTTCCACCAGCTCCTGCAAGCGGGGATCGTTTTCCACCAGGGCGACTTCTTCCGCCGTGGCCTCCCCGTCCAGATAGGCGGAGGCCAGCTCGTCGAGTTCTTCTGGGGTCATGTGACCGCGTTCGTCGCTCATGGTCTCTCCCCAGTGTGACGTTGGCCGGGGTCGTCTGGGTTCCCGCGCAGCACTTCCGCCAGCCGTCGGCGTCCCCGGGAGATGCGCGACCTCACTGTGCCGGGGGCGATGTTCAGCTCTTCGGCAATCTCCTCATAGCTCAATCCCACCTGGTCGCACAGCACCACCGGCACCCGGAACATCTCGGGGAGCTGGGCCAATGCCGCCTCGATGTCCATGCGGTCGCCCACCATGTCGGCCACCGGCCGCTCGGCCGCCGCCAAGGGCTGCTCCTCCACGGGGGACGGCACCGGGCGTCGGCCCCGCCGCCGCAGCTCGTCCAAACAGGCGTTGGTCACCACCCGGTGCATCCAGGTGGTGAACTTCGACCGACCGTCGAAGCGGTCGATGCGCCTCACCAGGGTGATAAGCGCCTCCTGGGTGGCATCGAGGGCGTCGGCCTCGTTGCCGGCCAATCTCCGGCAGACGGCGTAGATCTGGTTGTAGTGCTTCCGCAGCAGGGCATCGAACGCGGCCTGGTCACCCTTTTGAGCTCTCTTCACCAGCTCCGTGTCATCCGCCGCGCCTCTGATGCCCCGAGGGTACCCACCCGGCGCCTCTGGCTGGTTGCACTGTAAGTTTGGTCCGCCGGGAACTAATCCGCCCCGCCTTTCGTCTTAGTTGGCAACGCTCGATAGGGGAGGAAACCCATGGACGACGCGATCCGCACTACAACCAGGCCCAAGCGCCGCACCTTGAGCTTCATGTTGCTGGCGGTGCTCAGTGTGGTGTTTGTACTGCTCGGTGCCTGCAATGCCGGCAACGATGACGACGCTGCCGAGGTTTCCGCTCCTGCCGATTTCGATGCCCCAGCGGCCGCAGCCGACGACTCTGGGGAGAGGCTGGCGCGCGAGGAGTCTGAAGAGGCAGCAATGGATGCACCCGCTGAAGACGCGTCTGAAACCGTCCAATTGACGAGCGGCGACAGCGGCCTGGCCGTTCCCACCGCCCTCACCCCCGCCGATCTGGGCCGCGACATCATCTACACCGCCGAGATCTCGGTGCAGGCCGACGACGTGACCGCGGCCAGCCGGGAGGCGGTGGCCATCGTGCAGGGCCTGGGCGGCATCGTGTTCTCCCAAACCACCCAAACCGAGCCCCGGCCCCGCACCGCCATCACCTTCAAGGTGCTGCCCGACGACTTCTCCACCGCCCTCGAGCGGCTGGCCGGCGTGGGCAAGCTGGTGGACCAGTCCATCAGCTCCGACGACGTGACCGAGATCATCGTGGATCTGCGGAGCCGCATCATCACTGCCGAGGCCAGCGTGGAGCGGCTGCGGAATTTCCTCCAACAGGCCACCGAACTCGAAGACGTGGCCGAGCTCGAGCGGGAGCTGCTCGACCGCGAGACCACCCTGGAGCGGCTGCGCGGTCAGCTCCGCACCCTGCAAAACCAGGTTGATCTGGCCACCATCACGATCACCATCACCCAGTCGCCCACCGTGCTGCCCGACACCGGGATCATGGTCACCGCCTGGGTTTCCGAGCGCGCCGACGACCCCTGCCTGGGAGTCCAGAACATAACCGTGGAGCCCGAGGCAAGGGTCTATCTCTGCCTGGAGGTGGAGAACACCGGGACTTCAGCGCTCACCGATGTGGAGGTGAGCACCCGCAACCTGCGCCTCAACCTGGACAACTTCCGGCCCGCCCAGGGCACCTTCAGCCGGATCGAGCCCAGCGAGCTCATGGCCGCGGTCCTAGAGCTGCCCATCGAAGAGGGCCGCCTGGCCGGCCGGGTGGCCACCCGAGGCCTGCCCATCGAGCTGGAGGTGACCGCTACCCCCATCGATTTCGACGGCACCGCCCTCGATGAGGTGTGGGGCGAGTCGGTTGTCTGGGTTCAGGTGGACACCGACGACGCCCTGCCCGGCTTCGGCGATTCGGTGTCCGACGGCGCCAGCGGCGTGGTGGCCGTGTTCAGCGTGGTTCTGATCGTGGTCGGCGTGCTGTTGCCCTTCCTCCCCATCATCGCGGCGATCGCCGCTCTGATCTGGTGGGTCCGTCGCCGCAACCGCAAAGCAGAGTCAACGCCGCCAACGGCTACCTGAACATGGAACGAGTCGACATCAGCTGCTCGTACAGCTCCAAGAGGTCGGGGCCGATGAGATCGTCGGACTCGGGTTGGTTGCTCTCCCGCTTCAGCAAGCGCACCAGCTCCGCCATGATCTGGCGGACCTCGGTGGGGTTCTCGGCTGCGGCCATCAACCGCAGGCGGTAGCACTGCTCGCAGACCCCGACCAATTGGAGGCTGGTCAAGACCGCTCCTTTAGCACCGTCGGTATCACCTACCTCCAAGCACCGTTCGGCTAAGTCGTGGGCCGCAGTATCCACCAAACAGTCGATGTGGGTACGCAGCCCGAAATCAGCCCATCGGAACATGTCGCCGGCGCCGCCGGTAAACGGTGTTCCCCGCACCAGATCGAGTGCAGATTGAAGCTGCTCTCGACCGCGCTGGCCCGCATCCTTGCGGGCAGCCGAAACGAGGGCTTCGAACCTGCTGACATCGGTTCCCACCCCTTCCCGCAGTCGATAAATCCCCTTGGGGCTCACTCTTGGCAGGTATAGATCGCCGTTTTCGTTGGACCCAAGGGCATTGCGAGCTCGACTCACCGTGTTGGCCAAGGTGGACTCAGAAGGTGGTTCGTCGGAGGGCCATATATGGGTTCGCAGCTGGTCTCGATCAGCTCCTTCAGGATGAAAGGCCAGATAGGTAACCAGATCTAACGCTCGTCGAGACGTAAACGGGTTGGCAGCCCCAGACACTTCTACAGTTCCCAATACCCGGACCTCAATGCTCACATCCAAGGGGTCGATTGGAGAGGCGTCGCGTTTGACTTCGACCAGTCGTGGGATTGGAGGCACGGTCAGGGCTACTCCCTCGGTGTCTTTCGCTGAAGAGGCCAATTCAGCAAAAGCGGTGATGGCCGCATCAGGCACCCCTTGGGCCTCCAATAGAAGACCGATGGGCTGAAGCAGAAGGCCATCTTCATCGAATCGACCCACCCACGAGGCATCGTCGAGGCCGTGAGCTACGACACTGACAGAGGAATCGCATGCTTTGAGGAGTTCGGGGGCATCTTCCTCGCTTAGCTGATGGGGGACCAGTGTCACCATTGGGTGCGAGTAGTCACCCTTGTCCCCAAATCTGTTGCCGACGACGGGGGAATGGCTTCCCAACAATGCTCGATTTTGACGCTGGTGGTGCCTGATTCGCTCAATGGCGGAAGCCACATCCGGTACGTATTCGACTCGCTCCATCACGGTGAGTTCTTGTCCGAACCCCACACACAAGACGGTTAGGTCATCGGCCAAGTGGCTGCTGGCCAGCTGCATTGCCAATGCCGAGCAAAAGCCAGCTATCGCGTCAGGGCTTCCTTCCAGGCTCAGGGCGGCCATGTGCTCCAGGTTCAGAAGAAACTCACTGCCGCTTGCCTTACCCACGGTGGACAGGGTGGGCAACGGCGCGGGCACACCATCGGCTTCATCCAAGAGTCGTTCCAGCCCTCCGTCCTTCCTAAGCGACCAAGTCATGCCGTCGTCGCCGGTGTGAAATCCGGGTGGAGCCTCGATGGGTGAGCTGAGGTGAATCGACACTTCGTTTGAATCCAGAGATACTCCGATGATGTTGGGAGGCGTGCTGTCATCAAACCGAGAAGACATGATTCGCAGAGACGCATCCAGGAAGAGAGCAGCATCAGGATCGGCAGCGGATTGCAGTTGTTGGTCCAACTGAATCGCGATCTTGGAGGGAGGCACGGGCATTCGACCATTTGGCAGCCGACGGCGCTGAGTCCTTCGAAGACGGGCCAGCACCCACCCAAGGCTGCTGGCGAAAACTCCCAGACCACCGACAGCGAACATTGCCTCCTTGCTGGGGGCAGACTGCCGATCTGTGCTTTCGGAAGGAACACTGGCCACCACCATTGGCCTAGCCGTGGCGTAGGCCGACACAAGGGCGGCGCTGTCGACCTTCTCCGGTACAGGTTGAGCCTCGATGGCTTCTGTGGCGACCTTTTCCGGTACAGGTTGAGTCTCGATGGCTTCTGTGGCGACCTTCTCCGGTACGGATTGGGCTAGTGGCGCGGCAAGAGTCGGCTTGGGATCAAGGGCGGGGATCTCTAGCTGCCATCCAGGCAATATGACTTCTGGGTCTTGGATGATGTCCTGGTTGGAGTCGAAGATTTCAACCCACCTCTCTGGGTCATTGAGATGTTGAGCCGCCAGTCGCCACAAGGTGTCGCCGCTCTGGACCGTGACCAAGGATTGGTCGAGGACGGGATCAGGCAGGACAAGCTCCCACTCGGCTTCGGACTGGCCTGTGTCCGACGGCGATCCTCCGTCTAGTTGCCCTTGCCCTTCGTCCAGCACGAATACCTCAGTCCATCTGTTTGGATCCCCCAGGTACTGCTCAGCCAACTGGCGCACGCTGTCGTGTCGTTCCGCAGCATGGACGATCAGGTCGTCATCTGCGGCCTCGACATCCATCTTGAATTCTGTTGGAACTAGGAGCTCTTGATTGTCGGCCAGCGCAACTCCTGGATGTTGGAGTGAGAAGGAGATCAAAAGAGCCGCTCCCATGATTTGGGCCGATATGCGCTGGATGAACGAGGGCAAGAAAACAACCCGAGGGGCAACTCGGCCTCGAAGGTGGGCCCACGCTTCTATCCCCACTCCGGCAAGCAACAGGAACCAAAGAACCCACACAACGACCGAAATGGACTTCCAGATCGCAGAGGGGGGCACAGCCCCTGTCTTGATGGCGGTCACAAGGTCCGAACCCGAGGGGATTCCTTGGGGAAGTGGCCAACCCACCCCAAAGATCAGGACTATCGGTACGCCGATCAACAAGCCGGCCAATAGCACGGCTGAAACCAGGCCGCGGACAATTTCCCTTCGGGGGTCTTCATTCAGGTTCATAGGTAATCTCCTCTGTCTATTCCCTGTATGGCACGGGCACTGGCGTGTCCAGTCACCCGACGTGTCTCAATGCCGAGCATTGAGAGCACTCGAAGAGGCTGGGTCAACCACACAGTTGCGGAGACCGTGTCGCCCCGGACCGAGATCGACCACTCATCGTTTGGGCCGAGAAATTCCGACGCCGCGATTCGCGCCTTCGTTGGGTCAACGGTCACGTTCCCTTCCCCTTGGTAGATGGATTCGGTTGAAATCGCCTGGGCGCCGGCTCTGGCTGCCTCCAGCGCCAGGGAGGAGGCAGCCCGCTTGGCGTTCAGAATCTGGGCACCGTCGTAAGCCAGTCCTCCAAGCATGACTAGTGCCGCAGCCAACACGACGAAGACCACCGTGACCTGTCCCCGTTGCCGGTCTGTGCGTGATCGGGGATGGCCAAGAGTCCTTCTCGAGGGACCTCGGTGCACAGCTACGAGCCCTCGCTTCGAAAGCGGTCCACCACTGACATGGACTCGGCGGACACCACTCGACTCCCGGGCAGACCAGGCACGGCCAGATCCGAAAGCCTCACCACACACGAAACTTGGAGATGCACCTTTCCACCCGGCCGAAGATCAAGTTCCAAGACACGAATCTGGGGACCTCCATGACAACTCGTATTTAGGTGCTCCAGGGTGGCCTTTGCGGTTGTCGATGCCGCGGCCTGCGCATTCGAGACCGACTGGGTTTGTGACGCGGCGCGGGCCGCGCTGCGAGCTGCGGAAGTGAGCTTGCTCTCAATTACTCCTAGTCGCCCGGCGGCCACAACGAAGAAGAGAAGTGTGGCCATCACCGGAGTCAGAATCACCAGTCCCACCACACTGCTTCCTCGTTCCGCGGTTCCCTTTGGCCGACGGCGCCACCGGATCTGGGTCTTCATCTTCGGTACTCAGGAACAAAGACCTCGCGTGGTCCCGCCGCAGTAGAAGAAACGCTGGGGCGATACCCAGGGATCAGCGACTTCACGGCGGCCTGTACGGTCACCGACAGCCGCGATGGGTCTGCTTGCACAGAGACATCCACGTCCGACAACAGGTTGCCCGCGCTTGCTCCGATGACCGACCGCACGGCCGAGTGGGCTGCCGCCTCGGTGCCCAATTCGCCTTGACCAGCCTGGGCGCCCTCTTGAGCAGCAGCATCCACTAGAGCCTGGGCATGAAAGACCAGGGCTGCTTGGACGACCACGAAGACCAAAAGCATGGCAACGGGTACGACCAGGACGGCGGTCGTTACTTCACCGCGCTCGCACTGCATTCCTTGGTCTGCCCCACCGTCGTCGATCAGCTGATTTTGCTGGTCTGGCCGGTGATAAAGGTGGTGATGACCACTCCGGCAGCCACCGCCGCGGCGACCAAGACCGCGATGATGATCACCGTTGAGGTCACATCCCCTCGTTCGGCTTGCCACGCCTGGCGAACGCGTTGTTCGAGTCCCGCCAATGCGACGGTCATTTGTTCATAGAGCTTGGCAGCCACTCTCATCGTCATCTCCTGCCAAATGTTGATTGGGGCGATTCAAGTCGCCGATAAGTACATGTCTCGCAGCCTGGTCTCCAGGGCCATTCATGGGCTGAGAATGGCCGCCACTGCCGGATACCCAATGAGTCCCAAGAAGCCAGTGAACAGGAGGACCACTGGAAGGGACATGTGCTCGGTAGCCTGTTGGGCTTCTGCTTCTGCCTCGTTCAACGCCCGCTCTCGCAATCCCCGGGCCTTGACGCGCAAGGACGACCGCACTCTTGACCCAGAAGTTCCGGCCAGCCTCAGCCACGCCGCCAGCTCCTCTAGTTCCGGTGAGCCGAGGTCTCGACCGAGTTTCTCTAGAGCTGTCCATGGAGGTTCGTTTGCCAGCTGAGCTTGCCGCAAGGTCCTTTGGATCTCGGCAAATCCCCAGGCAGAACCCAGGTCTGCCGCATCAGCCAGTGCCCGTTCCATGCCCGAGCCTCCCGACAGGTGGAGTCCCACCAAGTCCAGATAGGTGCTGACGTGGTTCCTCAGTTCTCGGCGTCGCTTACGGGCCTTTTCTCGCAATGACAGATCTGGAACGAAGAACATGAGGCCTCCCGCCAGGATCGACGCTAGGACCACGACGGTCGGGGAGACCCACGCTCGGGTCAACCAGGTGATAACCCAAACTCCCACGGGCAATCCCACCCCTAGTACCAGCATCCCGAGCTTTGCCAACGCCAGTGCTTCGGGGGTCTGCCCGGCCACCCTGAGGTCCCGCTCAACCCGGCGTCCTCGAAGATTCAATCGACCAAACGTCTGCTCGGCGGCACGGCCCAGTCGCTCTCGGCGAGTCTTGGACTGGCTGGTGTGGTCAATTGGCCTGCTCAGTTCGCTCAGCCTGTTCTGCAATGCCTCTCGAGGGGGAAACAGACCCCACAAGGCCACAGTGAGACCAAATCCGATCATCGTGCCCATGGTTAGACCAACGATCATCGGGAATGCTCGGTGGCTGGGCTGGGGGCAAGAGGAGATCGGTTCATTTCCAGAATCCGGGGCGGACTGCTGAACCGGCTCATTCTCTCGAGGGCAATTCCCGATGCGATGAACAGTCCGCCAATCATGGCCAGTGCTACCTGCCCGGACACGGTGTCGAAGGGCGCCAAGTAACTTCTGCTGAAGCCCACCATGGCAATGGAGAACACAGCCACCACACCGGCGATCAGGCGGGCGGAGGTGTACTGGCGAACTCGGGAGGCCTCGATCCGCAAACGCATTGACACTTCTTGACGGGTGTTCTCAGCGAGCTCGTCCAGTGACTCCTGCAAGGAACCCACTTGGTTGGTCGCCGCTAGCCCGAGCGACATCGCAACGGTGTCGGCAACCGTGTGGTCTACCTCGTCGGCAAATTTCGCCAGCGCAGCAGAAAGAGGTTCCCGTTCAGCTCGGGCGGCCAGCTGCCTGACGGGAGCACGCAATATCGCAGGAGCGGAATCTGCGGTGGCCTTCAAGGTCTCGGTCAAACCCGATGCTGCGCTGATTGTGTCCCGCAACATCTCCACCCAGGTAGCCAGGGCGTTCAAGCGGTCCATCTCTCGATCGCGGTTCGACTTGGCCCTCAGCAATGTTGGGGACAGGAATGCAGCAATGCCCACTACGAAGCCGGCGACCAGCCATCCGGTTGAAACGATTGCTGCTACGGCCCCGGAAACGGCCATGGCCGTGCGAACTATTAGTCGCGTGAGTGTTCCTCGGAACCGGGTGCCTGGCCTCCGGCGGCGGGTTCCTGGTACCGGTGAGAAGCCGCGCAGCCCCATGATGGTGGTGAACACACCGGTGCCCAACGCCGCCCCCAACATCGCTCCGATCAGCGAGGACACTCGAATTCCTCATGGGCCAGCTCGCGCTCCCAGGAAGAAGTGTCAAACCCCCCGCTGGCCAATCGCTGTTGGGTTGAGGCTTGCAGTTCGGCGCACGGCTGGGCCGTTGCTGATCCGGTGGCTGCAAATATCTCCACGCTGGTCACCTGGCCTGACGTAGTGCCGGTGACCTCGCGCACTGACCTCACTCGACGCTGGCCATCGCGGGCTCTGCTCACATGGACTACGAAGTCGATGCTCTCCGCGACCATGCGGTTGGTGGCCTCTACCGGTATGTGCTCCGTGGATCGCAAGGCGTAGGTGGCGATCTTGCTGAAGGCTGCCTGGGAGGAGTTGGCGTGAATGGTGCACATCGATCCGTCGTTTCCTGTGGAAAGCGCCGAGAGCATGTCGACCACTTCGGCGCCTCGAACCTCGCCCACAATCAACCGGTCGGGCGACATGGCCAACGCGTTGCGAACCAGCTGCTGCATTGTGATCTCGCCAGTTCCCTCGATGTTGGCCGTGCGGGTTTCCAATTCGATCACGTCGCAATGCCGATCAGGGTGCGAGGCCAGACCCAGCTCCAATCGGTCTTCAATTGTGATTAGCCGCTCGTAGGGATCACAGGCATTCAAGAGGGCGCGCAACATCGTCGTCTTGCCCGCGTTGGTTCCACCGCACACGATGATGCTCATTCGGGCCCTTACGGCCGCGTCCAGGAAATCCCTCAGTGTCTCGTCGAAAGTGCCCATTTCGCAGAGGTCGCTCAATGTGACCTGATCATGGCGATGTCGACGAATCGATACCGCCGGACGCTCAGACACCGCCATGACAGCGTTCAGTCGGGACCCATCGGGTAGTCGCAAGTCCAGAAACGGGTTGGCAATGTCGAACCGCCGTTCGTTGCGGCCCAGCCGAGCGGCTGCCCGGCGGATGAGCTCGATCAGCTCATCATCCGAATCGGCGATGGCTTCAACGCGGCGCTTCTTGCCCCCGGCATGATGGATCCAAACCGTGTCACATCCGTTCACGCTCACGTTCTCGACCGATTCGTCAGCCAACAATCGATCGATGGGCCCGAGTCCGAACAATGTGGCCAGAACTTCGTCGGCTATTCGAGACTCTTCAGGTTCGTCGAGAGGGGGCAAGAACGCCCTGGCTCGATCCGCCGCTATAACGTCGAGCGCCTCAAGTATGAATTGCCTGGCCAGGGCAGTTTGCTCCAGACGGTTGCCGAGTCGGTCTGTCTCCGCTTGCTCTAGCTCGTGGGTGACCATGGCGAGCACCCGGTCGGCAACGGGAGAAGTCACTATGCCGCCTCTCGACCACCCGCCGCAGCTTGCAGGCGGAAGTGGATTCGATGGACGAGCTCGGTGAGTGTTCGCCACAGCAGCAGTCGGCGATGACGCTGGTTGACAGGAAATCCGCCGACGAGCGCTTGGGTCACTCTCGGCTCGTGGGCCATAACGCCCAAGAGATCGAGCTGAGATGCCTTTGCCATCTCCGTAGGTGGGTAGGGCCGGTCACCAACGCAAACCAGGGCGGTTGGGATGTCTTCAGAGAGAACCCTTCGTGCTTGATGGACCAGGGGGACGAGTTGGTCGAACCGGGGATGAGCAACGAGAACGAGCAGGTCGCAGTGCTTGATTAGCTCGGCAGCAGGGGAGTCAAGCCGCACCCGACCGACGTCAACCACGGCGTCGATTTCGTCAAGTTGGCCGAAGCCGTCTGCCAGTCGCTTAGCCAGATGGGAGAGGATCCGGGTGGTTGTCTCACCGCAACCGGGTGCAACTAGAGCAGGCAGGTGCCCGGCCAGCGGCTGGCAACTCGCTTGGAGCCGGCTGATCGTCATTTCATGTCGGGTTGTCCCCGAAAGTTCCACCAATGAGGGTGAAGATGCCAATCCGAAACGAGCGGCCAATACACCGCCATCACCATCTGCTTCCACCACCACGGCCCGTCGACCGGTGGTCGGTTCCCATGACTGTCCGAGTCCAACCGACAAGCTGGTCACACCAGGGCTTGCCTTTGCACTGCCCACGGCAATGATGCTCATGGAACCGCTCCGGCAACTGCTTGCTGTCGAATCGGAGGACCGTCTCGCGTCGGGGGTTCCTCGGGCAGGAGTATCAGCCGCAGTTCGCGGTTGGCAGCTGCGTTGCTGATGTGAACCGCGTCGTCAACGGGGACCAAGAGCGACACGAACAAGGCGTCTTGGCCTGAGTCCATCACTTCGCTTGCTTCGGCCACTGTGGCCCGGACGGTCTCGACGGCGACACCAGACAAGCTGGTCATGTTCGCTTGGCTGTGTCCGGTCGGCACGTATTGGTCGCGGCTTTCGCTGACGGTTACCACTCCGACCGGTTGTCCAGGGCCGAGTTGGGCGATGGGGTATTCGCCGGGATGCAGAACTGCGCCCACTATTGCCATGTCCCCATCGATTGGCGAACTCGACAACAAGAGTCCCGGATGAAGGATCATCCCTTCGGGGATTCCGGCCCGAACAGTGCGTCCCACCACGGAATCCAGTTCGGCCATGGGAACGAAGCCCGCTCCTTGCCCGCTGGCCAATTCGACCGCTCGCAGATCGTCGATCTCAACCGTCGACCCAGTGGGGATGTCTCGACTGGCCACCGCTACCGCGGTTCGGTTGCTAAGCGACGATGCCCATAGGGCGAAGATTATCGCTGCGGTGAGGGTGACGGTCAGCCCGAGTACCACCCAAGGGAGCTGACGCCGACGATCCTCGCTTGCCATCCGCATGGGTTGTTACCGAGAGGTCGGGAGGGGAGCCGTGAAGTCGCTCCGAAGGCCTCAATCTGCCACACCCCGCTCAATAAAGCAAGGTGTATTTCATTTCGTTCTATGTATTGCTGTTCGGCTGGTATTGGCAGATGTGGGGGAGTTGGCGGTAGCGCTCGCCGACGTCGAGGCCGTAGCCCACCACGAAGTCGGGAGGGATCTCGAAACCCACGTAGCGCAGGTCGAGGTCTTCGTACTGGCGACCCTTGCGCACGAGTAGGGCGCACACTTCCAGGCTGGCGGGGTTGCGAGCTTGGAGATTCTTGCGGAGGTAGTTGAGGGTCAGGCCGCTGTCGATGATGTCTTCCACCAAGATCACGTCGCGCCCGGCCAGGTCGAGATCCAGGTCTTTGACAATCCGCACCACGCCGCTGGTGCGGGTGGAGCTGCCGTAGGAGGAAACCGCCATGAAGTCGAACTCCACCGGGAGGTCGATGGCCCGGGCCAGATCGGCCATGAACATGAAGGCGCCCTTGAGCACTCCCACCAACAGGGGAGCACGGCCCTGGTAGTCGTCGGTGATGCGGGTGCCGAGGTCGGCGATGCAGTTTGTCAGCTCCTCATTCGAGATCAGGATCGGGCCGGGGTCGCCGTTGCCGGTGGTCGCCTCGGTGGACACGAGGGTCAACCTAGTGGTGCTTATCTTTGGAGGCCGAGCCGTTGGGAAGATCGGGTAACCCGCCAGCCTCCGCCAATTTCGGTGGATCGAGCTTCATTTCGTGCCACAGCCAAAACCCGCTCGATTGCCGCGGCGTCGGGCGGGTGGTCGGCGTTTGTCTCGCGCTGGATCCATCGACGCAGCGCCATCTGGGCCAGCGGCTCGGGAGCCTCGGCCACCGCTTTGGCGTCGGTGGGGTCGATGGCGGCGGCCAGCTCGTCGAGCAGGTCGCGAACACCGCCGGTCAGGGCAGCGCCCCGGGCGATGATCGGCACCACGTCGCGATCGGCGATGTCGCAGAGCAAAGGCAGCAGCTCGTGGCGGATCCGGTTGCGGCGGTGGGCGGGGTCGAGGTTCGACGGGTCTTGCACCGGCTCCAAGCCCTGGGCCTGGCACAGGGCCTGGGTTTCGCTCCGGCGTAAGCCCAGCAGCGGGCGGCGGGCCGGGTCGATGCCGGCCAGTCCGTCGAGCCCTGCTCCCCGGATGAGGTTCAACAGCACGGTCTCGGCCTGGTCGTCGGCGGTGTGGCCGGTGAGCACGCCGGCGGGCAGCACGCCGTAGCGGGCTTGGCGGGCCCGGGCCTCCAGATTGGGTCCGGGTTCGCAGTGGGCGGAGCGGGCCTCGAAGGCCGCCCCCCAGCGGGTGGCGGCCTCAGCCACCACGTCGGCTTCTTCCGCCGAGCCCGGCCGCAGCCCGTGGTCCACATGCCAGGCGGTCACCTTGCAGCCCGCTTCTGAGGCCAGCACCAAAAGCGCCAGCGAGTCGGGCCCGCCCGACACCGCGCAGTCCACTGCGGTACCTGCCGACGGGAAGGTGCAGCGGGCCAGCAGCTCGGAGATCATCGAGCTGGCTGCGCTGGGAGGGCCGACGCGCTCAGCTGGCGAGGGCGGGGGTGCCACCTAGGCGGTCGATCCATTGCTGGGGATTGCGGATCTCGGTCATGGTGGGCAGCCGCTCTGACGACTCCCACACCCGGTTCAAGAGCTCGGGGCCGCCCCGGGCCTCCACCGTCTCGATGAACGCCTCGCCGGCGGCGTACTGGTTCAGCTTGGCCTCGATGCCGATGATGCGCTGCACCATCTTGGACACTCCCTTGGCCGAGTTGCGCCGGTGGCGAAGCACCCGGGCGAACCGGCTGGCGTCGGGGATGTGGCCGGCGCCGGCCCGGTCCATGGTGATGTCGCCGTGGCCCTCCAGCAGGCTCATCATGCCGCCGATGCGATCCAGCACCGCCTTCTGCTCAGGGGTGGCCAATAGGGCGGGGAGGCCTCCGTCGGCCAGCGGGTCCTCCCCCCGGCACCGGGCCTCCAGCACCTGCTTGGCCACCTGCTTGAAGTGCTCCAGGTCGGGCTCGGCCGCATCGAGGGCGTCTTGCACCAGGCCCAGGAAGTAGGGCCGGAGCCACTCGATGCCGGTGAACTGGGCCCGGTGGGTGGTCTCGTGCAATGCCAGCCAAAGGCGGAACTGGCGGGGGTCGAAACCGTGTTTGTGCTCGAGGGCCATCACGTTGGGCCCCACGTAATAGACCATGTCCTGGTCTTCGGGCCGTTCGTCCTCGATGATGAGCAGGTCGTACTGGCCCAGCACCCGGGTGGACATCCACCCCAGTACCGCCCCCATCTCGGTGCCGCTCACCCGCTGGGCAACGGGGGCCAGCCACGAGTACGACACCCGCTCGGCCATCTTGTCGGTCACCGGGCGCAGCAGTCGCTGGAAGGAGGCCACGTTGGCGGCCACCCACCCTGCTCTGGTGGTCACTTGGGCCCGGGCCGCCCCACTCATCGACTTCAGTCCCGTCTCGGCGGCCACCAGCTCCTCGGCCTGGGCGGTCAGCTCGGTCAGCTCGGGGGAGAGGCTGCGGTAGTGGTAGGAGTCGATGAACGGCTCGTGGCCGCCCACCTTCTTGGCTACCCGCTCAGCCAGCCGCCAGTCGACTGGATCGGCTGCTGCAACCACCGGGGATTACTCGGTGTCGTCGGCGCTCTGAGATCTGATTTCCCGCTGGTGCCGACTGTTGTAGCGGGGGGCCACCACCTTGGTGAAGTAGCCGACGATGGTGGCGATCACCAAGGGAACGGTCCCGATGACCAGGAGCAGGGCGATCCACCAGTGCCACACAACGGCGGCGATCAAATCCATGGGTTCACCCTACGCCACTGGTTCCCAGTAGCTCCACGCCAAGACGGGAGCGGTCGCGTGATCCAGTCATTCAGAAATCCTGGATGTCCAGATCGTCGAGCACAACCCGCTGGAGGGTCTCGCTGATCCGTACTTGCAGGGAGGCGGGGGCCGACTCCCGACAGGCCTGGCTCATGGCCAGCTTGAAGCGCACCTCCACGTCGAGGATCTGAATGCAGGGCAGGCAATTGGCCAGCTCAATCCGTACTCGGCTCACGTCCTCCACGGTGGGCTGGCCATCCAGGGCCTGGGCAATGAGCTGGCGCGAGAGGTCGCACTGATTGGGAACCCCCAAGCAAGGCTCATCCCTCGTCATCGCAGTGCCTCCGAAAATCAGATGCCAGCCGGGGCCGGCGCTCGGTCGGGGTCGGGTGGATCAACCCAGCCCCTTGTCTGTCCGAACTCTAACAACCGCTTTTGCAGCGTTTTTCTTCCCCGATGCAGGCGGCTCATGACCGTGCCCATGGGCACGTCGAGGATTTCGGCGATCTCCTTGTAGGCGAAGCCCTCCACATCGGCCAACAGCACAGCGATCCGGTACTCCTCGGGCAGCGACTCCAGGGCGTCGATGATCTCCGACTCGGTGATCGTCTCCATGAGCACGTCCTCGGCGCTGGCGCCCAGCGCAGCTTTGGTGTCGCCCCCCAGCCGCTGGTGCAGATAGAGGTCTTCGACTCCGGCCAGATCAACCGACTGCGGTTTCCGCTGCTTGCTCCGGTAGGAGTTGATGAAGGCGTTGGTGAGGATGCGGAACAGCCAGGCCCGCAGGTTGGTGCCCTCCTGGAAGTTGCCGAACCCCCGGTAGGCCCGCAGGTAGGTCTCTTGCACCAGGTCTTCGGCGTCGGCTGTGTTGCGAGTCATTCGCCGGGCCGCCGAGTAGAGCTGGTCCATGTACTCCATGGCCTGTTCGGCGAATTTGGCTTGGTCAGCCATCTTGATCCCAGCTTACTGCTGCTATCGGCAGATGTGATCGCGACTGAGATGAACAAATGGTGAATAGCAAACGCTATTTCAAACCCGGTCCGCCCACCTGCTCACGCCACGGGACGTGCTTGTCCACCCGGGGCTCGGGGGGCAGCCCGAGCACCCGCTCGGCCATGTTGTTGCGGTGTACCTCGTCGGTGCCCCCGCCGATCGATCCCCAGAACCGGTTCAGCGCCTCATTGGCCCACACCGCGGTGTCGGCGTGGTCGCCGGCCACCCCGTATCCCCCCAGCATTCCCACACCGAGGTTGCCCCGGTCGCGGCGGCTCTCCGACCAATAGACCTTGAGAGTCGAGCCGTCGAAAGCAGGCTGGCGACCCCGGCGCACATCTTCTTGCAATCGCCGGCCCATCCAGTCGAGCAGCTTCTCTCTGGTGTAGGCCTGGGCCAGCTCTTGGCGGACCATCGGGTCTTGGGCCGTGCCCCACCGCTGGGCCAGTGCGATCAGGTTGGCTGCGCTGTCGGCCCTGTCCATGCCGCCGCCGATCATGGTGGACTCGTTGGCCAGCACCAGCCGGGCCACCGCCCACCCGGAGTTCACCTCGCCGACCACGTTTTCGGCCGGGATCCTCACGTCGCTCAAGAACACCTCGTTGAAGTGGGCCGACCCATTGATGGTGCGGATGGGGCGGGGGTCCACGCCGGTGGTGGTCATGTCCACCAAAAAGAACGTGATCCCCTTGTGCTTGGGGGCGTCGGGATCGGTGCGGGCCAACAGGATTCCCCAGTCGCACAGGTGGGCTGAGGAGTTCCACACCTTTTGGCCGTTCACCACGAACTCGTCGCCGTCGCGTTCGGCCCTGGTCGACAGGTTGGCCAGGTCCGACCCGGCGCCGGGCTCGCTGAACAGCTGGCACCACACCACGTCGCCCCGCAGCATGGGCTCTAGGTGGCGGGCCTTCTGCTCCTCGGTGCCGAAGTGGCCGATGGCCGGCCCGGCCAGGGCGATGCCCGCGGCGATAAACCCACTGGTCACATCGAAAAGGGCGGCCTCCTGCTGGAAGATCTGCCGCTGCCATCGCTCGCCCCCCCGGCCCCCGTGGTCCACAGGCCAGTCGATGGCCGCCCATCCGCTGTCGTACAGCTCTCGCTGCCACTCTCGGCAGCGGTCCATGTGGGCCTTCTCCGCGGCAACATCGTGATGGGTGGTTCGAGTGGACCAGCCGTCGCCGTCTTCCCGCAATGGGGCCCGGGCCTCCAGCCAAGCCCGCACTTCTGCTCTGAACGCCGCTTGCTGCGCAGTGTCCTCGGAGTGGTCGGCCACGGCGCGACGATACGGTATGGGGCCGACAGAAACAGAGGAGAAGCCTCCATGGCCGATGATCGATACGGGGTTCGGGATGAAGAGGTGGAGATCGAGCGCACCCGCCTGGAGATGTTGGCCGAAGCCCGCGACCCCCGCACCCGCCGCGTCCTCGACCGCATCGGGCTGAGCTATGGCTGGAGGTGTTGGGAAGTGGGCGCCGGTGCGGGTTCGGTGTCAGCTTGGCTGGGCCGAAAGGTCGGGCCAGAGGGAGCAGTGTGGTCCACTGATTTGGATCTCCAGTTCCACCGGCCGGTGCTTCCCAACGTGGTGGTAGAGCAGCACGACGTGGCCAAAGACCCCGCGCCCCGGGCAGCCTTTGATCTCGTCCACACCCGCGCGGTGCTCCAGCATGTGCCAGAACGAGATCAAGTGATTGAAACACTGTGGGCGGCGGTGGCGCCGGGTGGCTGGCTGGTGGTGGAGGACGGCGCCTTTCAGGCGTTCAGCGAACAGCCCCTGCCCGAGCCCTACGCCACCGTCCACCGCGCCATGGCCACCGGGGCCACCGCCGAGTGGCGCGATCCCAACTTCGGAGTGCGCCTGCCGGAGCGGTTTCGCGACCTGGGCGCCGAAGACATCGACATCACCGGAGAGGTCTGGGCCATGCGCTCTGGAGAGCCGGGCGGGGAGTGGTGGTTCCTCGCCATGGAGCGGGCCATTCCCCGAATTGTGCAGGCCGGCCTGGTAACCGCTGAAGAAGGCCAGACAGCCCTGGCTCAGGTTCGGGCGCCCGGATTTGTCATGATGAGTTCTCTGTCGATCGCAGTATGGGGCCGAAAGCCCGCCAAATAAGGAACTCAGGAGGCTGAGATGGAGAATCTGGAACTTTGGAATCCCTCGACATTCAAGAACGGTTTCCCCCACGATTACTTCCGCCACAAGCGCGACAACGATCCGGTGTTCTGGAGCGAACACCCGGTATGGGACGGTTACTGGAACGTCACTCGCCACGCCGACGTGCAGCGGGTATCACGCGATTCAGATTGCTTCAAGAGCCAGCCCAACCCCTTCCTGGCCGGCGACCAGCCGCCCGCGGTTGACGACGGTTCCAACTCGCAAATGCTCATCAGCCTCGATCCGCCCGATCACACCAAGATGCGCAAGCTGGTCAATCGGGGGTTCACGCCTCGCCGGGTGCGCGATTTGGAGGAGAGGATCCAGTCGCAGGTCGACCGTTTGATCGACCAGGTGGCCGACAAGGCCGGCTGTGAGATGGTCAGCGAGATCGCGGTGGAGCTGCCCTTGCAGGTGATCGCCGACTTGGTGGGCGTGCCCGAAGAAGACCGCCACCAGATCTTCCACTGGACCGAGATCACGTTCGGCTTCGACGAGAAGTACACCACCGAGGAGATGATGGACGCCGGGGCGCAGATGTTCGCCTACGCCGACCAGATGTGCGAGATCCGCAAGAAAGAGCCCCACGACGATCTCATCAGCGTGCTGATGGAGGCCGAGATCGACGGGGAGTCGCTCGACCAGATGCAGATCGACGTGTTCTTCATGCTCCTCCAAAACGCCGGCTCCGAGACCACCCGCAACCTCATCACCACCGGCACGCTGGAGCTCATCCGCAACCCCGACCAGATGCAGATCCTCAAAGACGACCCGTCGCTCATCCCCAACGCCGTGGAGGAGCTGTTGCGCTACACCACGCCGGTGATGCAGTTCGTGCGCCGGCCCACCCACGACACCGTGGTGGGGGATCAGGAGATCAAGGCTGGCGATCCGGTGGTGATCTGGTACTCCTCGGCCAATCGGGACGAGCGGGCCTTCGAGAATCCCGACACGCTGGACGTGACCCGCGACGCCAGCCAGCACGTGGCCTTCGGGGCCGGCGGACCCCACTTCTGCCTGGGGGCGTCGCTGGCCCGATTGGAGGCCAAGATGATGTTCGAGGCCATCATCGGCCGCTTTGAGGGTCTGGAGCTAGGGGTGGAAGACCCCCGGACCCTGCGTCGCCTGCACTCCAGCCTGGTCGACGGCTATGTGGAGATGCCGCTGCGCTGGGATGGGGTCAAACCTGCCACCTGAGGGTCATCTTGATCTCCGAACTTTGTTTGTTAGGCTAACTTGACAATTTAGGCTCACCGATCCTAGGGTTCCGCGCCCATGAGCAAGATTTCTCGTTCTGGGCTAGCTGCTGTGCTCCTTGTGGTGGCCATGCTGGCCAGTTCCTGCGGTGGTGACGACGAGAGAGTCGTCACCGTGTACTCCGGCCGAAGCGAAAACCTGATGATGCCGCTGTTTGACGAGTTCGAGCGCCAAAGCGGCATTACTGTTCAGGTTCGCTGGGGCTCCTCCACCGACTTGGCCCTGCTCGTTGCCGAGGAGGCAGAGCAGACCCAAGCCGACGTGTTCATCTCCCGGTCACCGGGTCCGGTGGGCTTTCTGGATGCCAGGGGCCTGCTTGCCACAATGGACTCCAGCGTTCTCGACCTAGTGGCTGCCGAGCACCGAGGGACCAATGGCACCTGGATCGGGTTCTCCGGGCGCAAGCGGGTGCTGGTCCACAATCTCGATAACGTGCCGCCATCCGAGTTGCCCGACTCGGTGTTTGAGCTCACCGACCCCAAGTGGCGGGGCCGGGTGGCTATCCCGGCCACCAACGGCTCGTTCGTGGACTGGTTCACCGTGTTCCGCGATCAATACGGCAACGACGTCGCCACCCAGTGGCTCGACGACATGGTGGCCAACGACGCCCGCAATTACCCCAACAATGTTTCCATTGTGGACGCCGCCGCCCGGGGCGAGATCGATGTGGGCCTGGTGAACCACTATTACAACCACCGGATGACGTCAGACGCCGAGGCCGCCGGCCGCGAGCATCGGGCGGCCAACTATGACCTGTCCGATGAGGACATCGGATCACTGCTCATCATCACCGCCGCCACCATGACCGCCAACGCTGATGACCGCGAGGCAGCCCAAGAGCTCATTGCCTACCTGCTCTCCCCATCGGCCCAGCGATACTTCACCAACAGCACCTACGAATACCCCCTAGCCGGCGGCATCGAGCCCAACCCCGCCCTACCTCCCCTCTCCGCCCTGTCCATCGGCTCCGTAGACTTCGACGCCCTAGGCGGCGGCTTCGAAACCACCGAAGAAATAATCCAATCCAGCGGAATCCTAAGCCAATAACCCCCCTCTCCCTCTCTCTTCTTCTGGTAGCCCCCAACGGCTGGATGGTCCAACGGTAGGCGTGGTGGGGGGTGGCGCCGTAGGTGACAGGACCCGCCACCACGCCGGTGGATGGTAACGATTTACCCGCCGCCCGCCACCCACCGATAACGACATTCTCGCTGCGCTGTGGATCAAGCATCCCCAACGATCTAACGTCTTAGCGTGGACGTCGACCCCCTAGATCTCATCTCCCCCAAGCGCTACGGCGAAAACGGCCAGCCTCACGAACTGCTGGCCTGGATGCGCCAGAACTCCCCGGTGCACTGGTGCGAACCCGACGGCTACCAGAATTTCTGGGCCGTCACCCGCCACGCCGACATCATCGAAGTTTCCATGCAACCCGAGCTGTTCAGCAACGAGGCCGACAGCATCACGGTGCGGACCCATCAGCAGGTTGCCGATTTGGAGGAGCACGGCAGCATCATCGGCGACATGCGGACCATCATCAGCATGGACCCGCCCGATCATCGGCTTTACCGCAAGGTGGCCAGCGGCTTCTTCACCCCGCGGGGCATCAGCCAGCTCGACCAGATCGTGAACGACAGCGCCAAGGCCCTGCTCGACAGTTTGGGCGACGAGGGCGAGTGCGACTTCGTGGACGTCATCGCCCAGCGCCACCCGCTGCGGGTTCTGGCCACCATTTTGGGCATCGACCGCGAGGACGAGGAACGCCTGTTGGTGCTGACCCAGCAGCTTCTGTCGGGCGACGATCCCGACTATCGGCGCGAAGCCGAAACCCGCTACCAGGCCAGCGCAGAAGTGGGCATGGAGTTCTACGCCATGTTCGACCGCATCATCAAGGATCGTCGGGCCAACCCCCAGGAGGATTTGGCCACCATGCTGGCCAATGCCCATCTGCCCACCGGCGAGGCCCTGCCCGAGATCGAGACCTTCGGCTACTACCTCATTGTGTTCACCGCCGGCCACGACACCACCCGCAACGGCCTGTCGGGCGCGCTGGAGGCATTCTTGGCCTATCCCGACCAGCTTCAGCGGCTGCGGGAGAACCCGGAGATGGCCAAAGACGCGGTGGAAGAGGTGGTGCGGTGGTCCACTCCGGTGAACTATATGAAGCGCACCGCAATGGCCGACGCCACCGTTGCCGGCCAGCCGGTGAAAGAGGGCGACTTCGTGGTGTTCTTCTACGCCTCGGGAAATCGGGATGAGACGGTGTTCGACCATCCCCACGACTTCGACATCGGCCGCCACCCCAACCGCCATCTGGGCTTCGGCTGGGCCGAGCACTATTGCCTGGGAGCGCACCTGGCTCGAGCCAGCACCCAGGCGCTCATCAAGCAGTTGGCCGAGCGGGTAGTCGAGATCGAGCCTGCCGGGCCCATCGTCCGCACCGAGTCCAACCTCATCGTCGGGGCCAAGCAGCTGCCGGTTCGCTACAAGCTCCGTCCCGCGGCCTGATCGCCAGCGTTGAGTCCTAGCCCAAACCCACAACTGAAACAACCATGAGCACCAACGACAAAAGCCCTGTCCACTACGACGCCGTGGTAATCGGCGCCGGCTTCGCCGGCATCTACATGCTGTACAAGCTCCGCCAAATGGGGCTGACCGCCAAGGCCTACGAGACCGGCGACGATGTGGGCGGCACCTGGTACTGGAACCGCTATCCCGGCGCCCGCTGCGATGTGGAGAGCCTGGAGTACTGCTACAGCTTCGATCCCGAACTGGAGCAGGAGTGGGAGTGGACCGAGCGATATCCGGGCCAGCCCGAGATCCTCCGCTACGCCCAGCACGTGGCCGAGCGCTACGACCTGTATCGGGACATCCAGTTCAACACCAAGGTCACCAAGGCGGCCTTCGACGACGACACCGGCCGCTGGCACGTCAGCAGCGCTCCCGCGGTAGACCACATCGACCACAACCACGCTCCCGCCGGTCCCGACGCCGATCTGGTTACCGCCGAGTACCTCATAACCGCGGTGGGCTGTCTGTCGTCTTCCAATGTCCCCGACGTCGAGGGCATCGACACCTTCGAGGGCGAGTTGTGCCACACCGGCCGCTACCCCAAAGAGGGCATCGATTTCGCCGGCAAGCGGGTTGGCGTGATCGGCACCGGCTCCTCGGGGATCCAGGCCATTCCGGTCATCGCCGAGACCGCCGAGCACCTCACCGTGTTCCAGCGCACCCCGCAATACGCCATACCGGCTCGCAATCACCCCCTCGACCCGGCCGAGCAGGCCGAGGTCAAAGCCGACTACCGCAAGCTCCGCGAGCAGAACAAAAGCCAACAAGGCGCGCTCGGCGCCCGTTTCGACTGGAACGAGGGCTCGGTGCTCGACGTCGAGGTGGAGGAGGCGTTCAAGGAGTTTGACGCCCGCTGGGAGATCGGCGGCTTCGCCTTCCTCGGCGCCTACTCCGACATAGCCCGCACCCCCGAGGCCAACCATGTGGCCGCCGACTTCGTGAAGGACAAGATCCGCGAGACGGTGACCGACCCCGAGGTGGCCGAGCGGCTCATCCCCAGCACCTACATCGGCTGCAAGCGGCTGGTGCTCGACACCGACTACTTCATCACCTACAACCGCGAAAACGTCACCCTGGTGGACATCAGCGAGAACACCATCACCGAGATCACCCCCGGTGGCCTGCGCACCGTCGACGGCACCTCATACGACCTCGACGTGATCGTGTTCGCCACCGGATACGACGCCATGACCGGCTCGCTGCTCCGCATCGACATCCGAGGCCGCGAGGGGCTTCCCCTGGCCGAGCAGTGGTACGCCGGACCCCGCACCTACCTGGGGCTGGGCGTGCCCGGGTTCCCCAACATGTTCACCATCACCGGCCCGGGCAGCCCGTCGGTACTGGCCAACATGATCGTTTGCATCGAGCAGCACGTGGACTGGATCGGCGACTGCATCGACCACATGCGGGCCAACGGCCACCGCCACATCGAGGCCACCGAAGAGGCCACCGAAGCCTGGGTAGAACACGTGAACCTGGTGGCCAGCTACACGCTGTACCCCACCTGCAACTCCTGGTATTTGGGGGCCAACATCCCCGGAAAAACCCGGGTGTTCATGCCCCTGCCCGGCTTCCCCGACTATGCCAAGAAGTGCGACGAGGTGGCCGCCGCCGGCTACGAGGGGTTTGCGCTAGTCCAGTCGTAGCCATCGCCTATTTTCTGACCCTATGACGGAATACCGCATCGGTCTCACCTTGGCGGAATCCAAGTCACCACCGGTGCCCCGGCCCTACGATCCCGATGCCCCCAATGTGCTGGTGATCGTGCTGGACGATCTGGGATTCGCCCAGCTGGGGTGCTATGGCTCCGACATCGACACCCCCAACCTCGACCGGTTGGCGGCTCGGGGTCTGCGGTTCACCAACTTCCACACCACTGCGATTTGCTCGCCTACTCGGGCCTGCCTGCTCACCGGGCGCAACCACCACCGGGTGGGGGTGGGGATGCTCACCGACTTGCCCATCAACTTCCCAGGCTACAACGGCCAGATCCCCGATTCGGCCGGGACCCTGGCCCAATACCTGGGCACCGAGGGCTGGGCCACCTTCGCGGTGGGCAAGTGGCACCTAACTCCCCGCGACCAGCGGGCCGCCGGGCCGTATCACACCTGGCCCACCGGGGTGGGCTTCGATCACTACTACGGGTTCCTCAACGGGCAGACCAACCAGTGGACGCCCCAGCTCATCCGGGATCAGACCTACATCGAGCCTCCGGCCGGCCCTGAGGACGGATATCACGTCGATGCCGATCTCGCCGATCAGGCCATCGACTACGTGAGGGGGTTGCGGTTGGCCGACCCCGATCGCCCGTTCTTGATGTGGTACGCCACCGGCACCCCCCACGCCCCCCACCATGCGCCCCCGGAGTGGATCGACCGCTACGCCGGGAAGTTCGACCGGGGCTGGGACGTGTGGCGCAAAGAAGTGCTGGCCCGCCAGAAGGAGATGGGGGTCATCGCACCCGATGTGGATTTGTCGGAGCGTCCCGAGTGGGTTGAGGCCTGGGCTGACGTGGACTCCGACCGCCAGCGGCTGTATGCCCGGATGATGGAGGTGTACGCCGGGTTCTTGAGCCATTTCGACCACCACATCGGCCGATTGCTCGACTACTTGGAGTCGACCGGCGAGGCCGACAACACCGTGGTGGCGCTGATCTCCGACAACGGCTGCTCAGCCGAAGGGGGACCCCACGGCACTTGGAACCAGCTTCGCCACGTCATCAGCGACGATGAAGATGACATAGAGCTGGAGATGTCCCACTACGAAGACTTGGGCGGATTCCGCTCCTGTGGGCACTACCCGTGGGGCTGGGCGCTGGCCGGCAACACGCCCTTTAGGCGGTGGAAGAAATACACCTTCGAGGGCGGCGTGCGCGACCCGTTGATCTTGACTTGGCCGGCTGGGATAGCAGCGCGGGGCGAGTTGCGCCATCAGTACACCCACGTGACCGACGTGATGCCCACGATTCTGGACCTGGCCGGGGTGCAGCCGCCGACCGAGTTCGGCGGGGTGGAGCAGATGTCGTTCGACGGGGTCAGCATGCGCCCGATCGTGCTGGACGATGATCCCGACGCTGCCCGCACCAGCCAGTACTACGAGTGCTGGGGCAGCCGGGCCATGTATCACCAGGGTTGGAAGGCGGTCACCAACCACGTCAACCAGCTCACTTCCGCCGACCGAGAGGCCATCGCCGGCAGCCTGGATTTCGCCGAGGACGAGTGGGAGCTGTTCGACACTGTGGCCGATCCCATCGAGTTGAACAACCTGGCCGACAGCCATCCCGAGAAGCTGGCCGAGATGATCGAGCTGTGGGACGCCGAGGCCGACCGCAACGGAGTGCTGCCCCTCGACGACACCGCGGTCAACCGCATCGCCCACATGTATGTCCCTTGGATGTCGCTGCGGCCCCGCTACGACTTGGTGCCGGGCGACAAAGTGCACGAAGCGGCCGGGCCATTGCAGTTCGGCGGCTACCGCGCCGTGGCCGCCTTCCCCGAAGGCGTGCCCGAGAACGCTGAGGGCATCATCTGCGAGCAAGGTGACTGGGTCTCAGGCTGGGCGCTGTTCTTGGCGCACGGTGAGCTCCGCTGGGTGGCAGTGGTAAGCGGTTTGGAATACCGGGCAACCGCGCCCGTTCCCACCGGAGCGCGTTTTGTGGGGGCGGTGGTAGCCCCGACCGACGGTGGCCTGTTCACGGTCACGCTCACTGCCGACGACGCCGAGATCGGTCAAGGGGCCAAACCGGTACCCCTGCCCACAAACTGGGCGGCCGACGGAGCGTTCCTCAACGTGGGCTTTGGTCGCCCCTTCCCGGTGTGCGACGACTATGAGCCGCCGTTCGAAGCGCCCGAAGCCTTGGCCTCGTTGGTCATCGAGACCGGCGAGCTGCCCCCGTTCGACTTCGACGCTGAGATGGCCCACGCCATGCGCCACCAATGACGGAACATCGCATCGGGCTCACCCTGGCCGAATCGAAGTCGCCGCCGGTGCCGCGGCCCTACGATCCCGATGCCCCCAATGTGCTGGTGATCGTGTTGGACGATCTCGGCTTCGCCCAGCTGGGGTGCTATGGCTCCGATATCGACACCCCCAACCTCGACCGTTTGGCGGCTCGGGGTCTGCGGTTCACCAACTTCCACACCACTGCCATTTGCTCGCCCACCCGGGCCTGCCTGCTCACCGGGCGCAATCACCATCGGGTAGGCATGGGGTTGGTTCCCGACTTGCCCATCAACTTCCCCGGCTACACCGGCAGGATCCCCGACTCCGCCGGGACCCTGGCCCAGTATCTGGGCGCCGAGGGCTGGGCCACCTTCATGATGGGGAAGTGGCACCTGACTCCCCGCGACCAGCTAGCTGCCGGGCCGTATGACGCCTGGCCCACTGGGAAGGGTTTCGACCACTACTACGGGTTCATCAACGCGGAGACCAACCAGTGGACCCCCCAGCTCGTCCGCGACCAGACCTACATCGAACCCCCGGCTACCCCCGAGGAGGGGTACCACCTCGATGCCGATCTGGCCGACCAGGCCATCGACTACCTGCGCAACCTGAGGCTGGCCGACCCCAATCGTCCGTTCATGATGTGGTATGCCACCGGCACCCCCCACGCTCCCCATCAGGCGCCCCCGGAGTGGATCGATCGCTACGCCGGGCAGTTCGACCGGGGCTGGGACGTATTGAGAGAAGAAGTGCTGGCCCGCCAGAAGGAGATGGGGGTCATCGCCGGTGACGTCGCTTTGTCGGAGCGGCCCGAGTGGGTCGAGCCCTGGGATGGCATCGACCCCGACCGGCGACGGCTGTATGCCCGCATGATGGAGGTGTACGCGGGGTTCGTGAGCCACGCCGATCACCACATCGGCCGATTGCTCGACTACTTGGAATCCACTGGCGAGGATGACAACACCGTTATCGCTTTCATCTCTGATAACGGCTCTTCGCCAGAGGGCGGTCCCAACGGCACCTGGAACCAGCCCCGCCACTACATCAGCGATGAAGCCGACGATCTGGACCTCGAGCTTTCCCATTTCGACGACTTGGGCGGGTTCCGCTCCGCAGGGCACTACCCCTGGGGCTGGGCGCTGGCCGGAAACACCCCCTTTAGGCGGTGGAAGCGGTACACCTTCGAGGGCGGCGTGCGCGACCCGTTGATTTTGTCCTGGCCGGCGGGAATCGCGGCGCGGGGTGAGCTGCGCCACCAGTACAGCCACGTGACCGACGTGATGCCCACTATTTTGGATCTGGCCGGGGTGCAGCCGCCGACCGAGTTCGGCGGGGTGGAGCAGATGTCGTTCGACGGGGTCAGCATGCGGCAAGTCCTGGAAGACGATGATCCCGACGCCGCCCGCACCAGCCAGTACTACGAGTGCTGGGGCAGCCGGGCCATGTACCACCAGGGCTGGAAGGCGGTCACCAACCACGTCAGCCAGTTCACCGCGGCCGACCGGGACAACATCATCGGCAGCCATGATTTCGCCGACGACCAGTGGGCGCTGTTCGACACCGTGGCCGATCCCATCGAATCGAACAACCTGGCCGACACCCATCCCGAGAGGCTGGCCGAGATGATCGAGCTGTGGGACGCCGAGGCCGACCGCAACGGGGTGCTTCCCCTCGACGACACCCAGGTCAACCGCATCGCCCACATGTATGCACCCTGTATGTCGCTGCGGTCCCGCTATGAGCTGGTCCCCGGCGACAAAGTGCATGAGACCGTCGGGCCGTTGCAGTTCGGCGGCTACCGCGCCGTGGCCGCCTTCCCCGACGGCTTGCCTGACAGCGCTGAGGGCATCATCTGCGAGCAGGGCGACTGGATATCAGGTTGGGCGCTGTTCTTGGCCGATGGCGAACTCCGCTGGGTAGCGGTGATACACGGCCGGGAATACCGGGCTGCCGCCGCCATCCCGGCCGGGGCGCGTTTTCTGGGAGCAGAATTGTCCCCCATCAACGGTGGCTTGTTCACGGTGACGCTCACTGCCGACGATGCCGAGATCGGTCAGGGCGCCGAACCGCTTCCCCTGCCCACCTCCTGGGCCCCCGACAGCGCCTTCCTCACCGTCGGCTATGGCCGCCCCTTCCCGGTGTGCGACGACTACCAGCCGCCGTTTGAAGCACCCGAGGCCCTGGCCTCGTTGGTCATCGAGACCGGCCAGCCGCCCCCCTTCGACTTCGAGGCCGAGTTGGCCCACGCCATGCGCCACCAATAGCCGTGCTGCCATCGCCTATCTTCTGACCCCATGACGGAACACCGCATCGGGTTGACCCTGGCCGAGTCGACATCGCCCCCGGTACCGCGGCCCTACGATCCCGGTGCTCCCAACGTGCTGGTGATCGTGTTGGACGACCTGGGCTTCGCCCAATTGGGGTGCTATGGCTCCGACATCGACACCCCCAACCTGGATCGCTTGGCTGGCCGGGGGTTGCGGTTCACCAACTTCCACACCACCGCGGTGTGTTCGCCCACCCGGGCGTGCCTGCTCACCGGCCGCAATCACCACCGGGTGGGGGTGGGGATGCTCACCGACATGCCCATCAACTTCCCCGGCTACAACGGCCAGATTCCTGACTCGGCCGGGACCCTGGCCCAATACCTGGGCGCCGAGGGATGGGCCACCTACGCGGTGGGCAAATGGCACCTCACCCCTCGCGACCAGCGGGCCGCCGGGCCGTATCACACCTGGCCCACCGGGGTCGGTTTCGATCACTACTACGGGTTCCTCAACGGAGAGACCAACCAGTGGACCCCCCAGCTCATCCGCGACCAGAGCTACATCGAGCCCCCCGCCACCCCCGAGGAGGGGTACCACCTCGACGCCGATTTGGCCGACCAGGCCATCGACTATCTGCGGGGGTTGCGGTTGGCCGACCCCAATCGGCCGTTCATGATGTGGTACGCCACCGGCACCCCCCATGCCCCCCATCAGGCGCCCCCGGAATGGATCGACCGCTACGCCGGGAAGTTCGACCGGGGGTGGGACATGTGGCGAGAAGAAGTGTTGGCCCGTCAGAAGGAACTGGGGGTCATCGCCGGCGACGTCGCTTTGTCGGAGCGGCCCGAGTGGGTTGAGCCCTGGGATGAGGTGGATCCCGACCGCCAGCGGCTGTACGCCCGCATGATGGAGGTGTACGTCGGGTTCTTGAGCCACGCCGACCACCACATCGGCCGGGTGCTCGACTACTTGGAATCCATCGGCCAGGCCGACAACACCGTTGTGGCGCTGATCTCCGACAACGGCACCTCGGCCGAAGGCGGACCCAACGGCAGTTGGAACCAGATCCGCCACTACATCAGCGACGAGCCCGACGACCTGGAACTGGAGCTGTCCCACTACGACGACCTCGGCGGGTTCCGCTCCTCGGGGCACTACCCCTGGGGGTGGGCGCTGGCCGGCAACACCCCATTCCGGCGGTGGAAGCGGTACACCTTCGAGGGCGGAGTTCGCGACCCTCTGATCCTGTCGTGGCCGGCTGGCCTCCCGGCGCGGGGCGAGCTGCGCCATCAGTACTCCCACGTGACCGACGTGATGCCCACGATTTTGGATCTGGCCGGAGTACAGCCTCCGTCGGTGTTCGGCGGGGTGGAGCAGATGTCGTTCGACGGAGTCAGCATGCGCCCAATCGTCGATGCCGACGATCCCGACGCCGCCCGCACCAGTCAGTACTACGAGTGCTGGGGCAGCCGGGCCATGTACCACCAGGGGTGGAAGGCGGTCACCAACCACGTCAACCAGCTCACTGCCGCCGAGCGTGATGCCATCATCGGCAGCCATGTCTTCGCCGAGGACGAGTGGGAGCTGTTCGACACAGTGGCCGATCCCACCGAGTCGCACAACCTGGCCGATACCCATCCCGAGAAGCTGGCTGAGATGATTGCGCTGTGGGACGCCGAGGCCGAGCGCAATGGGGTTTTGCCCTTGGACGACACCTCGGTGAACCGCATTGCCCACATGCTGGCCCCCTGGATGTCGCTGCGGGACCGCTACAACCTGGTCCCCGGCGACAAGGTTCACGAGGCCTCCGGGCCATTGCAGTTCGGCGGCTACCGGGCGGTGGCCGCTTTCCCCGAGGGCCTTCCCGCCGGGGCGTCGGGAGTCATTTGCGAACAGGGCGACTGGATCTCGGGCTGGGCCCTGTTCTTGGCCGACGGCGAGATCCGCTGGGTGGCAGTGGTGAACGGTCGGGAATACCGGGCGGCCGCCGCCGTCCCGACGGGTGCCTGCTTTGTGGGTGCAGTGGTAGCGCCGACCGATGGTGGCCTGTTCACGGTCACGCTTATTGCTGACGATGTCGAGATTGGTCGGAGCGAAAATCCAGTGCCCCTGTCGATGAACTGGGCCCCCGACGGCGCGTTTTTGACCGTGGGATTCGGCCGTCCGTTCCCGGTGTGTGACGACTACAGCCCTCCCGCCCCCGCACCTGGTGGCATGGCTACCTTGACCATCGACACTGGTCAGCCCCCACCCTTCGACTTCGACGCCGAGATGGCTCACGCCATGCGCCACCAATAGCCATGTACTCGTCCCGGCGCTTCGGCTACAGCGACGACCCGTGGTTCCGCATCGGTGGGTACCCGGTGTCGACCACCGCCTTCGTGGTCGGCCTCGGCGTGATCTCCATGATCATTTGGGGAATAGAGGGCCGCTTCGGACCGATCTTTCGCGAGTTGGTGCTGGTTTCGGAGAACTTCTCGCTCGGAAGCGTGGTGGAGGGAGACGTTTGGCGACTAGTCACCTGGCCGATCCCCAATGAGCCCCATTTCTGGACGATCATCCTGTTCGCCATCTTCTACATGCTGGGCTCCCAGATTGAGTCCCTCCTGGGACGTTGGCGGTTTGCCTTCTTCCTCGTGGCCCTGACTCTCATCCCCGCGGTGATTGTGACCGCGGTGGAGGCGGTAACCGGGATCACCGGCTATGTGGCTGGCCTACGCATGGTGGAAGTCGGGGTGCTGGTGGCCTTTGCCGCCCAATACGCCCATGCCCGGTTTTGGCCCGGCATTCCCGGTTGGGTGATCGCGGTCGTCATCGTCGGGCTCGACGCTCTCCAGGCCCTCGGTGACCGCGACGAGTATTCGCTGATCGTTCTGGCCTGCACTGTGGCGGTGGCCCTGCTCGGCATTCGGGCCTTCGGCTACGCCACCAACCTGACGTGGATTCCCAAGCTGTCTTTGTCGTCAAGCTCCGGTCAGTCTTCGGCCCGCGACCGACCCTCGAGGTCTCGTCGGCGGTCCCGAAGGGGAGACCACCTGCGGGCGGTCCCTTTGCGTGACGAGAGCGTCAGCCCCGAGATCGACGCCCTCCTAGACCAGGTGTCCAGCCAAGGCCTTGACAGCCTCACCCGCAAACAGCGCAAACAACTAGAAGCCCACGCCCGTCGCCTCCGCCGTCGCCGATAGTCGACTCCCGCGTTCGCTGTGAGAACTGTTTGGCGGCACCATCTTTCCCAACCCACTACGGTAAAAGGACATCGGCCGGCGGGAGGAGTCCTATGACACAGGTGGGCGATGCCATCATCGTCCTGGACAGCGTCTACAAGATCTTCGGCCCTCAACCCCGAGGAAGGGCCTTCGAGCTAGCCAGTTCCGGGATGGGCAAAGACGAAGTTCAGGCCGAGACTGGTCATGTGGTGGGCCTTCACGATGTCTCCTTCTCGGTGCCCAGGGGTGAGATTTTCGTGGTAATGGGCTTGTCCGGGTCGGGCAAGTCCACCGCAATCCGAACGGTCAACAAGCTCCACGACATCACCGCGGGCACCGTCACGGTCGAAGGCACCGACGTTCAGACCCTAGAAGGCTCGGAGCTCCAAGCATTTCGCAGGAGCCAGATGGGGATGGTCTTCCAGCACTTTGCGCTCTTTCCTCACCGCAACGTCATCGACAACGTGAGCTATGGCCTCAAGGTTCAGGGCGTGGACAAGACCTCCCGCAACGAAGCGTCTATGCGTGCACTGTCGCTGGTGGGCCTCGACGCCTATTCGCAGAACATGCCGTCGGAACTCTCCGGCGGTATGCAGCAGCGGGTGGGGCTAGCCCGTGCGCTGGCGTCGGATCCCGAAATACTGCTGATGGACGAAGCCTTCAGTGCTCTCGACCCGCTGATCCGCCGCCAGATGCAAGACGAGTTGCTGGAAATCCAGAGCGAGCTTCAAAAGACCATCCTGTTCATCACCCACGACCTCAATGAGGCGCTGCGCATCGGCGACCGAGTGTGCATCATGAAGGACGGCGCGGTAGTGCAGATCGGCACACCCGAGGAGATCCTCACCGAGCCGGCCACCGGGTATGTGGCTGAGTTCGTGCAGGACGTCGACCAGGGCCGCGTGATCCAGGTGCATGAGGTGATGCAGCAGCCTGCACCTGTTACCGCCAGCGCCACCATCGCCGATGCTCTCAGCGCTATGGGCGACCGCATCGGCGCGTTCGTACTAGATGCCGCAGGGGCGCCCACGCACCTGCTCACCGTTGAAGACGCGGCCCGGGCCGCGAGCATGGGCACCACCAATCTGGCTTCTGCACTGCGCACCGATTTCGATCGATGCGGGCCAGACGACCGGCTCAACGAGGTATACGCCGCCGCTGGCCGCGGCCTTTCCATCGCAGTGTGCGACGAATCAGGAGTTCTGGTCGGGAACCTCGACCCCCGTCACATCATGGAGGAGATGGGCCGCGTCGAAAACCTCATTGACGGGTTCGAGAGGGAGGTGTTCCTGTGAGCACGCTGGCCCAGTCCGAATCTCCCGGCATCGCCGACAACAAGGTTCTCGATCAGTGGGAGGTGCCCTTCGGGGAATGGGTCGGGCAGATAGTTAGATGGGTTGACCAGAATCTTGAGTGGTTGCTCGACATCGTGAGGTGGCCCTTCTCCTTCCTGTTCCGGAATTTTGTGGATGGCCCTGGCCACCAGCCCTGGTGGCAGATCACCGACATGCCGTGGATTGCCGTGTGCCTCATTTTTTTCGCAGTCGGGACTTTTTTCCGAAACGTAAAGGTCGGCGGATTCGTGGCCGGCCTCTTGGCCCTCTGCGGGCTTCTGGGCGGCGAATACTGGGAGGAAACCGCGCTAACCGTGGGCATGATCGTTGTTGCCGTCGTGCTGTGTGCGGTGATCGGCATCCCCGTTGGCATTCTCTGTGGTCGGTCTGATGGCGTGTGGAACGCAGTCCGGCCGGTGCTCGACGCAATGCAGGTGGTCCACCCGTTCGTCTACATGTTGCCGATCGTGTTCTTCTTCAGCATTGGCCTCACCCCAGCCACGATGGTGACCATGGTGTTCGCACTGCCGCCGCTGATACGGCTGACCAACCTCGGTATCAGACAGGTGCCCGACGACGTTGTCGAAGCCAGCCGGGCCTACGGCGCCCCTGAGTGGCGGGTGCTCGCCGACGTTCAGCTGCCTTTGGCTCGCCCGGCGGTGATGACCGGGCTCAATCAGACGCTGCTGTTGTCGATCTCCATGCTGGGAATCGCCGCGATCATGGGTGCGGGCGGGCTCGGGTTGCTCGTGTTCCGGGCCATCAGAAACCTTGACATCGAAGGCGGCGCGTCATCCGGACTTGCCCTGTACGTGGTGGCTGTGGTTCTAGACCGCATTTCGCAATCCGAGGACAGCGATCCGGAGAATTTGTTCACCCGTGTTCGTCGAGCCTGGGCCCATCGCCAAGATCCGGAGGCCCTTCTGCCTGAGGCCGCGGTGGTCGGCACTGTCGCCAAGACCCGCGGTCAGCCCGCCTCGTTGTCCCCTGCCGAGCGCCGTGGTCTGACGGTGGCAGCCGCTGGGGCGATAATTGTTGTAGTTGCCGTCTTCCTGCCATGGGGATACGACTCGGGCAAAATCTCCGGCCATCAGCGCCTCGTGGATACGGGCCGTTGGGAGTATGTAGAGGTTGATCCAGAAGGATCGCCCGGCGACTTCGAATTCCGATCGGCCAGCGACAATCCCCCAGCCGAGCACGCAGTCGCCGTCGAGCGACTGGAGAACCAGCGTATTGCCGTGCTGGCCGCTGCCGGATCGGCAGGGCTCGCTGATGACGAGGCCGCGGCCACGGCCGACGATCTCGGCAATGAGATTGCCCGGCTTTCCAACCCGCTAGCTGGGCACAACTTCAATGGCTTCAGCGCTTCTGGAGGATCGTTTTACGGCGTAGCCGCATTTGGCTTTGCTTTGTTGATTCTTGCAGCGGTGTTCACCAACCTCAGGCGACCGGGTGGAGGAATGCGACTGTTCGGTTCGAACGGCATGTTTGTGCTGGCAGTCGGACCACTGGCCGCAGCCGTCGCCTACCTCTGGACCGCGCCGGGGCCAGACAACGTGTCGTACAGCGAGGGCATCGGCCCGTGGATCGCTGTTGCAGGAGGAGCGGTCGCAGTGATCGGCGCAGCGCTGTGGCTGAGGCAAGCCCCTTACTCGGCCCTGACGCCACTCCCGGCCGGTGTCTCTCGGGGCCAACTCGCAGCGGCTGCCTTAGTCCTGGCACTAACCGTAATCAGCGGTTTTTCGGGCTGGACCTTTGACAGCCGCAGCGGGGCGGGCATCATCCCCGACCCGGATATCGAGGCTCAGATCGCAGCTCTGCGCCAGCAGGCTCGAGACGATCCGTCCATCTCGGCCGAAATTGCCCAGGAGATCAGTGCCATCTCCAACGCGGCCCGACGGGCTGGCACCATTGTGCTCGACGGGTTTGTCGGCGACGGCAGCAGGTACGGCTATCTCGCCATAGGACTTGCTGTGGTGGGCCTCGGCCTTGCGCTTCCCGCGGCGGGTGTGTTTGGAAGTGACGAGCGGAGGCGCCGCCGATGGAGTGCGGTCGTCGCAGGCGTTGGGGTCGTGTTGATGGTGGTGGCCACGGCTTGGATTGCCTCGATGCTCAGGGTTGCCGATCCCGAGGTCACCACCGGCGCGGGCGCGTTCATTTGCCTGGTCGCGGGGTTCCTCCTTATGGCGAGCACGGCCGGAGTGCTGACCAAGTTCGGTCGGTCGCAGGTATATGTCGCCGTCGACGAGCCCGAAGTGGCTCCAGAGGCATCGGTGGCCGCTCCGGAGTGAGCTGCTCCGTCTCTTGTGCCCTTGGAGCTATTGAACTAGCGTTCCAAATGCCAACTTCGGGGATTTTTCCGTAGGCGGGAGATAAAAAAAATGGAGGGAAAAATGCTTGTCAAGAAGCATTGGAAGATTTGGCTCGCGCTGTTTGCAGTTCTTGCCTTGGTTGTCGCGGCTTGCGGCAATGACGATGATGATGAACCGGGGGCCGGTCCGGCCGAGGAGGCTCCGGCCGCTCCCGAGGAGGAGGCTCCGGCCCCTGACATGCCTGGTGAAGGTGTGAGTGTGACTATGGCTCGGGCCGACTGGAGCACTGGCTACATGCAGGCGGCCATCTATCACCACCTGCTGGAGGAGCTCGGCTATGACGTGAGCGAGCCAGCTGACCTTGAGCTCTCCCCGGCGAACGCGTATGTGGCCATGGCCGAGGGGGCGTTCGACTTTTGGGTCAACTCGTGGTACCCGAACCATGATCCGTTCTTCAACGGCGAGATGCCCGACGGGTCTTTGGTTAACCAGCATGTGTCGGTGGTGGGCAGTGAAATGCTCGCCGGCGGCCTTGAGGGGCTGATGACCAATAAGTCGCTGGTGGACGAGCACGGGATAACCACGTTCGACCAAATCGTGAATGACGACGCTTTGTTCGAGCTGTACGAGTCGACCGACCCGAACCCCGGCGACGGCGTCCTCCAGATCCTGGGCTGCATTGAGGGCTGGGGTTGCCATGTGGCTTTGGCCGAGACGATCGAGTTGGCTGGCTACGCCGACCGAGTGGAGCAGCTAGAGGTTGGCGGATACGACGCGATCATCGCCGAGGCGGTGGCCCGGGCCGAAGCCGGGACACCGTTCATCGCCTACACCTGGACTCCGAGCGGTTATGTCACCCAGCTGATCCCGGGTGACAACGCCATGTGGCTGGCGCACGAGGCCGACAAGGTGCACGACGGTTCCACCGACAACCCGGGCTTCGTGGTCACCGCTCCGGCTTCGCTGAGCACCGATGTGTGTACGAACGATCCGTGCTGGCTGTTCCGCAACTCTGCCGACATCAAAGTCACGGCCAACAACGACTTCCTCGTAGCGAATCCGTCAGCGGCGAGGCTCTTTGAGCTGGTGGAGATCAGCGTGGTCGACGTGGCAATCCAAAACGTGCTCTACAACGGCGGCGAGGACACCACCGACGACGTGAACCGCCACGCCGCCGATTGGATCGCCGACAACCGCGACACCGTCGACGGCTGGCTCGCCGAAGCCCGCAGCGCCACCGAATTCACAATTACGCCGGTGGCGGCGCCTGAGCCCGCCGCTCCGTTCCGCGTCGCGGTGGTTGCACCGAGCGCAAGCAACGACTTGGCGTTCACCCAGAGCATGTTCGATGCCGTGAACGCTT
>JAJEEH010000195.1 GCA_022821105.1 Acidimicrobiia bacterium
GATAGATCTTGTCTCGAAAATCAGCCGACAGGTGCCGGTAGACGTTTTGCGTTCCCTGGTCCCACGTCTGCATGGGGGTGGCCGACTCGATATCGAAGAACTCCAGATACCGGGCGAACAGGGATGCCGGCATGTCGAACACGTTGGTGGCCATGAGGAAGTTGACGAACATGGGCTTGAGAACCTTGTACCGGAAGTCCCCGGAGAACCCGCCCAGGTTTAACAGCGTGCCCATGCTCACGTAGTTGTACGGGTTGAGAAGGCTCAGCACCTTCGACTGGGAATTGGTGAGCCACCCGAACCGGTGCAGGCGTCGCAGGAGGCGTTGGAACTTGTCAATCTCAGGTTGCAGCTGCTCTCTGATTTCGGAATCGAAATCGTGGGCATAGATCTGCCCGTCGTACTTCACGCTGTAGCTGAACTTGGTGTCGAGCAGCTCGATGTCGAACTGCTTCATCAGCAACAGGATGTGGTCGTACACCGACGGGATGCAGGCGGTGACTGAGATGTCGAAGGGAATCGAGCTGCCGTCGTCTTGGGGCATGTTCACGGTGATCGCATTGCCGCCGAGCTGTTCCTGGGCCTCGAACAGTCGGAAATCGAAGCGGTCCGGCTGATGGTGCAGCCCCCAGGCGGCACCGAGCCCCGAAATGCCGCCACCGACGATGGCGATCTTTTGCTGCGCACTAGAAGTCTTGCCCTTGGCCACTTTCGTCGTCCTTCTCCCCTAGTTGGCCGCAGGCTGGTCGGCGACCGTTGCCTCGCATTCTGCTGCGGTAAGCGCATCGGCATAGAACTGGGCGCAATAGGCCCGGTACTGACCGATCTCGCCGTCAGAACGCGCCAAGCGGGGGCGGGAGCGGTACTGCTTGGTGCTCCAAATGGGAACGTCTTGAAGCACATCGCGCTTTTGGAAAGTCGCCATGAACCTGTTCATGATGGGGGCGCGGAGCTTCACGGGCAGAAAGGCCAGGCCGGCAATCTTGCGTTGGGGGCTGCGAATCGGTCCAGCCTGCGACACGATGGTCAGTTCGATCACATCGTCGTCCACTGGCGTGGCCAGTATCCACATGCGCATGTCCAAGCCGATGGAGCGCTCGCGGATTTCGACGAACGAGTAGCCAAGCCCGTAGATGAGGGCGTTGGCGGCGATGTCGAACCTCATTCTGCCTACTTTGGCGATCTTCCGCGTGGTGCAGAAGTCGAAGCGGCTCCTGAGGAAGGCCCCGTCTATTTCCAATGGGTCGACGCGGCTCACGCTGTCGTAGCCGTGGACGTGGCTGAGGTGAACCAAGTCCACTGAATTCTCTGTTGTCTCCTGGGGGTGGCCGGGAAAGCGGGATATCCAAATGTGGTGGTTGCTCCAACCAGCTTGGTCCAGCTCGTCCGGAGGCAGGTGCCACTGCGGCTGCCGGCCCCCTAGTCCCCACCAAGCAAAGATCAAGCCGGCGATTTCCCTGGTTTCAAAGACTCGTAGCCGCGCGGCCTTGGGTGCTGGACCAAATGGAGTGGCAACGCACTGGCCACCAGTGTCGTATTCGAATCCGTGGAAGGGGCAGACAAGCCGGCCGTCGCGGACACTCCCTCCGACGTCGGGCCCTAGGTCGGCGCCCAGGTGCGGGCAATAGGCGTTGGCCACACAGACACCGCTGTTGTCGTCGCACCAGACGATGATCTCCTCGCCCATCCAGGTCCTTCGGATGAGGTTGGCGCTTTCTTCCAGCGCTTGGCGACTGGCGACGAAGTACCAGCCCTCGGGAAAGGGAGAAAGTGGCGGGTCGCTCGCTGTGGCCGTCATATCGCTCGGAAAACGCTACCCTCGTGGCCGCTGTCGTTAGAAAACGGAGGGAAGCATGGGGCGATTGGACAACAAGGTAGCGCTGGTCTCGGGTGGTGCTCGGGGAATGGGGCAATCTCACTGCCGGCTGTTCGCCGCGGAGGGGGCCAAAGTGATGGTGGCCGACATCCTCGACGACGAGGGAGCCGCAGTGGCTGCCGACATCGGCCCGAATGCGGTGTACCAGCACCTTGACGTGACCCGAGAGGACGATTGGGACGCGGCCATAGATGTGGTGATGGAGAGCTTCGGGCGCCTCGATGTGCTGGTGAACAACGCCGGGATTGCCGAGGTGGCCCCATTGGCCGAGATGACGCTGGACAGCTACCGGAGGGTCACCGAGGTGAACCAGACCGGCGTGTTCTTGGGGATGCGGGCTGCGGTAATGCCGATGACCGATTCCGGGGGCGGGTCAATCATCAACATCTCGTCAATCGACGGGCTGATCGGCATGAACAACCTCACCTCCTATATCGCCAGCAAGTGGGCGGTGCGAGGGATGACCAAGACCGCGGCCATGGAACTGGCCCCTGTGGGCATCCGGGTGAACTCCATCCACCCGGGCTTCATCCTCACCCACATGGGGTCCACCGAGGAGAGGACCCCTGAGGAGGTGCACGAGAACCTAAAGGCCTATTCGGCTCGGATGGCTCCCATGGGCCGGGCCGGAGTTCCCGAGGACATCTCGCGGCTGGCCCTGTTCTTGGCCTCCGATGAGAGCTCGTATTCCACCGGGTCGGAGTTCGTGTCCGACGGCGGGTTCACCGCCGGATACCCCTCTCCGGGGATCATGCCCGTCTAGGGGTGACTAAGGGATCTCAAACTGGATGGCGGCCCGGTCGGTGATGGCAGGGCGGATGATGTCGAAGACGATCCGCTGGTGCTCGGGGTGGTCGCGGTAGGTCAAGTAGGCGTCTTGGTCGGCGTAATCACCTACCACCGCGAAGTCGAAGTTGCCCTCAGCCAGCCCTAGATCAGCTCCGATGGTGTAGGCCTCGGTCACCCCGGTGGCCTCGGGCATGGTGGCGATGGCGTCGTGTACCGCTTGGCGCTGGGCCTCGTCGGCATCGTCTCGGAATTTGAACATCACAACGTGGCGGATCATGTCTTCTCCTTTTGCCTATTGCAGGCCTGCGTAAAGGCCGCCATCCACCGGGAGGGCGGCGCCGGTGATGAACCGGGCGTGCTCAGAGCACAAAAAGGCGGCGACCCGGCCGAAGTCCGCTGGGTCGCCCACCGAGTGGGAGGCGGCACTCGACTCCAGGTCGGACATCCGATCGCCGAACAGCTGCCGGAGCCGGTCGGTGGTGTGGTAGCCGGGCTGGAGGGAGTTGACGGTCACCCCGTCGGCTGCCACCTGGTTGGCCATGGTCTTGAGGTAGCCGGTGACTCCGGCGCGAGCGGTGTTGGACAAGATGAGCATGTTCAGCGGCTGGCGAACCGATACCGAGGTGATGGCCAGCACGCGGCCCCAGCCTTGGGCTTGCATGGCGGGCACCGCCGCCTTGGTCATGGCCACCACCGAAATGAGGTTCAACTCGAGAGCGGCCGCGTAAAGGCTGGTGTCGGTGTCGGCCCAGTTGCCGCCCGGCGGTCCGCCGGCATTGGTGACCAAGATGTCGATGCCGCCCAACGCCTCGGTGGCGGCGTCTACCAGGGCAGTTGCGCCAGCCGCGTCGGACACGTCGCCCACGATGGGGATGGCACCGGGCACATCGCCAGCCGCGTCGTTGAGGCGATCGGAGTCGCGCCCGTTCATCACCACGCGGCATCCCTCGTCGGCCAGCGCCACTGCGGTGGCCAGACCCAGTCCGGCTGATGAGGCAGCCACCAGCGCCCGTCGTCCGCTGATTCCTAAATCCACGGGGCGAGGTTAGTGGCCCTTCGACGAGATGGAAGCGCCGTAACCGTTCAGGCTGGCAGGACGGAATCACCGAGTGAGTAGTCTGCGGCCATGAATTGGGAACTCCCGGCTGACTTTTCCGAACGCTACGGCCCGTGGGCTCTTATTGCGGGAGGGTCAGAGGGCACCGGGGAGGCATTTGCCCGACGCCTTGCCCGTGAGGGGATCAACTCGGTGTTGCTGGCTCGTCGCCAAGGCCCGCTCGATGCTCTGGCCGCCGATATCCAAGCCGAGCACGGCGTGGAGGTTCGAACCGCCTCGGTAGACCTGGGCGACGCCGATGCGGCGGCCATGGCGGCCGAGTTGACCGAAGACCTCGACGTCGGACTGGTCATCTTCAACGCCGGAGCCACCATTCGGTTTAACTACTTCCCCGAATGGCCCGAGGAAGACCTCCTCGCGCTGGTGAACATGAACTGTCGCACCACGACGCTGTTCGCCCATCGCTTTGCCCCTCGGCTGATCGAGCGAGGTCGGGGCGGCTTCGTTTTGGTCGGCTCGGTGGCAGGGTTTGCCGGCTCAACCCACCAGTCGGTGTACAACGCCTCGAAGGCGTATGACTGGGTTCTTGCCGAAGGGCTGTGGAGAGAGCTCGGAATCTACGGGGTGGAGGCCATCGCCATGGTGATCGGGGCCACTGACACCCCCTCTCACCGCCGGATGGGAGCTGACTTGAGCGCCCACAGTCCAATGGAGGCCTCAGATGTCGCCGATGAAGCTCTGGCCAACCTCCACAACGGGCCGACCTATGTGGTTGGCGAGCACAACCGGGCCGCCAGTGAGTTCATTCTCACTCCACACAACCGAGGGGCCATTGTGTCGTCGATGAGCGAATCGTCGGCGGGCATCGCCGGTGACGAGATGCTCCCGATGTCGTCGAGGTAGGCGGCTACTCCACCGGGGTCAGACTGCCGTCATCCACGTCGTAGACGTAGCCTTCCAAGTTGGCCGTGTCCAGCAGGGGCGATGCCCGGAGCTGCTCCATCGCGGCCAGAACCCGCTCGCGAGGGTCGCCAACCGGTTCCACATCCCAGGTCGGTGAGACCCCGGTACCGGATTCCACCAACGCCCGGTAGCCCTCGGCAGAATGCCTGGAGGCCGCGCAATCCGTATGGTGGAGCACCACAATGCGGTTGGTTCCGACGAGTTGCTGCGACAGGCAAATGGAGCGGATGGCGTCCTCTGTCACATAGCCCCCAGCGTTGCGCACCACGTGGGCCTCGTGGGGATTGATCCCCAGGATGGCAAGAGGATCCAATCGGTGATCCATGCAGGCCAGCACAGATGTCTGAAGTCCAGAAGGTGCGCTCATGGGTCCTCTAGCTCGGTAGGCCGTGTCCGATCGGTTTCGTCACCCCGGCATCGTGAAGACGAGTGATTTCCTCATCATCGACACCAAGTTCATCCAAAATATCCGTTGTAGCCCAACCGAGGGGGAGTGCGGGGGCCAGTGGAGTAGGGGCAGACGAGAACTCCATGGTTGGCCCGGCCCTCCAGTACGAGCCCAGATCGTGTTGTTCGGTTTCGACGGCCACGCCGCTTGTCCGCACATGGTCCTCGTTCAGCATGTTGTGCAAGAAGTCACCCCGATCAGCTTGGGCCGCGGGTATCCCGGCCGCCAGCAGCCGGTCTTCCCAAGCCTCAGCCGAGTCTGAACTGAACACTCTGGTTAGCTGGGTTGAGAGTTCCGAGGAGGGCATCTCGGGTAGCTCGATGCCCAGCACCGCGCCCAGGGCCTGACGCTCGCGGTCTCGATGCACATCCAGCAGCAGCCACCCGTCGCCGGTCTCGTACAGCCGTTGATAGGCATGGAAGCCGTATTGGCCTGAATCCACCGATGGCGCTTGCTGGCCCGAGTGTTGGATCCCCCACTCAGCCACGGCGTAGGCAGTGGCGGTGAGCATGGTGGTCTCCAGCTTCTGGCCTCGACCTATGCGGCGGCAAACCAACACGCCGGCCATGATGGCCGCTGCGGTAGCCAGGGCGGCGGTGGGGTCGCCGTAGGTGCGGTTGCGGGGCGGGTTCTGTTCACCCGACTCCACCATCCCGGCGCCGGCAATCGCATTGGGTGACGAGTGGAATCCCGCCTTGTGGGCCCACGGCCCCCGACTGCCAAAGCAGGAGGCGTATACGTAAAGCAGGCGGGGATTGCGGCCCATCACGGACTCCGCGTCGATGCCCAGCCGCTCGGGAGTCCCCGGCCGGAAATTGTGCAGGAAGACGTCGGCTCTATCGACCAGCTGGTAGAGGATGTCGAGTCCTTCAGGGGTCTTGAGGTCCAATACGATTGACTCTTTGCCCACCAGCGACTTCACGTAGTCGGTGGTCCAGTTGCGCCGTCCGGGATCGCCGGTGGGCGGCTCCACTTTGATCACCCGGGCACCTGCCTCAGCCAGCAGCGTGGCTGCGAACGGGCAGGCGTAGAAGTAGCCGACGTCCAATATGGTCACGTCGGCCAGGGGCAGGCCGGGTGACGGGCCGGCCCGGCCCGAGTCGGAGGCGGGGGAAGCGTAAGAGGGCCAAACGGCGAGCAATTCGTCGGTGTGTTCGCCGAGGCCGGGAGCAGGTGGTCCAATCACTGAAGGGGCGTCGGAGTACAGCCCCAGCGGGCCGATCTGCACGGTCGGACCCATCTCAGGATCGAATACCTCTTGGCGACGCTCGTTTTCGATGCACTGGGGATGGTCGAGGAATTCTTGGGGAGCAAGGAACGGATCGCCCCCGATGTCTTTGGCCGAGAACAAGTCCATCCACTCCTCGGCAGTCCGCTGCTCCATTCCATGTCGGATGGCCTCGATGACGTCGGCCAGCCGCTCCTCGCTGGGCCACAGGTCGGGGGCATTGGCCAGATCGGGGTCGTCCAGCAGTCCCTCCAGCCCTAGTTCGGCCAGCCACCGGCGGTAGTGGTGGGCTTGGCGGCTGCACATCTGGATGAAGCGGCCGTCTTTGGTGGGCGCAGTCATGAACGGCACTCGCATTATGCCGTAGACCTTTCCCGGCTCCGGCGGGATGTTGGTGCGATTCCCGTATCCGCTGGTCATGTCGTACACGCTCAGAGCGTGCAGCAGACTGGTGTGGACTCGCTGTCCCCGGCCCAAGCGGGGTCGGGCCCAGATCCCGGCCATCATCCCCATCGCGGCCAGCATCCCCGCACCAAAGGAGGCGATGGGCACCGGGGTGAACACCGGGCCGGGGCGCACACCTTCGTAGGTGGTCATGCGTCCGCTCTTGGCCGCCACGATCTGCTCGTAGCCGGGAAGGTCTCGCCACGGCCCGATTTCACCGAAACCGGTGATAGCGGCGTACACCAGTTGGTCGTTCACCTTGTGCAGGATTTCGTAGTCAACGCCGAGCCTTGCGGCGGTCGATGGGCGGAACGCCTCGATCACCCCGTCGGCCACATGGGCCAGTTCAAGGAAGCGGTCCCGGTCGCCGGTATCGGCCAAATCGAGGACTGCGCTCTTCTTGCCCCGGTGCCACACGGCAAAGCCCGGCTTGCCCCGGTCGCGGTCACCCTGGGGCAATTCGATCTTGACTACTTCCGCCCCGTTCTCGGCCAGAACCATTCCGGCGATGCCAGCTGCCGCTCCCGAGCCGAGCTCCAAGACTCGCAACCCCTCCAACGCGGTGGTCATGGCTTCATTCTGTTGCCTTGGATGCTCCTATCCCACATACGCGGTGGGGAGGTCTTCGGGGGCGAGTTTGGTGATGCGCTCCGGGGTGAACATCAGGCCGTCGGAGTAGCTGTCTTCTCCGGTGAGCTTGCCGTCTTTGTCGTAGGGCCAGAACAGCACGAGGCGCA
>JAJEEH010000014.1 GCA_022821105.1 Acidimicrobiia bacterium
GACGCCGTCTGCTCGAGCTTCCAAAGATAGGCCGACAGGACCCGGATGGTGGCCGAGGTGTTGAACACCACCTGGTCGCCGTTGAGGCCCAGGTCCCGCCACCCCTCGGGGAAGTGGCGGTCGTAGCAGATGTAGACCCCGACCCTTCCCACTGCGGTGTCGAACACCGGATAGCCGAGGTTGCCGGGGCGGAAGTAGAACTTCTCCCAGAAGCCCTTCACCTGGGGAATGTGGGTCTTGCGGTACTTGCCCAGATAGGTCCCGTCGGCGTCGATGACCGCGGCGGTGTTGTAGAGGAACCCGGGCTGCTCCTCCTCGTACATGGGCAGCACCAGCACCATGCCGTGCTTGGCGGCGATCTCCTGGAACCGCTTGGTGGTGGGCCCGTCGGGGATGGCCTCGGCGTAGCTGTAGTAGTCGGTCTCCTGCACTTGGCAGAAGTAGGGGCCGTTGAACAGCTCCTGAAAGCACATCACCTGGGTTCCCGCCGCCGCGGCCTCGGCCACGTATTTCTCGTGTTGCTCGACCATGGACTCCTGATCACCGGTCCACGCGGCTTGCACTATTGCGGCCCTGACGACACTGGACATGGACCCCCCTCCCAGACTCTCTCTGGCGGCGTAATAGGGCGTTAAATGCCCAACTGCGCTGACTTAAGGAATAAACCACCGATTATTATCGATGCAGAACCCCTTCCGCCAGAGGCTCTTTGGCTACCTGGGGGTTTAGGTGGGATTTCTGCTAGCGCGAGCCGCTGTCGGCCACCGACAGAACCCGATCCAGCTCGGTGTGCATGTTGACGAGGCGGCAGTCGAAATCGCCCAGAATCAGCTCTTCGATGCCGTTTGAGGCCATCCCGGCCTGCACCCGGCCGATGCCGTCTAGGTCTTGGTTGACCACCTCGGCGATGACGGTCCCCTCGGGGAATTGGATCATCTCGAGAGGCGGTCCTGAGCCCGCCCGATCGCCCAATCGGTGGAACAGCCAAAAGTCGAAATGCGAGTGCCCGGCGTGGTCGCCGGGGCGGGCCCGGAAAATGGTGAACATGTCGCTGTGCACGTTCAGCACCACGTTGGGGAACACCAGATAGTGGTAGTCGTCGAGGATCTCCTCGTCGGTGTAGTGGCTGAAGTCCACACCCTCGGCGGCAGCCCGGTCCCGCACTAGGCCCACCGCCCAGTCCCGGGCGGTCTTCCCGGCCAAGTCGGCCTTGGCCCCGGGCTGGAGCCCCAGCATGGTGCTGTAGTTGTCCACGAAGGCCCGGGCCACCTCGTTCTGGTCGGCATCCGGGAACCGGGGCGAGCCGATCCCCAGAGGGATCTTCATCATGGAATGGCCCCGGTCCCACAGCTCGTAGGTGGTGTTGAGCGCATCCATGAACCCCCGCAGGCCGGGATGCAGCCCCTCCAGGTGGTAGGCCTCGTTGAAGGCGTCCACCGTGGTCTTCCAGTTGCCCCCCAGCGGGATGGTCCAGCAGGCCGTCAGGGTCCGCTCCCCCAGGTTGAATGAGGCCAGCGTGTCGGGCACCGGGTCGAGGAACTCGTCGAGGTCGGGACCGTCGGGAGATGGGTTGATGAACACCATCTGATGCCAGGTGCCCAGCCGCACCGGGGCCAGCGACAGGTTCTCGTTGGCCACCACGCCGAAGTGCTTGCGGTACACGATCTCCTTCAGCGAGCCGTCCAGGCCGTAGCACCAGTCGTGGAATCCGCAGCGCAGCTCGTCGGCGTTGCCCTTGCCCTCGCAGAGCTGGAATCCCCGGTGGCGACAGGCGTTGTAGAACGCCCGCAGTTCGCCGTCGTGGCCCCGCACCACCAGATAGCTCTGATCGCCGATGCGGTACTCGAACCAGTCGCCGGGCTCGGCCACGTCGCTGGTCAAGCAGGCCAGCTGCCAAGTGGACGGCCATAGCCTCTGGCGCTCCAGGTCGGCGTATTCCTCTTCCAGATAGCGGCCCTTGGGCAGCCGGGCCGGGGTGCCGTCTCCGTTGCCGGAGCGGAGCCGATAGCGGTCCAGGTCGATCCCCATGGCCGGTCGGCGCTACCGGGTGCCGCGCACCAGCCGGCCGGGCCGGGCCCCGGTGTCTTTGCCCTGGCTGCGGGTCACCTCGCCAGCCACCACGGTGGCCACATAGCCATCCGCCTGCTGATCCAGCCGGCGCCCCCCGGCAGGCAGGTCGTGGACCACCCGGGGAGAGCGCAAGGTCAGCGCTTGGTGGTCGATCACATTGGCGTCGACCCGCTCGCCCACTTCAAGCGTTCCCCGATCGCCCAGCCCGTACAGGGATGCGGTGTCGTGGGTCTGCTTCTTCACCACCCACTCCAGGGGGAGTTGCTCACCCCGGGTGCGGTCTCTCGTCCAGTGGGTGAGCATGAAGGTGGGGATGGAGGCGTCGCAGATCATGCCGCAGTGGGCCCCGCCGTCGGACAGCCCCGACACTCCGGCCGGATGCAACAGCTGCTCCCGGATGACGTCGTGATTCTCTTCCACGTAGTTGAACATGGGCAGCATCATCAGCGCGCGGCCGTCGTCTTCAAGGCTGAGGTCGTACAGCATCTCCAGCGGATCCACCCCGCGGGCCTCAGCCATGGCGGTCACAGTGCGGTCGTGGGTGGGCTCGTAGTCGGGCGGGTCGCCGATCACGTACAGCTTGTGGATCATCGAAGCCACCATGCTGGGCATCTGATCGAACAGCACGTTTGGGTCGGGGGGCAGGTCGTCCTCGCCCAAGATGGCCGAACGGATCGCTGGCTTCTTGAGCTCAGCTACGAGCTGGTCGAAGGGCAGATGGGCCAGCGACGCAAACGTGGGCCGCTTGGCGAAGGCGTGGTTGGTTTGAAAGCCGATGAGCATCCCGAAGGGACGACCGGCGATTTGGGGATACACCCGGGCACCCTCGTCAACCGCCCGAAGCGACTCATCCATCATCTCGCGCCACAAATCGGGAGCGGCCTCCAGTTGCAACAGAGCGAACGACACCGGCACGTCGAAGTGGGCCGACAGCCGGCGCATCCAGTCCATCTCCTTGGGCGGGGCCACTAGATCCAGCCCCGCCGCGCCTGCGGGGGCCAGCTCGAACACTCCCGACCCGGCATCGGCCAGTGCCCGGCCCAAACCGAACAGCTCGTCCTCGGCGGCAAAGGTGCCCGGCACCGGCTCGCCGTCTATGGCCCGGTGGCCCAGCGTGCGAGATGTGGACACGCCCAGCGCACCGGCCTCGATGGCCTCGCGCACGATGGCGTACATGGCTTCGATGTCGTCGGGGGTGGCCGGCTCGTTCTTGGCCCCCCGATCCCCCATCACGTAGCCCCGCACTGCGCCGTGGGCCACCTGGGCAGCCACGTCGATGGCCAGCTCGCGCTGTTCGACAACATCGAGGTACTCCGGGAAGCTCTCCCACCCCCATGAGATGCCCTCGGATCGGGCCGCTCCGGGAATGTCCTCCACGCCTTCCATCAGCTGAATGAGCCAGTCCTCTTTGCCGGGCCGTACCGGGGCGAACCCCACCCCGCAGTTGCCCATCACCACGGTGGTCACCCCGTGATTGGACGACGGCTGGAGCATGTCGTCCCAGGTCACCTGCCCGTCGTAGTGGGTGTGGCAGTCCACGAAGCCCGGAGTCACCAGGAGCCCCGTGGCGTCAATGGTCTTGGCCGCCTCAGGGGCGGGACCGCCGCTGCGGTCCACCACGGCCACTTTGCCGTCCTTGACCCCGATGTGGCCGACGAACTGGTCGGCACCAGTCCCGTCCACCACGGTGCCGTTGGCGATCACCAGATCCAGCACTGCTCTTCCTCCCAGTGTTATTTTTCGACGCTTTGCTATCGGTTAGCGGCCGCTAGCTCGCGGCTCCGGCTCGGAGCAGCTTGCCAGGGCGAGCCCCGGTGTCGGTGCCGTTTCGGCGGGTCACTACCCCGCTGACCAGCGTGGCCACATACCCGGTGGCCCTCTGATCGAAGCGGCGGCCCCCGGCGGGCAAGTCGGCCACCAGCTTGGGCGGGTGCAGCGTCAGGTGCTCATGGTCGATCACGTTGATGTCGGCTTTCATGCCCGGCTCCAGCGTGCCCCGGTCGGTGAGGCCGAACAGCCGTGCCGTGTCGCGCGACTGCTTTTGCACCACGAACTCCAGGGGGAGCTTCTCGCCCCGCTGGCGGTCGCGGGCCCAGAAGGTGAGCAGCCAAGTGGGCATGGAGGCGTCGCAGATGGCACCGCAGTGGGCTCCGCCGTCCGACAGCCCCGACACTCCCGACGGGTGCAGGAACATCTCCCGCACCGCGTCGGCGTTGCCGTGGCTGTAGTTCAGGAACGGGAACAGCAGCAGCGCCCGGCCGTCGTCCTCCAACAGCAGGTCGTAGAGCAGATCCTGGGTCTCCCGGCCCTGAGCCTCGGCGATGGCGGCCACCGACCGCTCCGGACCGGGCTCGTAATCGGGGGGATCGCCAAGCACGTAGATCCGGTGAAGCTGGGTGCCCATGTACTCGGCGAACTGGTTGGTGAACGAGCTCTCCTCCGACAAGATGGCCGCCTTGCGCTCGGGCCGCCGCAGCTCGGCTACCAGCTCTTCCAGAGGCAGTTCGGCGATCTCGGCGAAGCTGGGCCGGCTGCTGAAGGCGTGGTTGGTCTGAAGCCCGATCAGGATGCCGTTGCACCGGGGGGCGACCTGCGGGTGGAGCTGGGCGCCCTCGGCCACGGCGTCGGCCGACAGGTCCATGATCTCCCGCCAAAGCTCAGGGGCGGCGTCCACTTGCACCAGGGCGAAGGTGACCGGGCGGCCGGTGGCGGCCGACAGGCGGCGCATCCAGTCGACCTCTTTGTGCGGCGCGGCCAAGTCCTCGCCAATCACCCCGGCAGGGGCGAGCTCGTACAGTCCGTGGCCCACTTCGGTCAGCGCCTCGCCGATGCCGAACAGCTCGTCCTCAGCCGCATAGGTGCCGGGAACCGGTTCGCCGTCGATGGCCATATGGGCGATGGTGCGCGAGGTGGAGAATCCGAAAGCCCCAGCCCGCAGCGCCTCGGCCACGATGTCGCGCATCTGGGCGATGTCGGTGGGAGTGGCGGGTTCGTTCTTGGCCCCCCGCTCCCCCATCACATAGGCCCGCACCGCGCCATGGGGCACCTGGCAGCCGACGTCGAGCGACAGGGGCTTGCGCTCCAGGGCGTCAAGGTACTCGGGAAAGGTCTCCCACTCCCAGGTGATGCCCTCAGACAGCGCGGCACCGGGGATGTCCTCCACTCCCTCCATGAGCTGAATGAGCCATTCCTCGGTGCCGGGACGCACCGGGGCGAACCCCACCCCGCAGTTGCCCATCATCACGGTGGTCACCCCGTGGTGGGCCGACGGCTCCAAAATCGGATCCCAGGTCACCTGGCCGTCGTAGTGGGTGTGGCAGTCCACAAATCCGGGCGTCACCACCAGCCCGGAAGCGTCGATCACCTCTTCGCCCTCCAAATCGGGGTTGCCACCGGGGTACAGCCCGGTAATCCGGTCCCCGTCGATGGCCAGATCCCCTGTGAACGGCTCACCACCGTTGCCGTCCACAATCAAACCGCCCTTGATCACCAGGTCGTGCATGACGCCATGGTAGATGGTGCCGTACGCCCACCGCCGATCCGCAGACACTTGGAAAAGAACAAATTGCCGCGCTGGGGTAACGTCGGGGGATGGCTGAGATCATCGTGTACCACAACCCCGGTTGAGGCAGTTCCCGGGGCGCGCTCGAGATCCTCGAGTCGCGGGGCGTCGAGTTCGACGTCGTCCAATACCTCAAGAACCCGCTGGGGCGGGACGACTTGGAGCGGTTCTTGGAGCTGCTGCCCAACGAGCCCACTGATCTGGTGCGCGAGGACAACAACTTCAAGGAGCTCGGGCTGAACATCGGCGACTACCAGAGCGCCGGTGCGGTGGTCGACCTGCTGCTGGAGCACCCCAAGCTGATGCAGCGTCCGGTGGTGGTTCGCGGCGACCGAGCGGTGATTGCCCGCCCCTCCGAGGTGGTTGAAGAGCTGCTATGAGGTTGCGGCCATGATGGGGCGGGGCGGTTCACACGAGCACGCCGCGGTGGCCCGTGCCGAGGCGAGGGCCCAGCGACAACTCCGGCCCGGCTCATCGAGGCGCTCCAAGCCGCGGAAGACCCCGCTGGGCGAAGACGAATTCCCCGAGGGCGCAACCATCGTGTCCGGGCCCGACGGCAAGCCCTATCCGGTGGCCGCAATATGGCGGCGGGCGCTGGCCCGGCTAATCGATGCCATCACCGTGTTCTTCATCCAGTGGATGCTCACCGTGATACAGCTGCTGTGGTTCATGGACGACGTGTCCAGCCGGTGGCAGCCCGAGCCCTGGGGGCGGGCCACCGCCGCCATCTTGGGCTATATCTTCTTCCACTTCGTGTACACGATGGTGTTCCTGCGCTGGAACGAGGGCCAGACCCCCGCCATGGATCTGATGAAGGTGCGGGCCGTGCGCACCAAAGACGGCAGCCACCTGAGTTTGGGCCGGTGCGGCGCCCGATGGCTGGTGGGCGGGGTGTCGTGGATCGCGCCCCCTGTGGTTCTGGGCGGGATCATTGTGAACGCCGCCACCTACCTGACGGTGCCCTTCGAGCGCCGCCGCCGCACGGTGTCGGACTGGGTGGCCGGGACCACGGTCATCGCTTACAACCGGGACAAGGAAGACGTCGGGGACGAGCCCGAGGAGGTGCTCGACGAGTTCGGACAGCCGATGTCGGTGCGAGAGCAGATTCGGCGCAAGTACGGCCTCTTCGGAGGGATCACCGGTATAGGCCGACAGCTCGGGGACCGGCGCCGCAACCCGCCGAGTCCGCCGAGGGATTCCCAGTCGGGCCGTGATTCGCTTAGCATGTCAGCCACATCCGGGCCGGCCCACAGAAATCGGGGGGAACACCGTGGAATCTGATCGTCCGCTGTTGGAGGTTGAGAACCTCCGGACCTACTTCGACACACCGCGGGGGATCCTCAAGGCGGTCGACGGGGTGAGCTTCTCGCTGGACAAGGGCGAGACAATCGGCATCGTGGGCGAGTCGGGCTCGGGCAAATCGGTGCTGGTGCGCTCGATCATGAACATCTTGACCAGCAACGCCATCATTCCCGATGGCTCCGAGGTGTTCTTCGACGGCAAGGACACCCGCAACCTGAGCCGGAGCGAGGCCAAGCACTTCTGGGGCACCCAGATGGCGATGATCTTCCAAGATCCGATGACCTCGTTGAACCCGGTCAAGAAGGTGGGCATCCAGATCACCGAGTCCATCCGCTACCACCTCGGCGCCTCCAAGCAGGAGGCCATGGAGCGGGCCCTCGAGCTCATGA
>JAJEEH010000264.1 GCA_022821105.1 Acidimicrobiia bacterium
CCATCCGCGAGCTGGTGGGGGAGGTGCTCGACAAAGCGCTGGCCAACGACTAGTTCGACTTCGTACACGACATCGCCGAGGAGCTCCCCATGAGGATGCTCGGCCGCCTGCTGGGCACCGACGACACTGACGGCCGCAAGCTGGTGGCCTGGGGCGACGCGCTGTTGGGCAACACCGACCCCGACTTCACGGATTACCCGGTGGACCTCACCGACACCGAGCAGTTCCGGATGGTCCCGTTTCGCAGCCCTGCGGCCATAGAGATCTTCCAGTACGCCCAAGACCAGGCCGCCGACCGGCGGGTCTGTCCCCGAGACGACATAATCACCAAGCTGCTGGCCCCCACCATCGATGGCGACCCGCTCACCGACCTGGAGTTCAACAACTTCTTCACCCTGTTGGTGGCCGCGGGCAACGACACCACCCGCTACACCATGACCCACGGCATGTGGACCCTGCTGAACCACCCTCAGCTCTGGCAGGCGTGGCAGGCTGATCCCGGCTTGACCACCACCGCGGTGGAGGAGATCCTGCGCAGCGGATCGGTCACCATGCACTTCCGCCGCACCGCCACCCGCGACGTTGAGATGCGGGGCTCGCAGATCCGGGCGGGCGACAAGGTGGTGATCTGGTTTGTGGCCGCCAATCACGACTCCGAGGGATTCGAGCGGCCGTTCCGATTCGACTTGGGTCGCGAGCACAACGACCACATGGCGTTCGGCCGCAACGGGCCGCACCTGTGCCTCGGGGCCTGGCTGGCCCGGATGGAAGTGAGGCTGGTGTTCGAAGAGCTGATGAAGCGGGTGAGCTGCCTGGAGCCCGCCGGCCCGATCGACCGGCTGCGCTCCAACTTCATCTCCGGGATCAAGCGGCTTCCGGTTCGGGTGCGCTGATGGGTGCCATTGTCGGGGCTGGTCTGATCTCCCACGTACCCCCGCTGGTGATGCCGGAGGCGGCCCGCCGGGAACTCAATGACGGCGAAGACACCACGCTGTTCCAGGGCCTCCACGACTTGGGTGCCCAGCGGCTGCGCCCGCTGGAGGCTGACACCGTGGTGGTGGTGGACACCCACTGGTTCACCACCGTCGAGCACATCGTGACCTCCCACGACCGCCGCTGCGGCCTGTTCACCTCAGAAGAGCTGCCCCGGGGCATGTGCCAGATGCCCTATGACATGCCCGGCGACCGGGAGCTGGCCGAGGCGTGGGCCGCCCGCGCCGCCGGGCGGGACGACACCTGGATCACGGCCATCGACGACTCCCATCTGCCGGTGCACTATCCCACCATCAACCTGCTGCCGTTCCTCCAAGGCGATGAGGCCTGGGTGTCGGCCAGCATCTGCCAAACCGCCGAGCCGGACGACTTTCTGCTGTTCGGCGAGCTGTTGGCCCAAGCGGTGGCCGACTTGGACCGCCGGGTGGTGGTTTTGGCCAGCGGCGGTCTGAGCCACCGGTTCTGGCCGCTGCGGCAATTCCGCGACCATGAGGGCGCTGATCCGTCGCTGCATCTGCGCACCCCCGAGGCCAGAGCCGCCGACGAGCGGGTTATTGACTCCCTCATCAAGGGCGATCACGCCGGGGTGCTCGGCTTCTTGCCCGAATTCTCCACCCACGCCCCCGAGGGGTTCTTCGGCCACTACCTGACCATGGTGGGCGCTTTGGGCGGAGCGGCCTGCACTGCCCCCGGCGAGCAATACGGCCAATACGAGGCGGTCGCCGGAACGGGCCAGGTGCATCTATGGTTCAGCCCGTGAAGCGCGCCCTGGCCATCGCCCACGAGCTGGACGGTCTCCCCGGCCAGATAGCCACCCGTTTGCGCCAGCGGGGCTACGAGGTCCACATCCACGTGGTGACCCACGACTACGACTACCCCAACGTCTCGGTGCCGTTCCCGTCGATAGACGACTACGACCTGCTGCTGCCCATGGGCTCGGTGCGCACGCTCACCGACAAAGACGAGATCGACACCTGGATCTACGAAGAGCTCGACATGATCAGACAGGCCCATGATGAGGGCAAGCCGGTGTTGGGGATCTGTTTTGGCGGGCAGCTCATCTCCGAGGCTCTGGGCGGCATGGTCGAGGTGTCTCCGGTGACCGAGATCGGCTGGTTCGAGCTTGACGACGGCGAGGACGGCCCCAACCCGGCCGGACCTGGGCCGTGGATGCAGTGGCACCACGACCGGTTCACCCCTCCCCCCGGGGCCGAGGTGCTGGCTCGCAACGAAAGCTCGGTGCAGCTCATCAGGATCGGCAACACGGTGGGAACCCAATTCCACCCCGAGGTGGACGTGGCCCACGTGGAGTCGTTCCTACGGCTGGCCCCCCAGGACTACTTGGACGAATGCGGGGTGGACTTCGACCAGCTCATGGAGGAGACCCGCCAGCACGAGATGGCCAACATCAAGCAGTGCCACGCTTTTGTCGATTGGTATTTGGACGAGGTGCTGGCCGACTAGCGCCCCCGCCGGGGCCCTCAGTGGTACATGAGGTACTCGTCGAGCTCCCACTGGGTTACCTCGCCGCCAGGCACGTCCTCGCCCACCGCGGCGATGTAGCGCTCCCACTCGGCCTGTTTGTTGGCGATGAAGTTCTGGCACAGGTCGTCGCCCACCGCGGCCATCAGCGCCGGATCGGCTGCGAGGTGCTCTAGGGCCACCGCCAGGCTGGGTGCCGCCCCCACATCGGTGTTGACCTCTTCGAACCCGTCGGCGGTGAGCGGGTCGGGGCACTCCAGGTCATTGACTACGCCGAGCCGGGCGGCTTGGAGGATGGTGGCCACCCCGAGGTGGATGTTGACCGCGCCATCGCCCACCCGGTTCTCGATCCGGGTGGCCGCCCCCCGAGCCTCGGGCATCCGGTTGGCCGCGCAGCGGTGGTCGTGGCCCCAGTTGGCCCAGTAGCCGTTGAGCTCTGCGGGCTGGAGCCGCCGGTAGGCGTTCACCGTGGGGGCGCATAGCGCGACGAGCCCCTGATGGTGGGCCACCAACCCGGCCAAGCACCCCTTGGCCAGGGCCGACAGTCCGTCATCGGCTGTGGTGTCGTTGAAGGCGTTGTGGCCGTCGGCGTCGACCAGTGAGAAGTTCACGTGAACCCCGCTGCCGGCCACCCCCACGAACGGCTTGCCCAGAAAGGTGAGGTCTAGCCCGTGGCTCAGCGCAACCTCCCGGGCCAACACCCGGAACAAGAACGCCTCGTCGGCGGCCTTGAGGGCGTCGTCGTATTCCAAGGTCAGCTCGAACTGCGACTCGTCGTACTCGGCGTTGATGCTCTCCAGCGGAAACCCGCACCGCCAGGCAGTGCGGGTGATGTCGTCGATCAGCCCGGTCGGGTCGGCCGAGCGGCCCGTGCCGTAGACGAACGACCGGGGAGTGTCCCAGCGTTCCCAGCCGCCTTCGCCGTCGGGCTGGAGCACATAGGCCTCGAACTCGATACCCACCTTGGGCGAATAGCCCAGGTCGGCCCACGCCGCGATGGCCTGCTGAAGGGCATGGCGGGCCGAGACGGTGTAGGGCTCACCCCGGAAGTCCAGATGGCCGACCACCACGCCGGTGGCGTCGTCCTCCCAGCTGGTGCGCACATCGTCGGGGTCGAAGGAGGCCACCACGTCGGGGAGCCCCTCCAGCAGATAGGCGCCGGGGGCCGGGATCAGGCTGCGGTCGTAGCCGAGGGCGAACGTGGTGATGCAGTGGCCGGTACCCTGCTCGGCCAGATGGACGGGCAGGTACTTCCCCCGGGCCAGGCCGAGATGGTCGGGCCACAGCACGCGGATCCGGTCGTAGTCGCTCATGGTGCGATTCCTCTCATGGCGAAGATGCCGCCGATGATCAAAAGCCCATCATGGCTGAGCGGTCGGAAGCGAACTCAAGAACTCGCTTACCAGGCGGTTGAAGAGGTCGGGGGTTTCCGAAGGGCTGAGGTGGCCTGCCCCCGGGATCACCTTCAGCCGGCTGTCGGGGATGCCCTCCGCGAGCTCGGCGGCATAGGCCGGTGGCGTCTCTTCGTCCAACTCGCCCACCATGACCAACGTGGGAGCGGTGATCTCGCCGAGGCGGTGGCGCACGTCATGGGTTGTGAGCAGTCCGCACGCGGCCCGGAACCCGGCCGCGGGGATGCGGGCCATGGCCGCCGCCGTCCGGTCGCGCTCGGGCCCGTCGAAGTCGGGGGCGGCGATAGCAGCGATCACGTCGTGGGCAATGTCGGCCAGATCGAGCCCGGCGTCTAGCGGTGCGGTCCGAGCTCGGCGCCATTCGTCGGGGTCGGTCCCGTCGCCCCCGAACGCTGCGCTGGTGTCAGCCAGCACTAGTGACCGGACTCGGTTGGGCAGGCGCAGGGCGGTGTGCAGCGCATGGTGCCCTCCGAACGACAAGCCGCACAGGTGCGCGGACTCCACCCCCAGCCGGTCGAGAAGCTCGGCTATGGCGTCGGCGATGGCCTCGAATGTGAGCGGGCTGATCGGCAGCGACGCGCCGTATCCGGGCATGTCCCAGGCCACACAGCGCCACCGGTCGGAGAGCGCCTCGATCTGGGGCTCCCACGCAATCCGAGAACCCCCTAGGCCGTGGAGAAACAGCACAATGTCGCCTTCGCCGGCCTCTCGCCAGGCGATTGCGCCGTCCACGTCTCGAACCGGAGCAGCCACCGCAAACCAAACTAACGTTCACAGCAAGAGCATTTGGAAGCGAACAATTCGGTGACCACAAAACTCCCATTGATTGGACTGCCGGGCCGGCGCAAGCAGGCATAGGAGATCAGCGGCTTTCCCGAGATGATGGCCAAAAGCGATGTCGATCTGTACATGGCCGATTACGCCCGCGGCGTCATCGAAGCCGGCGGCATCCCAGTTCACATTCCCATCGATGTCGACCCCGCCGCGGTTGGGGAGCGCCTGGATGGGATTGTCCTGCCCGGGGGAACCGACATCGACCCGATCCTCTATGGGGCCGATGCCGATCCCGAGCTGCTGCCCCTCGAGCCCGAGCGAGACGATCTAGAGCTGGCGTTGCTCTCTGCCGCCCTCGAAGCCGAAGTCCCGGTGCTCGGCATCTGCCGGGGCATCCAAGTGCTCAACGTCCACCAGGGGGGCACGCTGCACCAGCACGTGCCCGAACACGGCCGCTTCGACTTGCCCATCGATTCCACCATCCACGAGGTGAGTTTCGCCGAGGGCTCCACATTGCATGAGCTGTATGGCCCCTCAGCCCAGGTGAACAGCCTCCATCACCAGACGTTGGCCGATCTGGGCCATGATCTCACCATCACCGCCCGAGCCGACGACGGAACCATCGAGGGCGTGGAGATGGGCGATCACGTGGTCGCCGTGCAATGGCACCCCGAGATGATGCCCACCCGCCCCACCGACCCCATCTTCGGCTGGCTGGTTGAACGAGCGTCTCGCTAATCCGGCTTTCGGCCGTGAATGAAGTACATGGGGGTGAAGATGCCGAGTTGGCCCGCCTCGGCCATGGCATCTGCGCAGAGGTTGAGGGTCGTGTGGACCCGAACCGACCCTTGTGGCGCCAAGCGAAGCGCCTCAAGTGCTCTCAATAGGTGATGGGTCATCCAGCGACCGACTTTTGCCTTGCGAAGAGCGGCCAGGGACAGACCCGGACTCACCAAGGGCTGATACCACGGAATCGACGGCCGGGCTTGAATCGCGAGGTCCCGGGTCTCCACGATTTCGAACCCCACCGTTTGCAGCGCCTTGTCCACGGTTGGCATGAAGTCGATGTCGAGCAAACCGCCACCCAGTTCGATATCGGCCTTGATCTTGAGGTGGTGGGGATCTTGGGAGTTGAACCGGTCAGTCAGACAGAATTCGTAGGCACCGAAGTGCCCGCCGGGCTTCAGTAGACGGAAGGCCTCGCCGTAGACGCTGACTTTGTCCGGCGCACAGCAGGTGGCCTCAATGGCGTAGACGGCGTCGAATGACCCGTCGGGAGCGTCCACGTTCAAAAAGTCGCAGTGGAGGAACTCCACCTGGTCTGAGAGTCCCGCTTGCTTCGTCCGATTTCGAGCTTTTTCGAGCTGGTATGCGTTGCTGTTGACGCCGACGATCTTGGCGCCAGAGAAGCGGGCGATCTCCAACAGCGGCCCGGCAATGCCGCAGCCGAGGTCGGCGACGGCCATCCCGGCTCCGAGGCCGATCCTGTGCGCCAAGAAGTGCTGGTGGCGCTGTTGCGACGTCTCCATTCTCTCGCCGGGAACTCCAGGGGCGAAGTGGAAGGAAGTGCCCCAGCCATACTCGTAAAAGTCCGTCACGAGGTCGTAGTAGAGGTTGTTGAACTCCTCGTAGCCCTGTTGTCTGACTTCCGACCCGTCTTGCTTGGCCGTCTTGAATAAGTCTTCGTAGTTGCTGATGGCCGGATCGACGCCAGCAGACGCTTCCTGGTCTTTCAGGACGTTGGTGAGCTTGACAGACATTGAGACCCTCCTTGATCGATCTAGTCCGGCTTTCGGGCGAGGAAGAAGTACGCCGGGGTGAAGATGCCGAGCTTGCCTGCTTCGGCCAGGCCCTCGGCGCCGATGTTCAGGGTTTCCGACACGCGAACTGCTCCCTGTGGCACGACGCGAAGCGCTTCTAGCACTCGTAGCGACTGGGTGGTCATCCAGCGACCCATGGCCGACGCGCGCAGTCCCGTCAGAGAGAATCCCGGGGTTACCAAGGGCTGATACCAGGGGATTGACGGGCCGGCTGGAATCGCAAGGTCACTTGTCTCCAATATCTCGAAACCCACCGACTTGAGCGCATGGTCAACGGTTGGTTGGTCGTCCAGGTCAGTCAGCCCGGTTCCCAACAGGAGGTTGTTCTTGATCTTGAGGTGGAGGGGATTGTCAGCGTCGAAGCGATCAGTGAGACACCATTCGTGAGCGGCGAAGCACTGGCCGGGCTTCAGCAAGCGGAAGGCCTCGCCGTAGATGCTCTCTTTGTCGGGGGCACAGCAGGTGGCCTCAATGCCGTACACCGCGTCGAACGACTCGTCGGGGGCATTGACGTTCAGAAAGTCGCAGTGCAGGAAATCGGCCAGATGGGTGAGCTTCGCCTCTTCCGCCAGCTTCCGGGCACGTTCCAGTTGGTACGCATTGCTGTTCACGCCCACGATCTTGGCGCCGGAAAAGCGGGCAATCTCCAATAGCGGGCCGCCAATGCCGCAACCGAGATCGGCCACAACCATCCCTGGTCGCAACTCGAGCTTGTGGGCCAAGAAGTGCTCGTGGCGCCTGATGGAAGCCTCCAAGCTCTCCCCGGCCACGCGGGGGGCAAAGTGAAAGGACCTGCCCCATCCGTACTCGTAGAAGTCCGTGGCCACGTCGTAGTAGAGGTTGTTGAACTCTTCGTGGTCGTCTTCCCCGCTGTCTGCATCGCTGTTCTTGAGTTGCCTGAATCGGCGCTCGTATTCGCGAATAGTCGGGTCGACGGCTTCCGTGCTTCCTGGCTTCTTCAAAATGTTGGCGAGCTTGTCAGACATTGAGCCCCTTCAAGATTGGTTGCGACACTCTTACTATTGGAGACCGAAGCCCGTGAAGTCGCCGGACATGTCGGGCGGGCCGTAGTAGATGCGGTGTAGGGCTCGGCGGGCGAACTTCCATTCGCCGTCTTCTCGGCAATATTCGTCGTCGTAGAAGCCGTACATGGTCATGGGGTCTTCATCGGGACGCTTGAAGTGCTCGATCACGTACCAGCGCCCCGTGCCGGTGCCGGCGTCCTCTTCTAGATCGGCCCAGCCGCTTAGGTAGGAGTGGATGACGCCGTCGAGGCGAATGAGCATGCCCTGCCAGGCGGTTGAGATTTCGTCGCGCCCAGTTTTGGTCATCGGGCCCATCTCCCACACTGCGTCGGTGGCCCAGGTGGCCGCCCACTGATCGGCGTCAAAACGGCACACCGCATCGGCGTAGCGGGCCAACAGGGTTCTGATTTCTTCTGACATGGTGCCCTCAGGGTAGATCGGTTAGGGGAGTGATTCGGCTCGGTCGCCGAATGGGGTGTAGCGCCAGGCGATGATCTCGTTGTAGTCCATGGCGCCGTCGGGGAAGACGGTGAAGTTCTTCCGCTGCTCCTCTAGCGCTGGTTTGGCTTCGGCGTACGGTGAGCCCACTTCGTAGATAACGAGGTGCTGAAACGGCATCCCGTTGGTCCCGATCTCACCGTGGTCGGTGGCCCATTGGGGGGTGAGGGTGTTGGCGGCGGCCCAGTAGCGCCGCCCGGTTAGGAAGCCAGAGGTCGCCATTACTTCCCGGTAATGGATGGTGTACCAGTGCTCGAACCACTCGAGGTTGCCCTTGGTGGGATTGGCCAGCGAGATCCCGAGATGGTCAACCTCAACGGGGCTGGCCGAGCCGATTTGGGCACCGGTCTGGGTGAAGGCCCAACTGGCCACGGCGTCGCGGTCGAGGCTGTCGCCGGGGCGAATGGAGTAGTCGTCTTTGGTCGAAATTGCCTCGATGGCCGCGGCCAGATCGCCTTCGATCTCATACACGGCCATGAACTCAAACGGCATTGGCAGATCACTGCGGTCGGCGTGGGTGCGCATCCACTCGGGGGTCAGTACGTCGGCATCGGGGCTCATCCGGTAGCGCTGCCCACTGACCACTCCCTCGCACGACACCACCTCGCGGAGATGAACGTCGTGCCACTGGTGATACCGAGCCTCGTGGCCGATCACCGGGTTGGTGAAGGTCAGCAGCACGTGGCGGTCGGTGGTGTCCACAACCCACAACGGTACGCTGATCGGAGATGGTCTTCTGGGTGGCAGCGGCGGTGATCGCCGGGATGATGCTGGCGGTGTGGGCCATCAGCGTGGCGATTCGAGACGCCGGCATCGTCGACATCTTGTGGGGCTTCGGCTTTGTGGTGGTGGCCTGGGTGAGTCTGCTGGTTACCGACGGACACAGCGTGCGCGCTGCCTTGTTGGTTGCTATGGCCACCACATGGGGATTGCGACTAGCCATCCATTTGGCGTTTCGCAACATCGGCGCAGAAGAGGACTTCCGCTACCAGTCCATGCGCCGCCGCGCCGGAGACCGCTTCTGGCTCACCAGCGTGGTGCGGGTATTCGGCCTGCAAGCCGCCGCCATGTGGGTGATGTCGCTTCCCCTCATGATCGGCATCAGCGACGCTGACCGGGGTTGGGCCGCATTATGGGTGATTGGCGCAGTGGTATTCCTGGTCGGCTTCAGCTTCGAGGCCATCGGCGATTGGCAGCTCACCCGATTCAAGGCCGATCCGGCCAACGCGGGGAAGCTGATGGATCGAGGCCTGTGGCGCTACAGCCGCCACCCCAACTACTTCGGTGACGCCACTGCGTGGTGGGGCATCGGATTGGTGGCCGCTTCAACGCCAATCGGGGTCGTGGGCCTGATCGCCCCGGCGATGATCACCTGGATCCTGGTCAAAGTGTCCGGTGTGCCCATGGTGGAACACCGCATGAAGAAGAATCGCCCCGGCTACGACGCCTACATCCAGCGAACCAGCCCTTTCCTACCCCGCCGCCCCCTGTCCCCGTAATCGGAGTGCCAACCGATCTCTGTTGCCCCACGGGGACAGTGTCGTCTTATACTGCAATCGGTCATTTGACCACCATTGTTGAGCCGGAGCGAGGGTGGTAGAACCTCGTAAAGGGTGCCTCGCTCCGGCCCAGCAAGGACTTTATCCGCCGTCCTTTGCTGTTAACTCAGTAAATACTGTTGCATTTCGCTCTCCCAGCAAATCGCTCTTGGCCGGGAACCTGAGCAGGCGGTTGCCTCGTCTCATCTATTGAGGTCGAACCAAGAGGCGTCGACCCAACCGTAGACTTCTCCATGAGCGAGGTTCGCCGATGAAGGCCAAGCGCACGACCCAATTGATCGCCACCATCGGTCTGGCACTCGCTCTTCTGATTGCCGCCGGCTGCGGTGGCGGTGCCGATGAGGAGCCAGTCGCCGTGGTGGGCGCTACACCGGATGCCACTGCTACTAGCACCACGCCGCAGCCTTCTGAGACGACAACGGCGACCGCAACAGCAACTCCAACCGCAGCCCCCGACACCAACGCCTCGGTAATTGGGACAGTTACCTACCGCGAGCGGATCGCGCTGAGTCCTGGTGCCGTTGTCACCGTGCAGCTTCGGGACACGTCTCTCATGGATGTGGCCTCTGAGCTGATCGCCGAGCAGGTCATCACCAATCCGGGCCAGGTGCCCATCGAGTTCGAGGTGCGCTACAACGAAGACGACATCAACCCCCGCAACACCTATTCCATCCAAGCCCGGATCACCGAGTCCGACGGCCGCCTGGCCTTCATCAACGACACCGCCTACGACGTAATCACCCGGGGCAACCCCACCCGAGTCGACATGGTGCTGGTGATCGTCCAGCCGCCGCCCGACCCCACCGGCGAGTGGAATGAGGAGAATTCCCGCCAATATGTGGAAGAAGAGGTCGAGGTGATCGGGGCCGAAGTTGTGGAGTACCACCCCGAAGTCATCATTCTGGTATCCCACTACCAATCCACCGTTGAGAACTGCGTCCGCCGGGGCAGCCAGTCGTTCGAGATCATCGGCTCGGACATCTACGCCACCATCACCCTCACCGTCCCGCCACCCACCCCATGGGCCATCGACTGCGACGCAGAAAGGGTCGTGGTCGAAGAGGTGATCCGCTTCGGCGATTCCCTAACCCCCGGCCAGACCTATCGGGTGTTCGTCAACGGCACCGAGACCACCACCTTCACCGCCCCCCTGGCCGACACCCGGTAGAAGAAGTCGCTCAGTCTGAGTACCGCACCCCTGGCAACACGCACAGCATCTCGAACAGCAGGTTGGCGGCGGTCAGGGCGGTGGCGCCGGTGGGGTCGTAGATGGGGGCTACCTCTACGAGTTCGCAGCCCACTAAGTCGAGGCCCCGGCAGCCTCGGATGATCTCGAGGGCTTGGGGCGCGGTGAGGCCGCCGATCTCGGGGGTGCCGGTGCCGGGGGCGAAGGCGGGGTCGAGGGCGTCGATGTCGAAGCTCATGTAGACGGGGCCGCCGCCCACCTTGTCGCGCACCTCGGCCATGAGCGGCTCCAGTGATCGGTTCCAGCACTCCTCAACCTGGACTACTCGGAAGCCCTGCTCGCGGGACCAGTCGAAGTCGTCGGCGGCATAGCCGGTGCCGCGCACGCCGATTTGGGTAACTCGATGGGTGTCGAGCAGCCCTTCCTCCACTGCTCGGCGAAACGGTGTGCCGTGGGCGATGGCCTCGCCGAACATGTGGTCGTTGATGTCGGTGTGGGCGTCCACGTGGATCAGCCCCAGCGGGCCGTGCTTTTTTCGCATGGCCCGCATGATGGGCAGCGCCATGGTGTGGTCGCCCCCCATCGACACGGTGATCACATCGTGTTGGAGCAGGTCGTCGTAGAAGGCCTCGATGCGGGCCACTGCGTCGGCCAGGTTGTAGGGATTGGTGGCCACGTCGCCGATGTCGTCGATGCGCAGGCTGTCGAACGGCGCGGCCCTGGTGGCCATGTTGTAGGGCCGGACCAGCACCGACTCGTTGCGGATTCCCCTCGGACCGAAGCGAGCCCCCGGCCGGGTGGACGTGCCCATGTCGATCGGCCCGCCCACGACGGCGACGTCAAGATCGGCCGCCGCCGACCGGCCGGGAAGCCGCATGAAGGTGGCGATGCCCGCGAAGCGGGGCATCTGATTGCCCCCGAGGGGTTGAGGCATGTCTGCCACCTTAGGACTCCAGTACGCCTACTGGCCCGAGGCGATCAGCCCTTGGCCTCGATGAAGGCGTCGGAGAACTTCACCTCGAAGTCGCCAGTGTCCTGGATCTCCTCCAATATCTCCACCGGGGCCACCCCGGGTGTGCTGAGGAAGTCTTGGAGGTCTTCATCCAGCCCGCCGAACGCGGCTGCGTTGGGAGTGGAGTAGTAGTTCCAGTTCGACAGGGCAGCGCCCTGTTCGGCGGTGAGCAGCCAGTTGATGAACGTGTGAGCGGTACACGGGCTGCCAGCGTCGAACGGAATCGCCATGTTGTCAATCCAGCGGGTGCCGCCCTCGTCGGGCACGAAGTACACGTAGTGCGACGGGTCGTCGGTCTCCAGGAACTGGGTGAACATATCCCCGGAGTAGCCGTGGGCGATCACCGTTTCACCGGTGGTGTGGAACTCATCGGCCGAGTCGGTGTTGAACGCCGCCAGGCGGCCGCGGGCGCTGGCCACCAGATCGGTGGCCTCTTCCAGCTCGCCCTCGTCGGTGGAGTTCAGCGAATAGCCCAGATACTTGAGGGCTGCGCCGATCGTCTCCCGGGGATCGTTGAGCAGCGAGATCGAGCCGCTGTGCTCATCGGCGATGGCCGGATCGAAGATCAGACCCCAGGTGCGGGGGAAGTCGGTGCCCACCGCCTCGGTGTCCACCGCGATGCCGGTGGTGCCCCACTGATAGGGAACCGAGTAGTCGCCCGCCGGGTCGTAGATCAGGTTCCGGAAATCGCTTGAGATGTTGGCGATGTTGGGAATGGCGTCCTTGTTCAACGGCTGGACGGTCCCGCCGGCGATGAGGATGGCCACCATGTAGTCCGACGGCACGATCAGGTCGTAGCCCGAGTTGCCGGCGGCCACGATGGGCTGCATGGCCTCGTTGGAGTCGTAGACGTCCATGGTTACGCTCACATCGAACTCGTCTGAGAACGCGGCGAGCTGCTCCTCGTCGATGTACTCGGCCCAGTTGAAGATGTTGAGGTTGCCGTCGGTCTCGTTCACCTCGCAGTCGGCGATCCCACCTCCGTCATCGTCGTCGTTGCCGCACGCTGCGGCTGCCAGCGCGAAGGCCAGAAGCACAGAGAGCAGCCAGAACAGTTTCTTGTTTCTCATTGGTATATCCCCTCTTTGATTTGGGTGTTGGTTGTGGGTGGAGCGGACACGGCTTGGCGGGCGGCGCGCAGCGACGGGCGGCCGCCGCGGCCGCTGAACTGCTGGAAGGCCAGCGACAGGGCGACGAGGATGACCGATGCGGTCAGCATGAGCACCGAGGTGGCGTTGATCAGCGGCGTGACCCCCCGGCGGATGAGGCCGAACACGAACACCGGGAGGGTGGTGGCGCCGGGGCCGGCGGCGAACTGGGTGATGACCACATCGTCGAGCGACAGGGTGAGGGCTAGAAGTGCCCCTCCGGCGACCCCTGGCACGATCTGGGGGAAGGTTACGTAGCGAAACGTCTTCCACCGAGTGGCGTAGAGGTCTAAGGCGGCCTCCTCCAACACCTCACTCATGCCCGCCAGTCGGGCCCGCACCACCACCGACACGAAGCTGATATTGAAGGCGATGTGGCTGATGGTGATGGAGCCGAGTCCCTTTTGGGCGTCCCAGCCGAACACCGACTCGAGGATGTCGAAGAACTCGGCGAAGAACAGCAGCATCATCACCGCCATGGTCACGTCGGGGATGATGATCGGGAGGTAGAGCAGGGCGTCGAACACCTTGCGGCCCCGGAACTTGAAGCGTTCCAGGGCCAAAGCGGCCAGCGTGCCCAGCACCACCGAGATGACGGTGGAGAGCAGGGCCACCCGCACCGACACCCACACTGCGTTCTGGAGCTGGCTGTGCTCGACGAAGTCCTGGTACCACTCCAGCGTGAAACCGCCCCACCGGCCCACGTTGCGGTCGTCGCTGAACGAGAACACGATCAGCACGAAGATGGGGGCGAAGAAGAACAGGTAGACCAGCCAGGAATGGGCGGTTAGCGCGATCTTGGTGGTGCCCCGGGGCTGGACCGTGCTGCTCATAGGTTCCTGCCCCCGGTTCGGAAGTACACCAGGGTGGCCACCAGCATCACCGCCATCAGCACGAACGACAGCGACGCCCCCACGGGCCAATTCCTCGCCGTCAGGAACTGGGTGACGATGTAGGAGCCGAGCAGCGTGGTTTTGGCCCCGCCCAGGATCTCGGGGGTCACGTAGGCGCCCAGGCTGGGCACGAACACCAGGATCGACCCCGCGATCACCCCCGGCATCGACAGCGGGAGCAGGACCCGCCGAAACGTCTGGAAGCCCGATGCATAGAGGTCGCGGCTGGCCTCTACCAGGCTGAGGTCGATGCGCTCGATCGACGCATAAAGGGGCAGCACCATGAACGGCAAGAAGCCGTAGACCAGCCCGATCACCACCGCAGAGGTGGTGAACAGCAGCTCCCGCTCTCCCAGGCCGAGGGCCTCGGAGATGTTGGTGAACAGCCCGTCGTTGCCCAACAGAACCCGCCACGCGTAGTTGCGCACCAAAAAGTTGGTCCAGAACGGGATCATCACGAACACCAGCATCAGGTTGCGGACCAGGGGGGTGCGGGTGGCGATGAAGTAGGCGAACGGGTAGGCCACCACCAAGCAGATCAGCGTGGTCAAGATGGCCAGCCACAGCGACCGGAACAAGATGTCCCTAACGATGGGTTCGCCCAGCTTGCGGTAGGCGTCGAGGTTCCAGCCCGACAGGTCGGTTCCGCCGAATCGGTTCCGGGTGGCGAACGAGTAGATCATCACGATCCCCAGCGGGACGGCGAAGAACAGCACCAGGTAGGCGTAGGCCGGGAGCGACAGCAGAAAGCCCCGGCGAGACGCGGCCCGCTCAGCGGCCTTCTCGAACTCGGGAGTGGCGACGGCCGCTTCCTCGAGCCGCTCGGGCCGGTCGGCGACCATCGTCATGCCCGCACCACCGAGATGGCGTCGAGCGTCCAGGACACCGCGACTTCCTCGCCAACGTGGGGCCGGTATCCGCCGGGCTGGTTCTCTCGGCGGACCTCAAGCCGAGCCCAGTCCAGCACCACCGTGTACACCAGGGCGTTGCCCAGATAGGTCACGCTCTCCAGGCGGCCCACCACCGATTGCTGGTCGGGGGGTACCTCTTCGGGCGGGTGCATCCCGGCCCGCTCCGGTCGCAGGCACACCGCCACCCGGGTGCCGACGGGGAGGTCCGACTTGCCGGGGATGTGGACCCCGTTGGCCAGACACACCGTGTCGTTCGACACCACCGAGGCGTCGAGAAGGTTGGTCTGGCCGATGAAGTTGGCCACGAAGCGGTTCACAGGGTGCTCGTAGATCTCCGCGGGAGTGCCAACCTGGAGGAGCTCGCCCTCGTTCATCACCCCGATCCGGTCGGCCATGGTCAGGGCCTCTTCTTGGTCGTGGGTGACGAACACGAAGGTGATGCCCACCTCGCGCTGGAGCGCCTTGAGCTCGCCCTGCATCTCTTGGCGGAGCTTGAGATCTAGGGCGCCCAACGGCTCGTCGAGCAGCAGCACCTTGGGCCGGTTGACCAGCGCCCGGGCCAGCGCCACCCGCTGGCGCTGTCCTCCCGAGAGCTGCTGGGACCGGCGCTGCTCCAAGCCTTCGAGGCGCACCAGGCTGATGGCCTCTTGGACTCGGCCGGCGATCTCCTGCTTGGCCACCCGCTGCATCTTGAGCCCGAACGCCACGTTGGCCTCCACCGTCATGTGGGGGAACAGGGCGTAGTCCTGGAAGACGGTGTTCACCGGGCGCTTGTTGGGCGGGAGCGTGCCGGCCTCGTCTCCGAAGATCTTGAGGCTGCCCTCGGTGGGGAACTCCAGTCCGGCAACCATGCGCAGGGTGGTGGTTTTGCCGCACCCCGACGGCCCGAGCAGGGCGAAGAACTCGCCGTCGGCGATCTCCAGGTCCACGTTGTCCACCGCCACCACCGACCCGAAACGCTTGGTGATGGCGGTGAGCTTCACCGCGGCGATCTGCTCGCTCACCTGATGATCCCCCCGGTCGCTCATCAGCCGGTGCCCCAGCTGTAGGTCTGCTTGACTAGGCGCAGATAGTTCAGCGTCTCCAGGGTGACCACGCCGGGAATGGCCCGGATGCGGTCGTTCACCACCGACATGAAGGCATCGCTGTCGGAGCACACGATTTCAGCGATGATGTCGAACCGACCGGCCACGATGATCACGTACTCGGCCTCGCTGATCTCGGCGATGGCGTCGGCCACGCACCGGGCGTCTCCTGTAACCGAGACCCCCACCAGGGCTTGATAGCCCAATCCCAGCGCCACCGGGTCGGTTACCGCCACCACCTGGATGACCCCCCGCTCGATCAGCCGGTTGACCCGCTGGCGGGTGGCGGCCTGCGACAGCCCGACTAGCGGCGCGAGCTGCGCGTGGGGCAGGCGCCCGTCGATCTGGAGTTCGCGGATGATGGCCTTGTCGATGTCGTCGAGATCGAATACCGCAGTCATCTACTCACTCGCCCCCTATACCCGGGCCTGGGCCTCGGTCAGCGCAGTGCGCAAGATCTGGTTGATTCGTTCGAACTCGTCGGGCCCGGCGATCAGCGGCGGAGAGAGCTGGATCACCGGCTCGCCCCGGTCGTCGGCCCGGCAGATCAGCCCCAAATCGAGAAGTCGATTGGTGAGAAAACCCCGCAGCAGCGATTCGGATTCCTCGGCTGAGAACGACTCCTTGGTGTCGCGGT
>JAJEEH010000027.1 GCA_022821105.1 Acidimicrobiia bacterium
CCGACGGTTGCCGACCCGCATCATGGGCCGACCGGATCACCCCCAGGGCGGTCCCCCACCCCACGCAGGCCAAAGAGCCGGTGTTGCAATGGGTCAGCACCCGGGCGCCGTCAGGCACCACCGCGGTGCCGTGGGCCCCGATCGCCTGGTTCACGGCCACGTCGTCGGCGGCAATCCGCACCGCCTCGGCCACCGGGTCGGCTGCGGCCATGGCCCGATCCACCCCCCAGGCCAGATTCACTGCGGTGGGGCGAGTGGCCTTCAGCAGCGAAGCCGCCTCGGCCATGGCCCGGCCTTGCACCGAGGCCAGCGCCACCCCCATGGCCCCCGCCGCCCCCAGAGCGGGCGCACCCCGGATGGCCAGCTCGACGATCAGCTCGCAAAGCTGCTCGACGCGGTACACGTCCACCAGCACGAGCTGATCGGGCAGCTCGCGCTGGTCGATGAGCCGGATGTGCTCGCCCATCCACTCGATGGTGGGCGGAATGGGGGAATCCTCAACGAGCGGCGACGGCATCTCGAGCCCCAGCGGGATCAGTACCGGTAGTGATCGGCCTTGAACGGCCCGTCGGCCGACACCCCCATGTAGTCGGCCTGCGATGGGGAGAGCGTGGTGAGGCGCACTCCGAGGGCGTCGAGGTGCAGGCGGGCCACCATCTCGTCCAGCTCCTTGGGCAGCGTGGCCACGTCGGTGCCGTAAGCCTCGGCGTTGGCGTGCAGCTCCATCTGGGCCAGCACCTGGTTGGTGAAGCTGCACGACATCACGAAGCTGGGATGGCCGGTGGCGTTGCCCAGGTTCAGCAGCCGCCCCTCCGACAGGATGATCACCGAGTGGCCGTCGGGAAATACGTACTCGTCCACCTGGGGCTTGATGTTGGTGCGCTGCACGTCGGACATGTCATTGAGCCCGGCCATGTCGATCTCGTTGTCGAAGTGGCCGATGTTGCCCACCACGGCCTGGTGCTTCATCCGTCCCAGGTGCTCGGCGCTGATCACGTCTTTGCAGCCGGTGGCGGTGATGAACAGATCGGCGGTTTCCAGCACATCCTCGAGCCGCTTGACCTCGAAGCCCTCCATCACGGCTTGGAGCGCGCAGATGGGATCCACTTCGGTGACCACCACCCGGGCGCCCTGGCCCCGCAGCGATTGGGCGCAGCCCTTGCCCACGTCGCCGTAGCCGCACACCACCGCGGTCTTGCCGCCGATCATCATGTCGGTTCCCCGGTTGATGCCGTCGATCAGCGAGTGCCGACAGCCGTAGAGGTTGTCGAACTTCGACTTGGTCACCGAGTTGTTGACGTCTATGGCCGGGAACCGCAGCGTGCCGTCGGCTTTCATCCGGTAGAGGCGGTGGACGCCGGTGGTGGTCTCCTCCGACACCCCCCGAACCCCCTTGGCGACGTTGGTCCACAGCCCGGGTTCCTCGGTCAGGGTGCGGCCCAGCAGCCGGCGGATCTCGGCCAGGTCCTCGGAGTCGGCCTCATCGGGGTCTCCGGCGGTGCCCTCCGCCTCGGCGTCGGCCCCCATGTGCACCAACAGGGTGGCGTCGCCCCCGTCGTCGAGGATCAGGTTCGGCCCGCCGCCGTCGGGCCAGCGCAGCACCCGCTCGGTACACCACCAGTATTCCTCCAGGGTCTCGCCCTTCCAGGCGTAGACCGGCACCCCTTGGGGGTTGTCGGGGGATCCCGTCGGACCGACGGCCACCGCGGCCGCGGCCGGGTCCTGGGTGGAGAAGATGTTGCACGACGCCCAGCGCACTTCGGCGCCCAGTGCGGTAAGGGTCTCGATCAGCACCGCGGTCTGCACGGTCATGTGGAGCGAGCCGGTGATGCGGGCTCCGGCCAGAGGCTGGGCATCGAAGTGCTGGGCTCGCAGGGCCATGAGACCGGGCATTTCGTGCTCGGCCAATCGGATCTCATTGCGCCCGACTTCCGCCAGGGCCAGATCGGCCACCTTGAAATCTTGCTCAACAGCCACGCCGGCTACCGCCTTTTGTATTGGACACTTCAGACAAACCAGGGGGTCACCGAGCTCGGCCCGCCAGCACCTGCCGGGCGGCCATGATGGCCGGAACAGGTCCCGGGTCGAGGCCTACCGCGGCAGCCATCTCCAGCGAGGTGACCGACCCCTGGTACATCAGATCGAACAGCTGGGCCACCGGGCCCTCCCCCTCCGCCTCCACGGTGTAGATCGAGCTGACAACCTCATCCATCAAATCCATGAGGACGTCGAATCCCCGCATCACCTCGGGATGCTCGTGCTCGTGGCGCAGCACCACCATGCTGAAGACCTGGCGGGTCAGATCTCCGTGCTGGCCCCACCCGGCGATCTCGTTGTGGAGCAGGTCGGGCACACCGGCGCTGAACGCCGGGGCCTTGGCGCTGGTGTTGATCATGTTCTTCCAGTGCCGGGCAGCCACCGATCCCAGCCCGCCTCCGCCGTAGACCAGCGGCACCGTGCCGGCAAGGTGGCGGGCCAGCGCCGCGGCCGGCTCCCGGGCCGTGTCCCTGCGGATGCGAATCTGATCCACCGCGAATCTCACCCATTGGGCCGCTCCGGGGAACAGCCCCATCTGCTCGAGGATGATCATCGGGGCCACGGTGAGAACGCTCAAACCCGCCCGGGGCGGGTACAGCATGGGGTCCACCTCCACCAGCGGAGCTCCCCACTGGGTTGCCATCTGGGCCAGTTGGCCTCCGCCGGTCACCGCCACCACCCGGCCGCCGGCCTCGGCTGCCTGGGCGGCGGCTTGGACTATCTCCGGCGTGTCGCCGCTGGCGGAAAGGGCGAACACGAGGGTCTGCTCGTCGACATAGGACGGTGGTTGGTAGCTCTTGACCACCACAATGGGCATGGGCATGAACGGCCCCGCGGTCACCGCCAGCAAATCGCCGGAGAATCCTCCCGGACCCATGCCCAACACCAGCACGCTGGTGATCTCCGACCGATCGGGCAGCCCGGCCAAGTCCTTTGAGCGCTCCATGGCGTCGAGCATCTGCTCGGGCAGCCGGTTGACCGCCGGCCACATGCCCAGGGTGTCCACTCGCTCGCTCACTAGTGGCTCCGTGTCTGAGAATTCGCTCCGCCGCTCACGGTGTGCCACTCACTCACGGGGTAAACGTGAAGGGAACGGACTCCGATTCCGCTCTGGCCATCAGCCGCTCATGCTCGGCCTCGTCCACAGTCTCAGCCTCGTCGATGAGCATGTTGGGGATGTCGTCTTCCACCGAATACCGACGGTGCAGGCGGGGGTTGTAAAGCGAGTCCTCGTCGGGGAAATACAGCAGAGGCCCCTTGTCGTCGGGACAGGCCAGAATCTCGAGCAGTCGTGGATCCAGCGCCATGGCCACAGTTTTACTCACCCAACGCCGCGATCCCTAGTGCTGTCCCCAACAGCTTTAGGCGCCGGTGGCGGCTCGGAACACCAGTCCTGATCCTGCCATCTCGAATTGGCCGGCTTCGCCCGGCACCCATACTGCTTGGCCGCCGGTGATCTCGTGGCCCGCCACCCTCACGCTCCCCGATGCGCACAGCACGATCTCAGGACCATCGGGCGTGAACCGCCGCGAGCCGGCCAACTCCACTCGGGTGAGGCTGAAATCGGGAACCGGCGTCTGGAAGGTGAAGCACGGGTCGGTGGGGGCCTGCACCGGCACTTCGTGGGGACGGCAGTCCACCACGTCCAACAGGGCGGGAACGTCCACGTGCTTGGCGGTGAGGCCTCCCCGAAGCACGTTGTCGCTGTTGGCCATGATCTCCACGGCCACACCGTGCAGATACACATGCAGGTTTCCGGCCCCCAGAAAGAGGGCTTGTCCCGGGTTGAGGTGGACCAGGTTCAGCATCAGGGCGATCGCCACCCCGATGTCTCCAGGATGCTGCTCTCCGATGTGGACCGCCCATCGCCGCTCTTCGGAAAACGGGCCCGGCTTCGAGCAGCCCGAAACCACCTGCTGGGCGATCACCGAACCAGACTCCGGCGTGTGCTCCAGCAGCCATCGAATCACCGGAGCCACCTCGCCTGCTCGCAGAAGGCTGATTGCCGGGTCCAAAGCGGCGACGTCCAGCGAGTCGAATAGGGCCGCGGCGGAATCCGGCGGTCGAAGCCCGCACAGGGCGGTGAACGGCTCCAGCGCGCAGATCAGCTCCGGTTTGTGGTTCGGGTCGCGGTACAGCCGACGCTCGGAGTCCAAGCTGATGCCCTGCTCATTCTCAGAATCGAATCCCGCTTGGGCCTGGCCGCGGGTGGGATGGGTCTGAAGCGAGAGCGGCTGTTCAACGGCCAGGATTTTCAGCAGAAAGGGCAGCTCCCCGCCGAATCTCTGGGCAGTGCCCGCTCCCAGCTCGCCAATCGGGTCGTCGGCGATCACCTGGTCGAGAGGCCGGTCTGTCCCGCTGCGCCGCAGCACCGACGGGGCTCGGGGATGGGCCCCCAGCCATAGCTCAGCCTGAGGCTCGCCGGTGGGCGGCAGGCCCATGATCCCGGGCAGAACATCCCGCGACCCCCATGCGTAGGGCTGGATGGCCCCCATCAGAACACCCGGTGTGCTCATCGCATCCAGGTCCTCAATGTCTCGCTGCCAACCCAGTGCTCACAACCTCAAGTTAGGCCAATTCCCGCTCAAGCCAGCCAGATCAGGTTGATCACCGCGACCAGGTTGAAGCCGACGTGGGCCCAGATTGCCGGCCCCAGTCGCTTGTAGCGCTTCACCAGCAGAGCGGCGATGATTCCGAAGGCCATCAGCGCGGGGAATTGGAGGAGTTGGAGGTGCACTGCGCCGAACAGCGCCGATGAGGCCAGCACCCCCATCACCGCTCCCCATTTCCGCTCGAAAGCCCGCAAGACCAGGCCGCGGAAGAAGAGCTCTTCGAATATGGGCGCCCCCACCACCACACCCAGCATCACCAGGGCGATGTCGCCGCCCGAGGCGGCCCGGTCGGTTATCTCGCGGGCGGCCTCGCTCACGTCGAAGTCGAAGAACTGCTGGAACGGGGCATAGATGAGCCAAACCACTGCGATCTGGGCGAACACGCCGACCAAGAGCCCGACAGGCGCATCCGATGCCTTGAACGACAAGCCGAAGTCGCGCCGCACCCCGGTCCCTCGCAGGGTGCCGGCCACCAGCGTGGTCAGGGCGAACCCGCCCCACAGCCCGATCTGGCCCACTGGCAAAGTCCATAGGGGTAGCCCGGGATCGCTGCGCTCCTGGCTCACGGCATCGCTCAGCCCGTAGCGCCCCACATACGACCCGGTTCCGGTTTCACCCCCCAAATCCAGCCCGACTGCGGCCAGCACAACGAAGAAGACCACCACCGCGGCCACCCAGGAAACCACCACCCCGATGAACACATCGGGCAGACCCCAGCGGATCTCCCGCGCTCTTGTCTGCTCCGCTACTGCCACTGGACGGCAGCGTAATGGTGACTTTGTCGCCGACCACTCGTAGAATTGCCCAATGGCCTCTCCCCCTCTGCCGCCTCCTCCGCCGCCTGAGCGGCGAGATCAGGAGCGCGGGCCGGGTCAACAGCAGCCCACGCAGGGCCGGATGCCCCGCTGGGTGTGGTTCGTGGTGCTGGGGTTGCTGGCCGCCCTGCTGTTCTCCAACGTGTTCCGGGGCGACGACAAAGGCGACGAGATCTCCTTCCGGGCATTTGTCGAGTCAGCCCAGGTCAGCCAGATCGAGGAAGCGGAATACAACAACAACACCGGCGAAATCAAGGGAACGATGGCCGACGGCGCCAAGTTCCACACCACAGGGCCGGTTCCGCTCCCCGAACAAGTCGAAGAGGAACTGAGGCGCAACATCCCGACGTTCGAGTTCCACACCCCCCGCAGCAGCATCTGGGCCAGCATCCTGCCCCTTTTGATTCCAGTGGCGCTGATCTTCTTGATCTTCTGGTGGTTCCAGCGCCGGGCCCAGGGACAGATGAGCGGGATCATGTCCATCGGCCGGTCCAAGGCCAAGACCTACACCACCGAGCGGCCTGAAACCACCTTCGACGACGTGGCGGGCTACGAAGGGGTGAAGAAGGAAATCGTCGAAGTGGTCGACTTCCTCAAACACCCCGACAAGTTCGCCGAGATCGGGGCCCGCATTCCCAAAGGCGTGCTGCTGGTGGGCCCGCCGGGCACCGGCAAGACGCTCATCGCCCGGGCGGTGGCCGGCGAAGCCGGGGTGCCGTTCCTGTCGGTCACCGGGTCGGATTTCATGGAGATGTTCGTCGGGGTGGGCGCCAGCCGGGTGCGGGACCTGTTCCAATCGGCCCGGAAGATGGGCCGGGCCATCATCTTCATCGACGAGATCGACTCCATCGGCCGCAAGCGGGGCGCTGGTCTGGGCGGAGGCCACGACGAGCGGGAGCAGACCCTCAACCAGATGCTGGCCGAGATGGACGGCTTCGAGGCGACCGAGGGCATCGTGATGATGGCGGCCACCAACCGGCCCGACATCTTGGATCCGGCGCTGCTACGGCCCGGACGGTTCGACCGCCAGGTGGTGGTCCCCCTGCCCGAAGCCGACGACCGGCTCCAGATCCTCAACGTCCACGTCCGCTCGAAGAAGATCGCAGCCGATGTGGACCTCACGCTGATTGCACGGGGATCACCGGGCATGAGCGGAGCCGACCTCGCCAATCTGGTGAACGAGGCTGCGCTGTTCGCGGTGCGAAATGAATCCGACCAGATTCGCATGATCCACTTCGAAAACGCCCGTGACCGAGTGCTTATGGGCCAGCGGCGCGAATCCATGGTCATGTCGGAGGAGGAGCGGCAGATCACCGCCTATCACGAGGCCGGACATGCGGTGTGCGCCGCGGTTCTGCCCAAGGCCGACCCGCTGCACAAGGTGACCATCATTCCCCGGGGCATGGCCCTGGGGGTGACCATGACCCTTCCCGAGGAAGACCGGCACACCCTGCGACGCGACTACTTGGACGACATGCTGGTCATGCGCATGGGCGGGCGCATCGCCGAGGAACTGGTGTTCGGCGTGTCTTCCAGCGGCGCGGCCGACGACCTGGCCGGCGCCACCGAATTCGCCCGCCGCATGGTGCGGGAGTGGGGCATGAGCGACCGCATCGGGCCGATGGCCTGGCGGAGTGCGGGACAAGTGTTCTTGGGCGACGAGATGATGACCAACCGGGAGTACAGCGACGAGACGGCCCGGGTCATCGACGAGGAAGTAGCCGAGATCTTGCGGGCCCAGGAGAACCGATGCCGGGAGGTCTTGACCAAACACCGCAACGGCCTTGATCTGGTGGCTCGGGCCCTGCTGGAGCACGAGACCATCTCCGGCGAGGAGGTCGGCAGGCTGGTAGAGCTGGGCGAGGAAGGCCCCATTGGAGATCCCCGAGACATCATCGGAGCTGCTCTGGGATCTCGCAGCTCTGGGGGGACGCGGGGCACGGCAACAACCACTGTTGCGTCCTCAACCGACCTGGAAGAGCCCGACACCTCGGAGACGTGGCCCGCACCCTGATCGCGCTGGGGGTAATGGTCGGGGCACTGGCTGTGGCCTGGCTCTATCGTCGCTTCCGCCCTTCGAACCCCACTGCACCGACATACTCAGTGCCCACCCGACTGGAGCGCTGGGATTTCGCCCAGCCCAATGCCGAGTGGCTGTTAGCCGTGTTCACTTCCAAGACTTGCTCGACTTGCGCCGCGGTCGTGAAGGAGGCCGAGGGCTTGGCCAACGACTCGCTTGCGGTGCAAGAAGTGGAGTACCGCCGCCATGGCGAGCTACACCGCCGTTACGCGGTCGACGCCGTTCCCTTAGCGGTTTTGGCCGATCGCTCTGGGGCGGTGTGCGCCTCGTTGGCCGGCCCGGCCACCGCTGCGGAGTTGTCAGCCCTCATCGCATCGGCTCGCCAACTGCCCGGTACCGTCTGATCTCATGGAATCTCCTTCTGTGAGGGGTTGATGGGCCTGTCAAGAGACTTGGTGCAAACCCGGGAGTTCTTCACTTCTCGGGCCGCCGGCTGGGAGGACCGCCATCCCGATGACGACGTCTTGTTCAATTGGGCGGTGACCCAGCTCAAGCTGTCCCCCGGCGATGTGGCCATTGACGCCGGCTGTGGATCGGGACGGGCGCTCGCCCCGATGCGGGCCGCAGTTGGACCCCAGGGCGCAGTGCTGGGCATCGACGCCACCCCCGCCATGCTCTGCGAAGCCGCCCGTCTGGGGCGCCAGGCCATTTCGGTTTGCGCAGTGGGCGACGTTGGTGCACTCCCGGTACAGGACAACAGCGTGGCCGGGATCCTGGCTGCGGGGCTGCTTCCCCACTTGCCCGATCCGGTGGGCACGCTGCGCGAGATGGCCCGGGCGGCCCAGCCCGGCGCCAGGCTGGGGGTGTTCCACCCCATCGGCCGCCTGGCCTTGGCCGCCCGCCACAAGGATCGGGGGGCTCACGCCCACGACATGAACATCGACCCCCACCGCATCGGACCGCTGCTGGCGGAGGGGGGCTGGACCCTGGAGCACTTGGACGACGCCGACGACCACTACCTGGCCCTGGCGGTGCTAGATGGCTGACCAACCGGCCGCTGACGCGGTCCTGTTCGAGGTCAGAGATGGGGTGGCGTGGGTGACCATCAATCGCCCCGAGGCCCGCAACGCCATCAACCAGGCGGTTTCGGAGGGCTTGGCCGAAGCTTGGGACCGGGTCGAGTCCGACGATGACGTGGCGGTGGCCGTGCTCACCGGCACCGGCGAAGCCGCCTTCTCAGCCGGCGCCGACCTGAAGGAGATGGCGGCCCGAGCCGAGCGGGGGCTTCCCTCCCACTTCGTCGGGGGCCGCTTGGCCGACGGCGGAGTCACCAAGCCGGTCATTGCCGCAGTCAACGGCGTGGCCTATGCCTTCGGCTTCAATCTGGTCATGCAGTGCGATCTGTGTGTGGCCGCCGACCACGCCCGCTTCGGCATCCTCGAGGCCAAGGTGGGTCGGGGCTCGCCGTGGGCCGCCCAGTTGGGCTGGCTGATACCACCCCGAGCGGCCATAGAGCTGCTGTGTACCGCCGAGCCGATCAGCGCCCAGCGGGCCTACGAGCTCGGTTTGGTCAACCGGGTTGTGCCCGCCGCCGAGCTGAAGACGACAGCCGCAGAACTTGCCGCCGCCATCGCGGCCAACGCGCCTCTCACCGTGCGCGCCGGCAAGGCCATGGTCAGGTCCACCGCCGGATTGCCTCCGGCCGAGGCGGCCGCCGTTGCCGACGAGATCTACCAGCCGGTGTACGCCAGCGACGACGCCCAAGAGGGCCCCCGGGCTTTCGCCGAGAAGCGCCCTCCCCGCTGGCAGGGCCGCTAGCCCAGCACTCTAAGCAGCTCTTCGAGATTCTGGGAGCCGGGCGCCCTCGCCCCGGACTCGATCTCAACCACCATCCTGTACACCGCGTCGTTGGCTGGCGTGGGGATACCCAGGCGCATCCCCTCTTGGCTGACGAACCCGCTGAAGGAGTCGATCTCGGTCTTGCGGCCCCGCTCGATGTCGGTGGGCAGCGACCCCTTGACCTCGCCCACTTCGGCCGCGGTGGCCTCCCAATCGGCGGCCAGCTCGGCGGCACCTGGTCCGCCCGCGCCCCCGATCAGGATGCGCTGGGCATCTATACCGCTCACCGGCTCGATGGTGTGGCCTGAAGCCTGGCCGACCGCCACTGCTTCGGACCCGCAGGCCAGGCTCACCCGCCGGGGACCGGGTTGCTCCCGGCAGTCCCGAGCCCGGCCCCCGAGCACGGCGTTCACCGGGTTGCTCATGCAGTTCATCACCAGCTTCGACCAGATGGCCCCCCAGATGTTGTCGCTCATCGCAATGTCGATGCCCGGCCCCAGCGCCGACGACACCTGATCCAGTCGATCGGTGCGAGTTCCGTCGAGCTCGCCCATCTGAAGGGTGGGAGGCTGGTCGATCCTCACACGGCCCGGCCCGACCGTCTCGGCGGGAAACAGCACCACTGCG